>NZ_JAUTAN010000001.1:0-312886 GCF_030818655.1 Nocardioides zeae | reverse complement strand
AGATCACTTACTTGGCGACGACGTACTTCCTCCCGCTGCTGCTCGACCGCAACGACCGGCTCAGCATGGCTGCTGGGTTGGAGGCGCGGGTGCCGTTCTGCGACCACCGCCTCGTCGAGGCCCTCGTGCGGCTCCCCGAGCACGTGCGTCGCGGGGCAGGCCGGGAGAAGGCCGTGCTGCGCGACGCGATCGGCACCAGCTTGCCGACGCCGGTCCGGGAGCGGCGGAAGTCGCCGTACCCGACGAGCCCCGACCCGCGCTACGCCACCCGGCTGCGCACCCAGCTGACGGAGGTGCTGAGCGCCCCGCCGGACGACATCGACGCCTACCTCGATGCCGAGGTGCTCCGCCCCGACCGGGCCACGTCCGGCGCGGGGACGGGCCTGGTGAGCAACTACGAGGCCGAGGTCGTGCTCAACCTCGCTGCCTGGCTCGAGGCCTACCGCCCCGCCCTCGTCTGACCGCCCACCCGCCCCCGTACCAGGAGACCGACCATGACTCGCACGTCGTACTTCCCCGCACCTGGGGTGCACCCCGCACAGGTCCCGTCGCCCGCGGCCCGCAGCCGCCCGTACGACGCCGCCGCCGCCCGCGACCACCTCTGGCTGCACTTCACCCCACACGCGACGAGCACGCCGTACTTCCGCGGCGTGACCCGGGCCGAGGGCCACCACTTCTGGACCTCCGAGGGCCAGAAGGTGTTCGACGGGCTCTCGGCGCTGTTCGCGGTGAACGTCGGCCACGGTCGGGCCCGTCTCGCCGACGCCGCGGCCCGGCAGCTGCGCGAGCTCGACTTCTTCCCGGTGTGGAACCACGCACACCCGGCGGCCGCGGAGCTCGCGGCGGCGCTGGCCGAGCGGGCGCCGGGCGACCTCAACAGGGTCTTCTTCACCAACAGCGGCAGCGAGGCCGTCGAGACGGCGTGGAAGCTGGCGAAGCAGTACTTCAAGGCCGTCGGCCAGCCGACGCGGCACAAGGTGGTCAGTCGCGCACTGGCCTACCACGGCACCACGCAGGGTGCGCTGTCGATCACCTCCATCCCTGCGGTCAAGGCGCCTTTCGAGCCCCTCGTGCCCAGCACGTCCCGGGTGCCCACGACCGACTGGTTCCGCGCTGCACCCGACTTCGACGGTGACGAGGAAGCCTTCGGACGCTGGTCGGCCGACCGGATCGCCGAGGCGATCGAGCTCGAGGGCCCCGAGACCGTGGCCGCCATCTTCCTCGAGCCGTTGCAGAACTCCGGCGCGGCGATCCCGCCGCCGCCCGGTTACTTCCAGCGGGTGCGCGAGATCGCCGATCGCTACGGCGTGCTGCTCGTCGCCGACGAGGTCATCACGGCGTTCGGCCGGCTCGGGGAGTTCTTCGCGATCGAGCGCTACGGCGTCGTGCCGGACATCATCACCGGGGCCAAGGGCCTGACCTCGGGCTACGTGCCGGCGGGGCTGGTGCTGGCGAGCGACCGGCTGTTCGAGCCGTTCGCCTCGGGCCGGCACACCTTCCTCCACGGCCTGACGTTCGCCGGTCACCCGCTGGCCGCCGCCGTCGCGCTCGAGAACATCGCGGTCTTCGAGGAGGAGGGGCTCAACGCCCACGTCCGGACGCACGAGGACACCTTCGCGGCGCGGCTGGGTGCCGCCGCGGCCGACTCGCCGCTCCTCGGCACCGTGCGGGGCGCGGGCTTCTTCCAGGCAGTGGTGCTGAGCGCCGAGGCCGGTCGGCCCACGCCCTTCGAGCCGGCGACCCAGCGGCGCCTCGTCGACGAGCTGCTGCTGCCCGGCCTGGCCGAGCGCGGGCTCTACGCCCGGATCGACGAGCGCAGCCTGCCGGCGATCCTGCTGGCCCCGCCGCTCACGATCGGCGAGGCCGAGATCGACCTGCTCGCCACCACCGTCGCCGACGTCCTGGACGAGTCGTGGCGACGGCTGTAGAGCTCGGCGCCACCGTCCGGCGCCGACGAGGCAGAGGCAGGACGGGGGCAGCACGGGCCGTGCGCCGGCTCGGGTACCTCGTGCTGCTCCTCTGGGTCGTCTACACCGCGACATTCGTGCTGGTCTACGCCTTGCCCAGCGACCCGGTGGCCCTCATGGTCGAGCGGCGCTCGGGAGGGGCGGGCGGCCTCGCGCCCGACCAGCTCGCGGCGCTCCGGGAGGCCTACGGCACGGACCGGTCGCTGCTCGAGCGCTACGGCGCCACGCTCGGCGCGTTCGTCGTCGGCGACCTGGGCACGTCGTTCGAGCACGGCCAGCCCGTGACCGCACTGCTCGCCGCAGCGGCGCCGGCCACCCTCGAGCTCGCCGCTGCAGGATTCGCGCTCGCCACGCTCATCGCCGTCACGCTCGCCCTCGTCACGAGCTACCGCCCCGACGGGTGGGTGCACCGCCTCCTGCACGACGTGCCGGCGATCGCGGCCGGCATCCCCGCCTTCTGGCTGGCCCTGCTGCTCATGCAGGTCTTCGCCTACTCGCTCGGCTGGTTCCCGGCGACCCGGGGCACCGGCCCGGCCGCGCTCGTGCTGCCGGCGCTCGCCCTCGCCGTACCGGTCTCCGCGCCCCTGGCCATCGTGCTCGTCCGCACCCTCGACGCCACCTGGCGCAGCGACTTCGTGCTCCTGCTCCAGGCGCGGGGCCTGCCGCGCCGCTCGGTCTTCTGGGCCCACGTCGTGCGCGGCTCGCTCCTGCCGTTCGTGACGCTGCTCGGTCTCACCGTCGGCGGCGTGCTCGTCGGCACGGTCGTGACCGAGACGGTCTTCGCCCGCGCCGGCCTCGGCCGCCTGCTGGTCGGGGCCGTCGAGAGCCAGGACGCGCCGGTCGTGCTCGCGCTCGCCGTCCTCGGCGCAGTCGTCTTCGGGCTCGCCAACCTCGCGGTCGACCTCCTCTACCCGCTGCTCGACCCGCGGCTCGGCCGAAGGGAGAGCCGATGAGCACCCGTCTGCCCTGGGCGGCCGGTGCCGTGCTGGTGCTCCTCGCGGCGTTCGCGCTGGCGCCCCAGCTGTTCGCACCCGAAGGTCCCTACGCCGAGGACATCGCCCAGCGTCTCCAGGCGCCGAGTGCCAGCCACCCCTTCGGCACCGACGAGCTCGGCCGCGACCTCCTCGCCCGGGTGGTGCACGGCACTCGCACCACGCTGGGCACCAGCCTGCTCGCCCTCGCCGTCGCCACGACGCTGGCCCTGGCCGTCGGCGGCGTGGCCGGCTACGTCCGCGGCCGCACCGACCGGGTGCTCATGCTCGGCGTCGACGCGCTGCTGGCGCTGCCCGCGCTCCTCGTCTCCCTGCTCATCGTCTTCGCGCTCGGCAGCGGAACGCTCGCCCTCGCGCTCGCGGTCGGCCTCGCCTCGGTCCCGGCGTTCGCGCGGCTGACCCGCGCGGAGGTGCTGCGCGTGGACACCCAGCCGTTCACGGAGGCGGCACGTGCCTTCGGTGTGCCCGGTCGGGTCGTGCTCGCACGGCACGTGCTGCCGCACACCGTGCGCCCACTGGTCGCGCTCGCCGCTGTCGAGCTCGCCGCGATCCTGCTGACGGTCTCCGTGCTCGGCTTCCTGGGGTACGGCGCGACGCCGCCCCACCCCGAGTGGGGCACCCTCGTGGCGGAGGGCCGCCGCTACTTCGTCACCGCTTGGTGGCTGACCGCGCTGCCCGGCATCGTGCTCGTCGTCCTCGTGCTCTCCCTGCACCGCGTCGGCCGGTGGCTCACCGACCGCACCCCGGAGTGGGCGCCGTGACGGGCCCGACGCCCAGCACCGCGGCGTTGTCGGTGCGCGACCTGACGGTCGCCTACGCCGGGCACGGCCGCGCCCTCGACAGTGTCGACCTCGACCTCGCCGAGGGGGCCACGACGGCCGTCGTCGGCGAGTCGGGCTCAGGCAAGACCACGCTGTTGCGCGCCCTCGTCGGGCTCACCCCGCCCGGGGCCCGCGTGCACGTCGGTGCGCTGACGCTGCGGAACGCGGCGGGCGACGAGGTGTCGGCGCGACCCGACGACCTGCGCGGTCGCCTCGTGGGCGTCGTGCCGCAGGACCCGACGCGCGCGCTCGACCCGCTGCGCCGTATCGGCGCCCACTTCCGCGAGCTGCACCGACACTTCCACGGGGTGCGGTCACGCACCGAGAGCGCGGAGCTCACCGTCGCCGCGTTGGAGCAGGTGGGGATCTCCGAGCCCGGCCGACGTCTGGTGCAGCTTCCGCACGAGCTCTCGGGCGGGCAGCTGCAGCGGGTGCTGATCGCGCTCGCCCTCGTGCCCGAGCCGCGGATCCTCCTCGCCGACGAGCCGACCTCCAACCTCGACGCGACCGTGCAACGCACGCTGCTCGATCTGCTGGCCCGGCTGCAGGACGAGCGGGGTCTGACGCTCGCGATGGTGACCCACGACGTCGCGGTGGCGCACGAGCGGGCCGACCAGGTCGTGGTGCTCCAGCGGGGCCGGGTCGTGGAGCACGGCCCGGCGCGCGCCGTCATCGGCGCGCCGAGCCACGCCTACACGAGCACCCTGGTGCGGGCCGCACGCGACGAGGTCGCGCCGGTACCGGTGCCGGCCGGCGCCCCGGTGGTGCTGGCGGCGACGGGACTGCGGGCGACGTACGGCGGGCGCAGCGGCGAGCGCGTCGTGCTCGACGACGTCTCGCTCGAGGTACGGCGCGGCACCGCCGTCGCCGTCGTCGGCGAGTCCGGTGCCGGCAAGACCACCTTGCTGCGCATCGTCGCGGGTCTCGTCCGGCCCGACGCCGGCCGGGTCGAGGTCGGTGGCCTGCGCCTCACGGGCGCACCTGCGACGCGGGAGGTGGCCCGGAAGGTCCAGCTGCTCGGTCAGAACCCTGCCCGCAGCCTCGACCCGCGGCTGCGCATCGACCAGGTGCTCGCCGAGCCGCTGATGGCCCAGCGCACCCACGATCGCGCCGAGGTCCGCCGTCGCACCGGCGCTCTGCTGGAGCGGGTCGGTCTCGACGCCGCCCTCCTGCGTCGACGGCCCACCGAGCTCTCCGGCGGCCAGCTCCAGCGGGTCGCCCTCGCCCGCGCGCTGACACTGGAACCGGAGCTGCTCGTGCTGGACGAGCCCGTGTCCGCCCTCGACGCGGCCAGCCGCGGCACGGTCCTGCGGTTGCTGGCCGAGCTGCAGCGGGACCTGGGCGTGGCCTACCTGCTCGTCTCCCACGACCTGGCGATGGTGCGGTCGTCGGCCCACGAGGTGCTCGTGCTCGACGCGGGCCGGATCGTCGAGCGCGGGCGACCCGCCGAGCTCCTGGCCCACCCTCGCCACCCCCGCACCGCCGCGCTCGTGGCCAGCGTCCCCCGGCTCCCGGCCGCCGGGGCGACCCCTCGTCCTCTGCCCGTCCCGAACCGTCCCTGAAGGAGCCCGCCCATGCCCACGCCCCGCCGTACACTCGTCGCTCTCTCCTCGGGAGCGCTCCTGCTGACCGGGTGCACGCAGTCGGCTGCCTCTGCCGAGGACGAGCTGCACGTCGCCTATGGCTGGTACCCGACGTGCTTCGACTACGCGCAGTCCAACCCGTTCGCCCTCTTCAGCCGGCAGGTGCTCGACACGCTGGTCAGCCAGGACCCGGCGACGGGCGAGATCCAGCCGTTCCTGGCCACGAGCTGGGAGGTGTCCGACGACGCGCGCAGCTACGAGTTCACCCTGCGTGACGACGTCACGTTCAGCAACGGCGAAGAGCTCACCGCGGCGGTCGTCGCCGCCAACTTCGAGAAGCTGTGGGACTTCGCCGAGCAGGGCGTCTCGGTCACCCCGGGTGCCTACCTCCGCAGCTTCGAGGGTGCCGAGGCCGTCGACGACCAGGTCGTCCGCGTCACCTTCAGCCAGCCCAACGCCGGATTCCTCCAGGCCAACGCCGAGGGGCAGTTCGGCATCGTCGCGAGCGAGTCGCTGGAGAAGTCACCCGAGGAGCGGTGCACCGACGGCACGATCGGGACGGGCCCCTACGTGCTCACCGAGAAGGTCCAGGACGAGCGTGTCGTCTACACGGCGCGCGAGGACTACGACTGGGCGCCGGCGGCCTACGGGCACGAGGGGGACGCGAACGCGCAGACGCTGACGATCCACATCGTGCCCGAGGAGAGCGTGCGAGCCGCGGGCGTCGTCGCGGGCGACTACGACATCGCCTACTCCATCACCGAGAGCGGCCTGGCCCAGGCCGACGGTGTCGACAGCGTGCAGTCGCTGCTCGCGCCCGACCGCAGCGTCGTCAACACGTTCGTCGTCAACGCCACCGACCCCGTCCTCGCCGATCCGGCGGTACGCGGCGCGCTCCAGCACGGCATCGACCGCGCCGAGCTGACCTCCACCTTCTACGGCGACGGGGTCGAGCCCGCCACGGACGTCGTCAGCAGGGCCCACCCCTTCTACCGCGACCGCAGCGACCTGTTGACGTTCGACCCCGACCTGAGCCGCTCGCTGCTCGAGGACGCCGGCTGGGTCGAGGGGGCCGACGGCATCCGCGAGCGCGACGGGCAGCGGCTGCAGGTGGCGTTGACGTACGTCGCGCAGGAGATCGGCTCCGAGGATGCCGGCTGGGAGTACCTCCGCTCCCGCCTGGCCGACGTCGGGATCGACCTGGAGCTCCGTCCCGTCGCCGACGCCGAGCTGTCAGACCTCCAGGGCACCGACGAGTGGCAGCTCACCGTCTACCAGGGCGCCTCCCGCGGGGACGCCGACGGCATCGCCGCCTTCTACTCCAGCGACCTCACGGTGTGGGGCGAGCAGACCGGCAGCGACGAGATCGACGCGCTGCTCGCCGAGCAGAGCCGCACCGTCGACCCCGGGGCGCGGCGGGCGCTGGTCGACGAGGCCGTCGACCTCGTCCTGACAGAGGGGTACGGCATCCCGCTCTTCGACTCCTCTCAGGTGCTGCTCACCGCGTCCGACCTCACCGGACCCACCTTCCCGGTGAACTCGTGGGAGCCGCTGTTCTACGCGGTGGAGAGGAAGTGAGACGGCGATGACCTCCACCGCGGCCGCGTCACCTCCCCTGGTGCTGCTCAACGCCGCCTACCTGAGCTCCAGCCGCGACTGGCGCACTCCCGCCGGTCGCGACACCTCCCCCTTCGAGGTGTCCACCTTCGTCCGCGAGGCTCGGCAGGCCGAGGCGGCCGGGGTCGACGTCTTCTTCCAGGCCGACTTCTCGGGCGTGCAGCGGGCCAGCATCCGCAGCGGGCCGCCGGTCAACGCGTTCGAGCCGTTCCAGCTCGCCGCCCTCGTCGCCAGCGCCACGGACGCGATCGCCGTGATGCCGACGGTCTCGACGCTGCACACCCACCCGTTCACCTTCGCGCGCAACCTCGCGAGCCTCGACCGGATCGCACGCGGCCGGGCGTGGGTCAACGTGGTCTCGTCCTTCCGCTCCGGCACCGGGCTCGGCGTCACCCGCACGGACCGCCGCGGCGACCGGCACGCGCAGACCGAGGAGTTCGTGACGCTGGCCCGCAAGCTCTGGCGCAGCTGGCCGCCCGAGGCGCTCGTCGCCGACGCTGCGAGCGGCACGTTCGTCGCGACCGAGCTGATCGAGGACGTCGGGCACCAGGGCGAGTTCTATGCCCACGAGGGCCCCATCGACATGGCGCCGTTCTCGGCCGCCTTCCCCTTCACGCTGCAGGCCACCACGTCGCTGGCCGGGCTGGCGCTGGCCGCACGGACCGCCGACGGGGTCTTCGCCGGCACGCCGACGCGCCGGGCCGCCCATCTGCTGCGCACGGTGCTCCAGGACGAGGCGCGCGCCGCCGGACGACCGCCAGACGCCGTCCGGCTCCTGCCCGGCGCCTTCCTGCACCTCGTCGACGACCGCCGTGAGGCCGCCCGGCTCCGCCGCGCGCGGACCGGCGGGACGGTCGACCGAGCGGCCGCGGTGCTGGCGTTCGCGCAGCGCCACCCCCGGCTCGACCTGACGGACCTGCGACCACGTGCCCCCGTCCCGCTCGACCTGGTGCCGCCGACGCCCGCGGAGACCCTGGCGACGCTGGGCTCGGCGTACCTGCCCGTGTGGGACCTCGTCCACGGCACCGAGCCCGCCGCCGACCTCGGCGACCTCGCCGTGCGGTCGGCCGCCTGGGGCGAGCACGCCCAGTTCGTCGGGACGGTCGAGGAGGTCCTGGACGAGC
This sequence comes from Nocardioides zeae, assembly GCF_030818655.1. NCBI lineage: Bacteria > Bacillati > Actinomycetota > Actinomycetes > Propionibacteriales > Nocardioidaceae > Nocardioides > Nocardioides zeae. The sequence continues at coordinate 304,782 of NZ_JAUTAN010000001.1, read as the reverse complement.
TCACGGAGTGGATCACCGGCGGCGCAGTCGACGGCTTCCAGCTCATCCTCGGCAATCGGTTCGACCTGCTCACCGAGGAGGTCGTGCCGACCCTGAAGACCCTCACCACTTCTCCACCCCAGCTCATCTCAGGAGGATCTCGTGGCGCATGAGACGACGAACGATCGGAACGGACACGGCTCCGGCACCGCCGGCGGTCGGGAGGAGGACCGGCTGGGTCACGAACGTGCGGCCCTGTGGCGCCGTCGCCTCTTCGAGGCGGAGGCGGGCCTGACCCGCTTCGTGGCGGAGCTGCGCTCGGGCGCCAACCTCCACGCCCTCGTGCAGGTCAAGGAGCAGATCTTCGCGGACCTGCCGACCACGCAGGAGGAGCAGGAGTGGAAAGCGGTGTTCTTCCGCGGGCAGGCCCTGATGGAGAGGTTCGTGGTGCGGCACTTCGGGCTCGCCCACCTCGCCGAGTGGGCGCGGTCCAACTCCGCGATCTACGCCTCGGTCGACGACCGCCCCAAGCACGACGCGGCCGTGCCGCTCCAGCGGCTCTGCGCGCAGGCGTCGCTCTACGACTCGACGTTCGCGTGGGTGGCCGAGGGGCCCGAGCACGCGACGCTCGAGATCCACCACTGCGCGATCTGGGACTACCGCGAGCGGGCCCGCGCACGAGGCGTGCCGATCACGCTGCAGGCCCCGTGCGAGTACTGCGTGCCCGCCACCGAGGCCATGATCACCCACAAGGGTCTCGACGCGGCGTTCCAGCTGACCGCCAGCGGCGACGACCGCGGCTGCGTCTGGACCGCGTCGCGACCCGTCGCGGCTGCGGCCTCGGGGGCCACGCCATGAGCGCCGCGACGCACGGTGCAGGCGGCCTGCACCCGCTGCTCGAGCTCGAGGCGAGCGTGTCCCTCGACCGGGCAGCGGGCTCGGGTGGAGCCCTGGAGGCGACGGTGACGGGACCCGACCCGCACGAGTTCCTGGCGGCCGCGCTCGACTGGCACTTCTCCCCCGCCACCGGCTCACCGCTGTGGCTCGACCTGGCCCGCGGGCTGGACTTCGACCCGCGCCGGGACGTGCGGTCGTGGGCTGACCTGGCCCGCTTCCCGGACATCGCCGGGGCGCTGCGCGACCGCCCGGTCGAGGACCTCCTCCCGCGGGGTCTGCAGGGCGGTCCGGTGCCGTCGGTCTTCGAGACCGGCGGCACCACGGGGGCGCCGAAGCGCTTGCTCTACACCCCGGGCTGGGTGGAGCGGGTGCTGCGCTGGAAGGTGGCGGAGCTGCGTGCCGCCGGCTTCCCCGAGGGCGGGGGCTGGCTGGTCGCGATGCCGTCGGGGCCGCATGCCTACGGGCACACAGCGCGGCTCCAGGCCCGCGAGCTGGGATCGGTGCTGTTCACCGTCGACCTCGACCCACGGTGGGTCAGGAAGGCGATCGCGGCCGGCTCGGACCCACGCGGGTACGTCGGCCACCTCGTGCAGCAGGTGCGGCACGTGGTGACCAGCCAACGCGTGCGCGCACTGACCACCACACCGCCGATCCTCGCCGAGCTCCTGCTCGACGACGAGGTCGCCCAGCGCCTGGCCGAGGTGGAGTACGTCGCGCTCGCCGGCGCGCACCTCGACCAGGACACGTACGAGCTCCTCACGGAGGCACTGCCCACGGCGGTCGTCCAGAACATCTACGGCAGCACGATGGTGCTGACCACCGCGCGCCTGCGGGACCCGGCCGCCCCACCCGCCGACGCCGTGTACGACGGCTACCCGCCCTTCGTGTCGTTCTCCGTCGTCGACCCCCAGACCGGCGAGCCGGTCGCGGCGGGCGAGCGGGGGCAGGTGCGGATGGCGCACGTCAGCAGCGGGGTGTTCATCCCGAACAACCTGGAGCGCGACTCGGCGGTGCGGGTCCCGGGCCTCCGTCCCGAGATCAGCGACGCGCTCGCCCAGCCCGCCCCGCTCGCCTCCTTCGAGGGCGAGCAGGTCGTCCAGGGGGTGTACTGATGATCGTCGTCCACGCCACCCGCCCGCGGCAGCAGGTGGTCGACCTGCCGCTGCTCACGACCCGCGGGGAGCGGTCGACCCACGAGGTCGAGGTCGTCACCGGCCCCGACGGTGCGCTCCTGGCGCGGTTGTCGCTGGCGCCACCCCTCCTCGTCGCCCAGACCCTGCGCCAGCAGGAGCGCGCCGTGCGTCCGGGACCCGTCCGCGATCCGGACCGCTTCGCCCGTGCGGCCGAGCTGTTCGCCGACGACGTGCTCGGAGGGCTCTCACCGGCCGAGCACGTCCACCTCGTCGGTGAGGCCAGCGGCCACGGACCGGCCGTCACGCGACGGCTCACGGAGGCGGTGGTGCGGCAGGTCGCCGAGGCGCCCGCGCGGGTCGACCGGGGCCGTCCGCACGGCGCGGTCCCGGACGCGCGCGCGGGCAGCGCGGCCCCCGAGCGCGCGAGCGGCGTGTGGGTGCGCCGCGGTCGCACCCTCGGCGCCGTGCTGTCCGGCAACTCGCCGGCTGCGCACAACGGGTGGCTGCAGGCCCTGGCACTGGGCTACGCGGTGACGGTGCGGCCCTCCCGGCGCGAGCCGTTCACGGCCTCGCGCCTGGTGCACGCGCTGCGGGCAGCGGGCTTCGGACCGGACGAGGTGACCTACCTGCCGACCAGTCAGGCGGTCGCGGCGGAGGTGCTGCGCCGCGCGGACCTGGGCCTGACCTACGGCGGGGCCGACGTCGCCGCGGCGTACGCGGGCGACCCGTCGGTGCTCGTCGGTGGTCCGGGCCGCTCCAAGACGCTCGTGCGCGAGGGGTACCGCTCTCCCGCCGTCGTCACCGCCGTGGCCGACGCGGTCGCCGACAGCTCGGGGAGCGCCTGCGTGAACACGACCGGCCTCCTGGTCGAGGATCCCGGGACCGGGGCGACGGCATCGTTCGCCGCAGCCCTGCGCCACGAGCTCGCGCAGCGCCACGACACCGCGCTCGCCGCCGGTGACCACCTCGGACCACGGGTGACCGCGGAGACAGCGCGGGCGTGGGCGGCCGGAGTGGAGCGTCTCGGGGGACCGCCCCGGGCGCTGGAGCCGCATCCTGACGGCGGATACGTCGTCGCCCCCGTGGTGCTCGAGGTGGAACCGGGCTCGGACGCTCTCGGCACCGAGCTGCCCTTTCCCTTCGTGGCACTCGCGCCGTGGACCGAGGGCGAGGGCGTGGCCCCGCTGCGCGACTCGCTGGTGGTGACGGCGTACACCGCGCCCGACGACCCGCTGCTGGACGCGCTTCTCGACGAGCCGAGCGTGCGCAACGTGCACCACGCCGTGCCCACGACGCACAGCGACGGATTCGTCCCGCACGAGGACTACCTGGGGCGGTTCCTGATGAGCAGCAAGGCGTTCGTGACGGCGGGGGGCCAGCAGTGAGCGAGGACGTGGCAGACACCGCGCCGGGGTCCCCGGCCGACGTCGCCGGAGAGCGGACCAGCCGGGCACAGTGGTCGACGGTCGCGGTACTGACAGCCAGCACGTTCGTCGTGGTCACTGCCGAGATGCTGCCGGTGGGCGTGCTCACGCCCATGGCCGCGGGCTTGGGCATCACGTCCGGGGCCGCGGGCACGAGCCTGACCGTCACGGGCCTCGTGGCGGCCGTGACCGCCCCCGTGGTGCCGCGGCTGCTCGGCGACGCCGACCGCCGGCACGTGCTGGCCGTTGCGATGCTCGCGCTCGTCGTCGGCAACGTCCTCACTGCGCTGGCCGACGGGTTCGCGACGCTGATCGGTGCGCGGGTCGTCCTGGGCGTCGGCATGGGCACCGTGTGGGGCCTCGCCGCCGCCGTCGCGACGCGGCTCGTCGCACCTCGCGACGTGGCCCTCGCCGTCTCGTTCACCGTCAGCGGCGTGGCGGGGGCCTCCGTGCTGGGTGTCCCGCTCGGCACCTTTGTGGGCAACGCCTTCGGCTGGCGCACGGCGTTCGGGGTGCTGGCGGGGGCAGGGCTGGTCCTGGCACTGGCCCTGCTGCTCGTCCTCCCCCGCCTCGAGCCGCAGGCATCGGCCGTCGACGCCCCGACAGTGGCGCGCGCCTCGCTGCTGCGCCCCGGGGTCGTCACGGGCCTCGTCGTGGTGGTGCTGCTCGTGACGGCGCACTTCGCGGCCTACACCTACGTCCGCCCCGTCCTCGAGGACCTGCCCGCCTTCTCCGGAGACACGATCGCCTTGCTGCTGCTCGTGTACGGCGCGTTCGGCCTCGCCGGCAACTTCGCCGCGGGGGCGCTGGCAGCCCGGCGGGCGCGCGGCACCGTCGTGGCCCTCGCGGCGGGCATCGCCGCGTCGGTCGCGTTGCTGGCAGGCGCCGGGGGCGTGGGGTGGGTCGCGGTGGTGGCCGTGTCGCTGTGGGGCGTCGCGTACGGCGGGCTCTCGGTCGCGGCGCAGCTGTGGATGACGCAGGCGGCACCCGATCGCACGGAGCACGTGACCGGTCTCTACGTGGGGGTCTTCACCGCGGCCATCGCCCTGGGCGCCTTCGTCGGCGGTATCGGGGTGGAGGCGTTCGGCGTCGTGGCGCTGCTGTCGGCGGCCGCCGTGGTCGCCGCGCTCGCCCTCGTGGTCGCCGCGCTCGGTCCGGGCGCGGCGAGACCGCCTCAGGCGCGCAGCTCGCCCAGCAGCACGTCGCGGTAGGCCTGCGGCGCACGGGCCGCGCGCTGGGTCGCCGTGTCGAAGGTGACGAGCGTGGCGCGGGCCCGCGCCATCACCGTGCCGTCGTCGACGATGTCGGAGTCGATGTCGTAGGACGACCCACCCACGCGGGAGACCCAGCTCCGCACGACGTACGGCGCGGGGCGCAGCACGATCGGACGCCGGTACACGACGCTCATCTGGGCGACCACGACGCTCGGGAAGTCGTCCGAGGCGACCTCGCCGAAGAGCCGGCGGAAGGTCGAGATCCGGGCCTCCTGGAAGTACTCGAAGTACGTCACGTTGTTGACGTGCTGGTAGGCGTCGACGTCGGTGAAGCGGACCCGCGTCTCCCAGGGGTGGGTCCGCTCGGGGGCCACGGACCGCAGCGCACGGTCCTGCTGGGCCGACCGGGACGGGAGCTCGGGCTCCCCCGGCTCGAGGAACCGCGTCAGCACCTCGACCTCGGCCGGCGTCAGGCGGCGCGGCCGCGCCTCGCCGAAGAGGAAGGGCGCCGTCACGGACGTGGCCCGGAAGTAGACGACGCGCTCCCCGGCGGCGTCCACGTCGAACACCTCGTAGGCCAGGGTGAACGACGCCGCCTTGATCTCGGTGACCCACACCTCGATGGCGACGCTCTCCTGGAGCAGGAGCGGGGCGACGAAGGTCGCGTCGTTCCGCACGATGAGCGCGCCCTCGACGAGCGCGTCGCGCTGCTCCGGCGCGTGGGTGCGCAGCATGTCGATCCGCGCCTCCTGCACGTAGTCGAGGAACGACACGTTGTTGACGTGACCGAGCACGTCGAGGTCGGCCCAGCGGACCTGGCAGGCGTAGAGGTGGCGCACGGGAGGGATCGTGCCAGAACCGCGGGCCCGCCCAGGCCCCGGATCCGCGCGGGCGACGTGCCGCGCGCGCGTAGGATCGGGGGCGTGGGCGACGAGACGACCTGGCTGAACGCCGACGAGCAACACTCCTGGCGCGCGCTCCTCATCGCCACCACGCTCCTCATGGACAAGCTGGACGAGGAGCTGCGCACCGAGTTCTCGTTGTCGCTGACGGAGTACGAGATCCTGGTGCGCCTCTCCGAGCGACCCGACCAGGCCCTCCGCATGGCCGTGCTCGCCGACTCCCTGCGCCACAGCCGCAGTCGCATCACCCACACCGTCGCCCGGATGGAGAAGATGGGCCTGGTGCAGCGCAGCACCTGCCTCGAGGACGGCCGCGGCGTGCTCTGCAGCATGACCCCCGAGGGCTGGGACCTGCTCCGCCGCGCCGCGCCCGTGCACGTCGCCGGTGTGCGGCGCCACCTCGTCGACCGCGTGACCACCGAGGACTTCGCCGCCGTCGGACGCGTGATGGACGCCGTCGCCGACAGCCTCATCGGCGCCCGCCCGGGGCTCGACATCCGCTAGGCCCTCCCCCACCCCGCCCCGGACGTCATGCGCCGCGGTGGTCGGGGGCACCAGGACGCATGACGTCCCGTGGGGTGGAGGCGGGTGCGAGGGCAGGTCAGGCCCGGCCGGCCCGGAATGTGCAGCTGGGGCAGCCCGCGCCGGCTCGGACCCGCCCCGCCTGCACAGTTCCGACACCGCGCGACCGGGCGGCACCACGCGGACGTCATGCGCCGCGGTGGCCAGGGGCACCGGGCCGCATGACGTCCCGCGAGGGGTGGCGGAGACGCAGCAGGGCTCGGCTCCCCCTCGGGACAGCCGAGCCCTGCTGCGTTGTGGCGCGCTCGGCGCCGGTGGCTCAGTCGCGCGTCAGGCGGCGGTGGGTCACGCGGTGCGGACGCGCGGCCTCGGCGCCGAGGCGCTCGATCTTGTTCGCCTCGTACGACGCGAAGTTGCCCTCGAACCAGAACCACTTGGCCGGGTTCTCGTCGTCGCCCTCCCACGCCAGGATGTGGGTGGCGACGCGGTCGAGGAACCAGCGGTCGTGGGACGTGACCACGGCGCAGCCGGGGAAGTCGAGGAGCGCGTCCTCGAGCGAGGACAGGGTCTCGACGTCCAGGTCGTTGGTGGGCTCGTCGAGGAGCAGCAGGTTGCCGCCCATCTTGAGCGTGAGCGCCAGGTTGAGCCGGTTGCGCTCACCACCCGACAGCACGCCCGACTTCTTCTGCTGGTCGGGGCCCTTGAAGCCGAACGACGCGACGTAGGCCCGCGAGTTCATCTCGAAGTTGGCGACCTTGATGAAGTCGAGGCCGTCGGACACGACCTCCCAGACGTTCTTCTGGGCGTCGAGGCCGCCGCGGCTCTGGTCGGCGTAGGAGATCTTGACGGTCTGACCGACCACCAGCTCGCCCGCGTCCGGCTGCTCGCCGCCGGTGATCATGCGGAACAGGGTCGTCTTGCCGACGCCGTTGGGGCCGATGACGCCGACGATGCCGGCCCGGGGCAGCGTGAACGACAGGTCCTCGATGAGCGTGCGCCCCTCGAAGCCCTTCGTCAGCTTCTTCGCCTCGAGCACGATGTCGCCCAGGCGCGGGCCCGGCGGGATGTTGATCTCGCTCGTGTCGATCTTGCGGGCGCGGTCGGCCTCGGCCGCCATCTCCTCGTAGCGCGCCAGGCGCGACCGGCTCTTCGTCTGCCGGGCCTTGGCGTTGGAGCGCACCCACTCCAGCTCCTTCTCGAGCATCTTGGCGCGCTTGGCGTCCTTCTGCCCCTCGACCTTGAGACGCTCGCGCTTCGTCTCGAGGTAGGTCGAGTAGTTGCCCTCGTAGCCGTGGATGCGGCCACGGTCGACCTCGGCGATCCACTCGGCGACGTTGTCGAGGAAGTACCGGTCGTGGGTGATCGCCAGAACGGCGCCCTTGTAGGTCTTCAGGTGGCCCTCGAGCCACTGCACGGACTCGGCGTCGAGGTGGTTGGTGGGCTCGTCGAGGAGCAGCAGGTCGGGCTCCTGGAGGAGGAGCTTGCAGAGCGCGACGCGACGGCGCTCACCACCGGACAGGTTGTCGACGATGGCATCGGCCGGCGGGCACCGGAGCGCGTCCATGGCCTGCTCGAGACGGGAGTCGATGTCCCAGGCGTTGGAGTCGTCGAGCTCCGTCTGGAGGTTGCCCGCCTCCTCGTTGAGCGCGTCGAAGTCGGCGTCGGGGTCGCCCATCGCGGCGTACACCTCGTCGAGGCGGGCCTTCTTGGCCAGGGTGTCGGCGACCGCCTCCTGCACGTTCTCCAGGACGGTCGCGCCCTCCGTGAGCGGCGGCTCCTGCTGCAGCATCCCGACGGTCGACTCGGGGTCGAGGAAGGTCTCGCCGTTGTTGGGGTGCTCCAGGCCCGCCATGATCTTGAGGAGGGTCGACTTGCCCGCTCCGTTCGGACCGACGACGCCGATCTTGGCGCCCTTGAGGAACGACTGGGAGACGTTGTCGAGCACGACCTTGTCGCCGTGGGCCTTGCGGACGTTGCGCAGGGTGAAGATGAAGTCGGCCATGGGTCCGAGCCTAGTTGAGGCCGCCCTGCGGCCGCCTGCCGGTCTCCCCCGCCCGGCCGGCGACCACGGCCGCCCGTCAGGCCGCCGGAGCCTGCGGTTCCTCCCCCGACGCGGCACCTGCGACCTCGTGCGGGTCCAGCGGCCGGGCGTCGGCCGGCCGGGTGTCGGGGAAGACCGTCGAGAACATGGGGCGGGCCTGGTCGGCGAGCACGGGGTCGTGCGGTGCCGCAGGAGTCCCCGGGGTCGCCGGTACGGCGCGCGCCGCGCGCATGAAGGCGGACCGGCCCTTGGTGAGGTCGTGACCGAGCGCGGTCGCCTCGATGACCTGCCGCTCACCGATGGACCCGTCGGCGCGGTCCCAGCGCTCGACGACGAGGCGACCCGTGACCACGACCGGCTCCCCCTTGTGGAGCGAGGCCCCGACCTGCTCGGCGACCTGGCGCCACACGCGCACCGTCCACCACGCGGTCTCGCCCGGCTGCCACGTGCCGTCGCGGTCCTGCCGCGACGGGGTCGAGCCCAGCCGGAACGTCGCGACCGTGCGGCCGCTGCTCGTGATGCTGCTCTCGACCTCCGTGCCGACCCAGCCCTGCACCGTGATGTGCGTCGTGCTCACGTCCGTCCCCCTTCGTCACGGCCCGACCCGGTGCCGGGCACACGACGAGCCAACCCGACCGGAAGCACCACGGCGAGGGGCGATGCCGGGCCTGGGGAGGACCGAGCCCCTGGAGTCAGTTGGGGACGGACAACGGGCCGGGTCGGGTGGGGCCGGGTCCGGCGCCGGGCGCACCTCGCGGGCCAGTCCACGCCGAGGCCCGGGCCTCGGCGTGGAACTGTGCTCTTGGTGCGGACCACCTCGAGCCGGACCCACCCCAGCCGCACATTTCGCTGCCCAGCTCACGGCGCCAACGTCAACGGCACCCGACGGGCCACCAGCGGCCCACCTGGCCGTCCGACCCCGACCCCGACCCCTACACCTGGGCAGAACTGCGCGCTTGGTGCGGATCTCACCGAGGCGGACCCACCCCAGCCGCACATTTCCGCCCCGCGCGAACGGACGGACGCGCGAACGGACGGACAGGCAGACGAGCGCCTCAGGCAGACGAGCGCGTCAGTCGCGGCGTACCTGCGCGACGGCGAGCCGCTCGCGGACCGCGCTGTAGGCCTCGATCTCGGCGCGCACGGGGGCGAGCACCGTCGTGTCGAGGGCGCTGTCGGTCGCCTGCCGGAGCTCGTCGTCGACCTGGGCGGCGGCGTCCCGGCCCGCGGCGGCCGCTCTCGCGCGGCCCGCCACGCCGAGCACGAGCGAGAGGACCAGGGCCCCGAGCGCCACGCCGAAACCGACGCCGGCCGAGGGGACGGCGTCCACGCCGGCCACCGCAGCGATGCCGACGACCAGGCCGAGCACGAGCAGCAGGAGCAGCACCCACTGCACCGCCCGCAGGGCCTTCGCCCAGCCGGGCAGCCAGCCGGCGCGGAGGTCGGTGCGCTGGAGCGCGTCGTCGACGCGCTGGACGAGACCGTCCACGTCACGCGTGGCTGCCCGCTGGATCGCCTCCGCCCAGGCCGGCACGAGGCCGTCGGACACCCGGTCGCCCAACGCCCGGGCCGCCATCTCGAGCCGCGAGCGCTGCACGTGCCCGGCCTCCGGCGGACGGTTGCCGGTCAGGAGCGCGGCGGCCTCGCCGAGGTCCACCTCGACCCGGCGGAGCGGGTCGCGCGTCACCCAGGTCAGGGGGGTGGGGGCGACGGCCCGACGGGTGCGGCCGGCGACGACCTGCTCGACGCTGTCGACCAGCGGCGGGACCCCGGCCGCGGCGGCGACCGCGCCCCGCAGCTCCGTCGCCGCGTCCTCCGTGAGCTCCGGGGCACGGGCGTCGCCCGACGCCGCGGCCAGACGGTCGGCGGCCTCCACGATGTCGGCGTCGAGACGCGCCACCATCGCCTGCTTCGCCGCCACGCGCTGCACGATCTCGGCGCGCAGGTCGGCGATGCCCCAGCCCTCCTTGGCGCTGACCGGGAAGATGCGGACCCGCTCGAGGCCGTCGTCGTCGAGGAGCCGGCGCACGTCGGAGAGCATCGCGTCGCGGCGCTCCTCGGGCACGGAGTCGATCTGGTTCAGGACGACGAGCATGACGTCCTGCTGCGCCGCGAAGGGCGCGAGGAAGCGCTCGTGGATGGCCGCGTCGGCGTATTTCTGCGGGTCGAGCACCCACACCAGGAGGTCGGCCTTCGTGACGAGGCGCTCGACCTCGTCGTGGTGGGAGACCTCGGTGGAGTCGTGGTCGGGCAGGTCGAGGAGCACGACGCCCTGCATGTCCCGGGTCTCGCTGCTCGTGTCGAGCATGGAGTCGCGGCTCGTGCGGTAGCGCGGCGGGATGCCGAGCCAGTCCATCAGCTCCTCGGCGCCGTCGCTGCCCCAGATGCACGCGCTCGCCCACGACGTGGTGGGGCGCCGCACGCCGACCGACGACAGCTCGAGCCCGGTGAGGGCGTTGAACGTCGAGGACTTGCCGGAGCCGGTGGCACCCGCGATGCCGATCACCGTGTGGGACGCGGAGAGCCGGATGCGCGTCGTGGCCCGGGAGGCGACGCCCTCGACGTGCGCCACCAGGGCCTCGTCCAGACGGCCGCGGGACGTGGCGGCCGCCTCCTCGAGGGCGGTGACGCGGGTGCCGAGGTCGGCCCGGGGGGCCGAGCTGGAGGCGTCGGGGGCGTGGGACAGGGTCATCGTCTCCCTCGGGTGCGCGGGTGCGCGGCGGATCGGCGGGCAGGCGCGGCCCACCCTAGTGGAGCAGCCGCACCGTGGGGGCGGGACGGCCGCAGGAGCCGGTCGGGATCAGCGGCGCGCGGTGCCCGGTGCCGTACCGGCTGCAGCACTGCGCAGCGCGGAGCGGTCGGCGAAGCGGATGTCGTCCACGCGCCGGGAGGCGGCACGGACCCGCAGGCTCGCGTCCTCCCCGACCTCGAGCCGGTCGACGACCCCCGCGTAGCGGGCACGCTCCGCCTCGAGGACCGCACGCACGCGCTCCCGCAGCGACGCGGTCGCCGTGGTGACGAGTCGCCCGGTGGTCTCGGGCCCGAGCACGGCGTCGAGCAGCTGCCGCCCGCCCGAGGACGAGGGACCGCCCAGCACGACGACGGCGAGGGTGGACCCGAGGCCGTCGACGCCGAAGGCCATGAAGCGGGCCGAGGTGCGCTTGTCCCCCGACTCCTCGCGCACCAGGTCGGTGATCTCCCGCTGCCACTCCCGCACGGTGCGCTCGGCCGCGCGGGCCAGCTCGCGGGACGGGCGCTCCAGGCGGTCGCCGGTCGCGACGAGGGCTGTTCCGGCGTCCGACGACCGCCAGCGCTCGACGAGCTCGGTGGTGGCGCGCTCGGCCTGGGCGACGACCTCCGCCCCCGCGGTGGCCGCCACCGCCACGGCGACCTGCTCGGCCTGCTGCGGCTTGCCCTTGACCGCGTTGACGATGCGGTCACGGATGAGACCGACGCGCGTCTCCAGCGAGCGGAGCAGCTCGCCGTTGCCGACGAACTCCTGCCAGCGGGCGAGCAGCTCCCCCGCCATGAGCGAGCCGTCGACGACCTGCTGCTCGAGGTCGAAGACGACCTCGTCGTAGACGCTGTCCACCGCCGCGCGGAGCCGCCGGGCCTCGTCGACCTGCTTCTCGGCAGCGTCGGCGATCTGGTGGCTGTGGCGCGACAGCGTGCGGATCGTGCCCGACAGGGTCTGGCGCACCACCGACTCCCGCGCCTTCTGGTCGGCCGCGAGGCTGGCCAGCCAGGTGACGACGTCGTTGACCTCCGCCGGCGGTAGCACGCCGTCGGTGCCGGGGTCGCCCTCGTGCACGATGAAGAGCGGGGAGTCCTTGAGGCCGCGGCTCGCGAGCATGCGTGCGAGGTGCGCCGCGACGGTCTCGACGGCGTCGGCCGGGGTGCGGTCGAGCACGATCGCGACGGCGGTCGAGCGCTCCCCCGCCTCCTTGAGGAACTCCCACGGCACCTGGTCGGCGTACCGCGCCGCCGAGGTGACGAAGAGCCAGAGGTCCGCTGCCGCCATGAGCTGCGCGGCGAGCTCGCGGTTGTGACGGTCGACGGAGTCGATGTCGGGCGCGTCGAGGATCGCGAGGCCCTTCGGCACCGCATCGGTCGCCACCAGCTGCAGGCACCCCGGGTCGGTCGTGGGGTCCTCGACCCGGCGCAGCTCGGGCAGCAGCCGGTCGGGGCCGAACCACGAGCGGTCGTCGGGGTGGTGCACCAGCACGGCGGAGCGCGTGGTGGGGCGGAGCACGCCGGCCTGGGAGACGCGGTGGCCCACGAGCGAGTTCACGAGGGTCGACTTCCCGGCCCCGGTGGACCCCGCCACGACCGTCAGCAGCGGCGCCTCGACCGCCATGAGGCGCGGGATCGCGTAGTCCTCCAGCTGGTCGATCATCTCCGTGCGCGCCTCGCGCACGGCCTCCACACCGGGCGTCTCCAGCGGCAGGTGCGCCGCCTGGAGGGCGCTGCGGAGCTGCACGAGCGCGGTGAGCATCGGGGCGTTGCCCGTCTGGGCGACACCGCCCGCCTCGGTCGCTCCGGACCGCGCGCCGCGGCGCGGCGGCCCGTCGGCTCGTCCACGGTCGTCGGAAGTGCTCATCTGACGGTCACCACCTGTGCAGGAATCGGGATGAGGGGGCGGGTGGCCCGCATGCGCCGCAGGTGCACCTGCCCCCGTTGGACGAAGTCGTCGGGAGCCGTGCCGCGGAGCACCCGGTGGTGGAGGAAGCCGAGCTCCACCGCCGCCTCCTGATACTCCCGCACGATGCCCGCCGCTCGCGCACCGCCTCCCCGTCGGGCGTCGGCACGCACCTGCCGCCGCAACCGGAGGTCGGCGATCCACGGGATGTCGGCGGCCGGCAGCAGGCCGCGCTCGGCCGCGTCCTCGAGCGCGGCGGTGAGCACCCGGCGCTCCAGCGCCCGGCACCAGACGGCCACCGCCACGAGGAGGAGGAACGCGGGCAGCATGAGCAGCCCGTAGGTGCCGAAGAAGCCCGTCGGGAGCATGGTCGAGGCGTTCCAGAGCGCGTGCCAGCCCACGGCCACCCCGTACCCCACCACCGGCGCACCCAGTCGCACCACCCGGGAGCGTGACGTCACGGCCAGGCCCACCCCGATGCCGAGGAAGGCCGTGAAGAAGGGGTGGGCGAACGGGCTGAGGAGGCAGCGGAGGACGAACGTGACCGTGACGGCCTCGACGCCCCCGGGCCCCAGCCCGTCGGCCCCGTCGTAGGCCGCCGCGAGGTAGAGGATGTTCTCGGTGAAGGCGAAGCCCACCCCCACCATCCCCGCGTAGACGATGCCGTCCAGCACCCCGTCGAGCTCGTGGCGCCGCCACCACAGGAGCAGCACGAGGAAGAGGCCCTTGGTCGCCTCCTCGGTGACCGGCGCGACGAGCACCGCGGACGCGGTCCGGTCGAGGGGCGCCACCAGGCCACCGACACCGCCGAGCACGATCGCCGCCGACGTCGCCACGCAGGCACCCCAGAGGAGGCCGGCGACGAGGAGGCCGCGCGGCTCCGGCTCGTAGCGGTCCAACCACAGGTAGGTCGCCACCACCGGCCCGACGGGCAGCGCGGCGAGCGCCGTCGCGAGCACGAGCGTGCCGGCCGCGCCCGAGAGCGCCAGCACCAGCAGGACCGCCGCCGCGCCGAGCGCGACCAGCACCCACACCACCACCGTGAAGGCGATGTTGTCGCGATGGCGGGCCGGCATGGGCGTCACCCTAGTGGAGGGCGGCGACACCGCCGGGCCCGTTCAGGGGCTTCTCCACAGGCCCGGATCGCGGGCCGTCGCGCGGCGTCGCCGCGGCGTACTGTGGCGTCATGACTGCGGAGACGGACGCCAGCGCCCCGACCGGTCCCGAGAAGGGCACCGAGTCCCACGACCCGGCGGTGCCGGCGGCGTACGCGGCGTTCATGCGCACCGGCTGGGCCGAGGTGGAGCGCGACGTGCCGGCGCACCCGATCCAGCCGTGGGCCGCAGCCCGGCGCGAGCGCCTCGCGACGGCGTTCCCCGGCGAGCGGCTCGTGCTGCCCGCGGGGTCGTTCAAGCAGCGCTCCAACGACACCGACTACCGCTTCCGCCCCGACACCGCGCACACCTACTTCAGCGGCAACCACACCACCGACGCCGTGCTGGTCCTCACCGACGGGGAGCCCGTGCTCTACGCGCGGCCCCGCTCGGGGCGGGACTCGGACGAGTTCTTCCGCGACCGCCAGTACGGCGCGCTCTGGGCCGGCGAGCGGCCGTCCCTGGCCGAGCTGGAGGCGTCCCTGGGCCTGCCGGTCCGTCACCGCGACGAGCTCGACGCCGAGCTGCGCCGCGGCGGGAAGACCCGCGTGCTGCGCGGGGTCGACGCCACGGTCGACGCCACGACGGCGGCGGAGGGTGACGCGGCGGCCGACGGCGAGCTCGCGCGCGTGGCGTCCGAGCTCCGCCTCGTGAAGGACGCGTGGGAGGTCGAGGAGCTGCAGGAGGCCTGCGACATCACCACGCTGGGGTTCGAGGACGCGGTGCGCGAGTGGCCGCAGGTGCTCGAGCACGGCGAGCGCTGGCTGGAGGGCACGTTCTTCCGCCGGGCGCGGGCGATGGGCAACGATCTGGGGTACGACTCGATCGTCGGCGCCGGGTCCCACGCCACCACGCTGCACTGGATCGACAACACCGGCCCCGTGGTGCCCGGCCAGCTCATCCTGCTCGACATGGGCGTGGAAGGCCGGAACCTCTACACGGCCGACGTCACGCGCACCCTGCCGGTCGACGGCCGGTTCACGCCCCTGCAGCGCGACCTCTACCAGCTCGTGCTCGACGCCCAGCAGGCCGGGATCGACACGGTCCGGCCCGGCGTGGCGTTCACGGCCGTCCACCAGGCTGCGATGACCGTCCTCGCGCACGGTCTCGGTGACCTGGGGCTGCTCCCCTGCTCGCCGGAGGAGGCGCTCGACCCGGACAGCCGCGTCTACGCGCGGTGGACGCTGCACGGCACGAGCCACATGCTCGGCATGGACGTCCACGACTGCGCCCAGGCCTCGGTCGACGTCTACCCGCGGGGCGACCTGGCCGAGGGCATGTGCCTCACGGTCGAGCCGGGCCTCTACTTCCAGGCGGACGACCTGCTCGTGCCCGAGGAGCTGCGCGGGATCGGCATCCGCATCGAGGACGACGTGCTCGTGACGGCGGACGGCTGCCGCAACCTGTCGGCCGCGCTCCCCCGCACGGTCAGCGACGTCGAGGAGTGGATGGGGCGGCTCGTCCCCTGAGCCTGCCGCTCAGGACGCGGAGGCCAGCCCGACGGTGCCGTTGCGCCACGCCTGGCTGACCTGGAGGGCCACCGGACGGGTCAGACGGCCCGGCGGCGCACTGCCGCGCAGAACCGCGCCACGCCGACCTCGGTGGCGAGCGCGAGCCGGTGGCGCGTCGACGCGTCGACCTCCGGCTCGGCGAGCTCGCACAGCACGGAGGTGGCCCAGCGCGACCGTCGCGCGACGTCGGGGCCGTCGGCGACGCGACCGTCGTCGGTCACGACGTCGCAGGCCAGCGCCCCCTCCACGCAGAGGTCGACCAGCCGGGAGCGCCTCGTCGCGGTCGGGCGCACGAGCTCGTCGACCGCGCGGCCGACCTGCTCGACGAGGCGGACGTGGAGGGCGATGGCGTCCATGCCCCCGTCAACGACGCGGTCCCGCGGAGGTCACCAGGGGCTGGGCTCGTAGTCCTTCACGAAGCAGCCGAACAGGTCCTCGCCGGCCTCGCCGCGCACGATGGGGTCGTAGACCCGCGCGGCCCCGTCGACCAGGTCGAGCGGCGCGTGCCACCCCTCGGCGGCGATGCGGAGCTTCTCCTGGTGGGGGCGCTCGTCGGTGATCCAGCCCGTGTCCACGGCCGTCATGAGGATCCGGTCGGTCTCGAACATCTCCCCCGCGCTCGTGCGCGTGAGCATGTTGAGCGCGGCCTTCGCCATGTTGGTGTGCGGGTGTCCCGGCCCCTTGTAGCGCCGGGAGAACTGGCCCTCCATCGCCGAGACGTTGACGACGTAGGCGCGGCGGGCCCCGCGACGTACGGCCTCCCGCATCGCGGGACGCAGCCGGCTGATGAGCAGGAAGGGCGCGATCGAGTTGCAGAACTGCACCTCGAGGAGCTCCAGCGGGTCGACCTCGTCGACGACCTGGGTCCACGAGTTGGTGGTCTGGAGGTCGGGCAGCAGGCCGCCGGCGTCGACGGCCGTGCCGGCGAGGTGCGCCTCGAGGGAGGCGTTGCCGGCCTTCAGCGCGAGGGCCGTCAGCGACGCGGCGTTGTGCACCGCCTGGGCGTGCTCGACCGACTCGCCCTCGTGGTGGGCCACGGCCACGTCGGCGAGCGCGCCGGCGATCGCGGCCGGGTGGGCCTCCGAGACCCGGTCGAAGGTGACCATCTCGGGCAGCACCCGGTCGTTCGGCAGCGGCGCCGACTCCATCTCGACGAGCTGGGAGTAGGCGCCCGGGGAGCGCCGCACCGTCTGGCAGGCGTTGTTGACGATGATGTCGAGCGGGCCGCCCGCCGCGACGTCGTCGGCCAGGGCGAGCACCTGGGTCGGGTCGCGGAGGTCGATCCCGACGACCTTGAGGCGGTGCAGCCAGTCGTCGGAGTCCTCGAGGGCGGCGAAGCGCCGTACGGCGTCCCGCGGGAACCGCGTCGTGATCGTCAGGTCGGCGCCGTCGCGGAGGAGGCGGAGCGCGATGTACATGCCGATCTTCGCCCGGCCGCCCGTCAGCAGCGCCCGCTTGCCGGTGAGGTCGGTGCGCTGCTCCCGCTTGGCGTGCGACTTCGCGGCGCAGGAGGGGCACAGCCAGTGGTAGAAGGCGTCGACGAGCGTGAAGTCCTGCTTGCAGATGTAGCAGCCGCGCGCCGTGATGAGCTCGCCCGCGAAGGCGCCCGGCGCCGTCGAGACGAGCGGGATCCCGGCGGTCTCGTCGTCGATCCGCATCCGCGACCCGGTCGCGGTGCGCTCGATGATCTCCTGGTCGTGGGTCTGCCGCTCCATGCGGATCTCGGCGCGACGGGTCTTCTTGATGAGCTTGTACATGTACGACGCGGCGCGCTTCACCGTCGTGACGTCGGGGTGGTCCGGGTGGAGCGCCGCGACCTCCTGCAGCACGCGGAGCGTCGTGGCGAGGTCGTCGGGGGTCGATGCCGTCCGGGCGGGTGGCGGCGGGTGCAGCGGGGTCGATCACCGGTCGATGGTAGGCGGAGCCGCGGCGTACCGCGGAAACGTCAGGCGGCCCCCGAGCCGCGGACGAGGGACCCCCGCACCAGCCGATCGGTCGCGGCCACGCAGGTCACGAGCCGGTCGCCCTGGTCCCACGACTGCCGGGAGGGCCAGTAGAAGTTGATCCACCGGTCGTCCGACGCGACGCCCGGAGCCACGTTGTCGTCGAAGGCCGACCAGCAACGCTCCTCGAGGTCGCTGAAGAACGCCTCGTTCTGCCGCGGGAGGCGCTCGCCGGTCAGCTCGAACTCGCCCACGACCTCCAGCGCGTGCTCGTCGGCGCAGTCGACCAGGTCGACCTCCCAGCTGGTCCCGAGGTCGTCGTCCGCGACGTACGGGCCGTCGAAGAAGCAGTCCCCCACGGCCAGGTCCTCGACCCGGACCGGCGTGGCGTCGAGGTCCTCGACGAACCACGGGTCGCTCTCGTCGACGCCCTCCATGGTGGTGCCGGCGTTCGGGCTCTCCAGGGCGTCGTCGACCAGCATCAGACCCACACCCAGCGCCGCGGCCGCCACGGCGATGCCGACGACGACGGCGAGGCCCGTGCCGGACTTCCGGGGCGGCGGCACCGGACCGCCCCAGGGGGCGGGGTACGGCGGGGGCGCGGGGTACGGCGAGGACGGGGGCGCGACGTACGGCGGCGGGGCGGCGGCGCCGTCCTGCGGCGGGACGGGCGTCGGCCGCAGGAACTGCTCCGGGGGCGGCCCGGGCGGGACGTCGTGGTCGCCCACGTCAGCCGGCCTCGACGGCGCGCAGGGAGCCCGTCGTCAGGACCTCGCCCGACGCGAAGCAGTGGACGGTGCGGTCGCCGGCGTCCCACGCCTCCTCCGACGGGGGGACGAAGGCCGTGTAGACGTCCTCCGCCTCCCAGTAGCCGCTGTCGCCGGCGTAGTCGTAGAAGGCGTCGTCGCAGGTGTCGTAGGCGAACTCCCAGAACGGGTCGCTGTCCCAGCCGTCCTCGGCGGCGCGGGAGGGCACGGTGATCGTCCCCACCAGCTCGGCGTCGTGCGCGTCGGCGCAGTCGACGGTGGCGAGGACCCTCGGGAGGTGCTCCCCCGTCCACAGCACCTGGTTCAGCGCGGGGTCGAGGACGCACGTGCCCGGCGCGAGATCGGTGACGGGCACGTCCTCGTCGAGGACCTCGACCGCCGCACGCTCCTCCTCGTCGTCGAGCTCCGCGAACACCTCGGTCTCGGAGTAGGCGCCGCCGGGTCCCAGCGCGTCGAACACGTCGCCGCGCAGGTCGTCGACCTCGTCGCCCAGCTCCGCGACCCGGGCGGCCGTGTCGGGGTCGGCGTCACGGTCCGCCGTCCACACGGCGACCCCGATCCCGGCTCCCGCCGCCATCCAGAGCGTGCCCACGACGACGGCGGCGACGGACATGCCCCACCGCGGCCGCACCCGCGGGCCGGCGGCCATGCCGACGGCGCCGAGCACGACCCCGAGCACGTTGGTGACGCCGAGCGGCAGGCACGCGAGGGCGAGCGCGGCGGAGGCGAGGCGGCTGCCCTCGGCTGAGGGGGGCGCGTCGGGTCCGGGGTACGTCGGGAGCGGCGGAGCGAGCCGCTCGGGGACGAGCGGTCCCGCCGGGTACGACGCGGCGTGGGGTGCGCCGTACGGGCCCGGCGCCCCGGGGTCGGGGGTGGACGGTTGCTCGGACACGTGCTCTGCTCCCTCGTCGACGCTCCGACGACGCGGGCGCTCCTGCTCTTCTCGGCGAGCATCCTCCCAGTCGCTGGCCGACGGCACAGCAGATCGGGGCAGACGACCCCTACAATCACACCGGTGACCGCGGCCGTGCCGCGGGTCGCCGCGCCTCCGTAGCTCAGCTGGATAGAGCAGCGGCCTTCTAATCCGCCGGTCGCAGGTTCGAATCCTGCCGGGGGCACCGTCCAGCCCTGCGTGGCACAGGTCACCGACGCAAGCGCAGTTTCGCTGGGCTCCGAGGAAGGTAAAGACCTCCTCGGCGCCGCGGGGAGGCGGTGCCTCCCCGAGCAGAACTGGAGCACCCCCATGCGTCACCGCCGCAAGCTGGCCACCGTCGCGGTCGCGACCGTCCTCACCGCTGCCCTCAGCGCCTGCGGGAGCGACGACGCGGACGACTCGTCCGACGCGACGAGCGAGTCGACCCCGTCGACCTCCGACGACGAGACCAGCGACGACGAGGAGACCGACGACCCCACCGACGACGCGACGGAGGACGAGAGCGACGACGCCGCCACGTTCGACGGCGAGCTGACCGAGCCCGGCTCAGACCTGGCACTCGGCGACACCGCCACGGTGCCCTTCGACTACGCCGGCAACGAGGGCGTCATCGAGATCACCGTGGTCGAGATCCGCGAGGGTGACCCGGCCGACGTCGCCGATGTCGACGGCGCGGAAGGGATGACGCCGTACCACGTGACCTACGAGGTCACCGGCGTCGAGTCCCCCGAGAACCTCGGCGGCATGGTGATCAGCCTCGACGGCCTCACCGCCGACGGCAACGACACCTCGCAGCTCATCAACTTCGGCAACGGCGTCGGCGGCTGCGACGAGGAGAGCCCCGACACCGACTGGGACGGCTCGACGTTCGAGACCTGCGACACCTTCCTCTCCGACCAGGCCGTCACGCAGGTCGCGTTCGCCGAGGGCGACGACTACAGCCTGTGGGACGACACGCAGGTCATCTGGTCCTGATCCACCCACGAGACGCCCTCGCCCTTCGGGGCGGGGGCGTCTTGTGCTGTCCGGCACCATCGACCCATGGACGACCACCAGCGGCCCGACGGCGTCACCGATGCCACCGTCAGCGCACTCGGCAAGCTGTCCGAGGCCCTCGAGGCGGTGGAGGTCGCGCGCGGCCACCTCTACACGTTCCACCGGCTCTCCGGCACCGCCGACCTCACTGTCGGCCAGGCCGTCGACGAGCTCCGGGAGGCCGGTCACGGCGAGCTGGCGGACCGCGTCGAGCGGGAGGTCGTCGGCCGCAACCTGCTCTACGGCCGCTGGTCGTTCCAGATCGTCGAGGAGTACGACGACGGCTACTACGCCACCTTCCGCCGCATCGAGAAGGAGGCGCGCGACGAGCTCGTCGAGGGACGTCGCCACCTCTTCGAGGCGGAGATGAAGGAGGACCGGCGCACCCACGGCCACCCCGGTCACGAGCAGCACCCGTGACCCTGGCCCGCCACGCGCTCCGGGTCGCGCTCGGGGTCTTCCTCGTCGCGGCCGGCGTGCTGCACCTGACCTCGCTCCGCACGGAGTTCCAGGCCCAGGTGCCGTCGTGGTTCCCGGTCGACGCCGACCTCGTGGTCGTCGTCTCCGGGGTCGTGGAGATCGCCCTCGGGCTCGCACTGCTGCTGGCCCCGGCGCGGCTCCGCCGCCTCACGGGCCTCGTGGTGGCGGTCTTCTTCGTGGCGGTGTTCCCGGGCAACGTGGCGCAGTACGTCGAGGGCACCTCCGCGTTCGGGCTCGACACCGACGGCGCACGGCTGACGCGCCTGTTCTTCCAGCCCGTGCTGGTCCTGGCGGCCCTGTGGGCGTGCGGATGGTTCGGGCCGAAGCGCGCCGAGTTGGGTCGGACGGCGCGGTAGGTGCGTCGAGGTGGGTCGGACGGCGCGGCGGGGACGTCGAGTTGGGTTGAACGGTGCGGCGCGGTGCGTCGAGTTGGGGTGTACGGCGCGGCGGGAGCGTCGAGGTGGGTCGGACGGCGCGGCGGGTGCGTCGAGTTGTCACGTACGCCGCGGTGCAGCCGGGAGCTCGTCGCTGCGTACGTGACAACTCGACGCCGGCCTCGGATCGGTCATCCACAGATCACCACCAAAAGGTGGTGATCGAATGTCTGTTCGATTAGAGTGGGGTCATGGATCGGGGGACCCGGCACACGGCGGCGACTGCGGCGACTGCGTTGATCGACGCGGTCCGCGAGCGCACACACGCTGCTCGTGTCGCGGAAGCGGCTGCGTTCGTCGCCGTGGGCGACTGGGCAACGGCGCACACCTCCGACGAGGTCGTCGGGGATCCCATCACGGTGCTGGGCGAGTGGCACGAGGAGTCCTACGCCGAGAAACTGGCCGGGGACCAGTTCCTCGAGCTGGGGGGCCCTGGAGCGCCCGTGGTGGCGGAGTTCTGCATCGGCGAGGTCGCCGCTGCTCGGGGGTGCTCGTTCGATGCCGCACGGCGGCTGGTCGGGGATGCGGTGGAGCTGCGCTACCGCCTGCCCCGTGTCCACGCCCGGATCGCCGCGGGCGAGGTCGATGTCTGGCGAGGACGCCGGATCGCACAGGCGACACGGACGCTGACCTTCGAGGGCGCGGGGTTCGTGGATCGCCATGTGGCGTACGTCGCTGGCAAGGCCACCGGTCCCGAGGTCGACCGTCTGGTGGTCGAGGCCGCGGCGCGGTTCGACCCCGAGACCACCGAGGCCGAGCGGGCCGAGGCCGACGGGGGCCGGCACCTGACGATCGAGCTGGGCGACGTGGGCTACGCGGACCCGCTCACGGGCACGCTGCGCGGGACCGTGGACGTCCACGGCACCCTCGACCTGGCCGACGCGCTGGACTTGGAGCGGACGGTGGCCCACGTCGCGCGGCAGCTCGTCGAGCTGGGGTGCGATCAGGACCTCGACGTCCGCCGCTCGATGGCCCTGGGCGAGGTGGCGCGGCGCTGCGACGGAATCAGCACGCTCGAGTACGACGAGGGCCAGCCGCCCACGCCGACACGCACTCGGCGGGAGGTGGTGCTCTTCGTGCACCTCGACCAGGCCGCCATCACCGGCACCCTGACCGGATTCGGCCCCGGGATCGACGCCTGCACCGGCACCACCGGCATCGACCTCGCCCGGCTCGACACCCCCGGCCTACCCCGCGGCACAGTCACCGCAGAGCAGGTCCAGACCTGGTGCGCCAGCCCCGACACCACCGTCACGATCAAGCCGGTCATCGACCTCAACCAGCACGACGCTGTCAACGGCTACACCCCACCGGACTGGATCGCTGACCACGTCCGTGTCCGCTGGCCCAGGTGTGTGTTCCCGTACTGCACCCGCAGCTCACGCACCGCCGACCTCGACCACCGCCAGGCCTACGACGAGAACGGCCCACCCGGCCAGACCTCGACGACCAACCTGTTCCCGCTCTGCCGCCGCCACCACCGCATGAAGACCCACCGCGAGCTACGCACCGGGAAACGCTGGACCTACCGACCCACCAACCCGGACAACGGGGAACCACCGAACGCCCTCATCTGGACCAGTCCGACGGGCCAGACCTACCTCGTCGACCCCGACGGCACCCACCCCTGGCCACCACCAGAAACGACCTAGCCCCCACACCGCCGCCCGTCCTCACCCAGTGGCCGGGCGGCGCAGCATGCCCGGCGGAAGCCAGCAATCAACAGGCCCCGCACCAGCACGGTGCGGGGCCTGTCGACGTCACCCGGGAGAGCGTCACTCGGGAGGCGTTACTCGGGAGGCGTTACTCGGAAGACATTCCTCAGGAGGGGAACCCGGTGCCCTGGTGCTGCGCGTGCCCCGCCGACCCGGCCGATCCCGCCGACCCGACCGACCCGCCCGACCGCGAATCGCGGCCGTCCTCGTCGTCGTAGAAGTCCCGCGAGCCGGACTTCGCGAGGCCGCGGCTCACCATGTAGCCGATGGTCAGGAGCGTGACGTAGAACCACGCCTCCTGGGCCCCGAAGTCGGAGGCGTCCACGACGGCGGAGGCGATGAGGATCCCGAGGGCGACCACGACGAACGCGACGAGCTCGGTCGTCTTGAACGAGGCCTTGGTCTCGGTGCTGATGCGACGGCGCGCGGCGCCGACGCCCTGGTACGACGGAAGGGACTGGGAGGGGGACATGACTGCTCCTGACGGCGACGACCGAGCCAGCGGGCTGGCTCCGTCACGCCCGGTGGGGGGAGGGAGTGGTACGCGGCGACGAGAACGGCGCCGTACTTCCTCGGTACCCGGCCCGCTGCCACTCAGGCGCCGCCCCGGGGCAACGGCAGCGACGCCACCAACGCAGAAGGCCCCGCACCGAACGGTGCGGGGCCTTCTCGATCTGTACGCCATCAGGGACTCGAACCCCGAACCCGCTGATTAAGAGTCAGCTGCTCTGCCAATTGAGCTAATGGCGCCCGGTGAAGCGGGTGCAACATTAGCAGCGGGTGACGCCCCAGAAAAATCGAGGCTCAGATGGCGTCCAGCACCGCGTGCGCGGCGTTGTGCCCGCCGAGGCCGGAGACCGCGCCACCGCGGCGTGCACCGGAGCCGCAGAGGAGCACGCCGTCGTACGCGGTCTCCACGCCCCACGCCGCCGCCGGCGCGTCGAGCGCGGCGCGCGAGGGCGCCCAGGGCCACTCGAGGTCGCCGTGGAAGATGTGCCCGCCGGGCATCTGGAGGTCCGCCTCGACGTCCAGCGGGGTCTTCGCCTCGATGCACGGGTTCCCGTCGGCGTCCCGTGCCACCACGGAGGAGATGGGGTCGAGGAGCACCTCGTCGAGGGAGGCGATGGCGCGTTCGACGGCGACCTTCGCGAACCCCGGGTCGCCGGCGAAGAGCCCCGCGGGCGTGTGGAGCCCGAAGTAGGTGAGCGTGTGCGCACCGGTGCCCGCGAGCGGGCCGAGGATCGACGGGTCCGTCAGCGAGTGGCAGTAGACCTCGCCCGGCATGCGGGTCGGCACCCGGCCGGCGACGGCGTCGGCGTGGGCCGCCTCGAGCTCGCCGGCCCCTTCGGCGAGGTGCAACGTGCCCGCGAACGCCACGGCCGGGTCCACGCCCGAGCGGAGGCGCGGCAGCCGGTCGAGCAGGAGGTTGATCTTCAGCTGCGACCCCTGCGGCTTCACGACCTCCTCGAGGGGTTCGCCGACGAGGCCGGCCAAGGTCCACGGCGCCACCCCGGACAGCACGAACCGCGCCCCGACCCTGTGGGTGCCCTCGGCGTCGACGAAGGTGACCTCGGCCCCCGACCCGCCGGCGGTCCCGCTCGCGGAGGCGGCGTGCACGCGGCGTACGTCGGCGTGCGTCAGCACCTCCGCACCGGCGCCGACGGCGGAGGCGTGCAGGGCGTCGGTGACCGCCCCCATGCCGCCGACCGGCACGCGCCACTCCCCCGTGCCGTTGCCGATGAGGTGGTAGAGGAAGCAGCGGTTCTGCACCAGCGACGGGCTGTGGAGCGAGGCGAAGGTGCCGATGAGCCCGTCCGTGGCGACGACGCCGCGCACGAGGTCATCGGTGAACCGCCGCTCGATGGCCTCGCCGAGCGGCCGCTCCACGACGTCCCGCCAGATCGCGGCGGGCACCTGCGCCGCCAGGTCGTCCACCCGCGGCAGGGGCCGGGTCAGCGTCGGCGCGACGACGCGCGCCAGCTCCTCCACCTCGCCGTAGAAGGACGTCCAGGCCTCGTACGCCGCGTCCGACCCCGTCAGCGCCGCGAACGACGCCCGCGTCGCCGGCCCCTCGGGTCGTTCGACGAGCAGGCCGCCGTCGACGCCGTCGCGGCGGTAGGGCGAGTACGACGCGGTCGAGCGCGACACGAGGCGCAGGTCGAGCCCGAGGTCGGTGACGACCTGGTCGGGCAGCAGGCTCACGAGGTAGGAGTAGCGCGAGAGCCGCACCGGCACGCCGGGGAACGCCTCGGTGGAGACGGCAGCGCCTCCGGTGCGGCCCAGCCGCTCCAGGACCGCGACCGACAGACCACGGCGTGCGAGATAGGCGGCGGCCACCAGCCCGTTGTGGCCGCCGCCCACCACGACGACGTCGTAGTCGGTGCTCGCGAGCCGGGTCGACCGGGTCTCCGTGCGCTCGTCCATGCGGTTCACCCTAGGACGATCCTCCGCGGGCCCCGGCCGACGGGCAGGTGGCCGTTCACCTGCCAAGTCCGTCCCGACGGGTCACAATGTGCGGCGACGAGGGGCAGGCGACGTCGACGCCTGGCCCAGCAGGGAGGACGCGTGAGCAGCACCGACGTGGCGGGCGCGGCACGCCCGGAGGCAGGGGGTCTCCTCGCGGGCACCCGGCTCCCGGCGCTGCTGCTCCTCGCGGTGCTCGGCCTCGGCTTCGTCGCCGCCTACTGGGGCGAGACCTGGGTGGTCGCCTTCACCCAGTGGCCGGTCGGCCTGGTGACGGCCGCGGCCATCGTGGCGCCGCTCCGTTGGGCGCCGGTGCCGGTCGTGCTCGGCGGGCTCGCCGGTTGGTGGACCATGTCGCTGGTCGACGTCCGGCCCCTCACGGCCGTCGGGTTCGGCGTCAGCGTGGCCGTCCAGGCGCTCGCCGCGACGATCGTGCTCCGCCGGCGGGACCGCGGGCGACCGGGGCTGCGCAGCCAGGGCGACCTGGGCCGCTGGCTCGTCGCGGGGACCCTCGGACCGCTGCTCGGCGTGCTCACGCTCGCCGGCTTCGTGGGGGCCGCCGGCGTGCAGCCGCGGACGTCCCAGTCGGTGCTGGTGCTGCTCGCCACGACGTTCTCCCAGCTCCTGCTGACGCTCCCCTTCCTGCGCTTCGACCGGACCACGCAGCGGGTCACCGATCCCGAGCGATGGGCCCAGTGGGTCGCCGTGCTCGCCGCGACCACCGCCGTCTTCACGTTGCAGGACGAGGTCGCCTGGGCGTTCACGCTCGTGCCGCTCCTGGCCTGGGGTGCGCTCCGCCTGACGCTGACCGACATGATCGCGCAGCTCTTCGTGATCACGGTGACGGTGCTCACCTTTGCCTCGATCGGCGTCGGCCCCTACAGCATCGCCCTCCACGAGCGGACCGCCGTCCCCGACACGACGGTCCTGCTCCTGTTCCTCCTGAGCGCGGTGCTCCTCGTCGTGCCCTACACCCTCGTCGCGCAGCTGTTCCGCGCTCGGTCCGCCGAGGCCCACCGCGAGCGTGAGCTCGTGGGCCGGATCATGGACTCGGCCACCCGGACCGCGATCATCGGCACCGACCGTGACGGCCGCATCACGGTCTTCAACGTGGGCGCGGAGCTGCTGCTCGGGTACGACGCACGCGACATGCTCGGCCAGACCCCGGCCGCCTTCGTCCCGCGGTCGGAGCTGCGCGCACTGGCGGAGGCCGTCGGCACGGCGCCCGAGTTCCACCGGATCGCCCGCGCCCTCACGAAGCGCTCGAGCGAGCCGCGGGACTGGCGGATGCGCCGCAAGTCCGGCGAGATGCGCTCCCACTCGGTCACCATCACCCGCATGCACGACCAGCGCGGTGAGGTCGTCGGCTACGTGTGCACCTCGGAGGACGTCACCGCGCGGGTGCAGCGCCAGGACGCGCTCCTGGCGGCGCTGCTCAGCGAGCGCGAGGCCGTGGAGCGCCTCGAGCAGGCCGACCGCATGAAGGACGCCCTGGTCTCGACCGTCAGCCACGAGCTGCGCACACCGCTGACGAGCGTCCTCGGCTACGCCACGATGCTCGCCGACGGCGACCTCGGGGAGATCCCGCCACTGGTGGCGCAGACGCTCGAGCGCATCATCAACAACGGCGAGCGCCTGCGCTCCCTCGTCGAGGACCTCCTCGTGCTCTCCCGCGTCAACGCCGGCCAGCTCGACCTCGCCAGCGAGCCGCTCGACCTGCGCGACGTGGTGCGCTCGGCGTACGACGTCGTCGCGCCCCAGCTCGAGACGCGCGACCTCGAGGTGCGCGTCGCACTGCCCGACGACGAGGCCCTCGTCGACGGCGACGCCGGGATGCTGGAGCGCGTCGTGCTCAACCTGCTGACCAACGCGCTCAAGTTCACGCACGACGGCGGCCAGGTCGACGTCTCGCTCCGGCTCGAGTCCGACGAGGTCGTGATCGAGGTGAGCGACACCGGCCTCGGCATCCCCGTGGACGAGCAGGACCAGCTGTTCACGCAGTTCTTCCGCTCCTCGATCGCGAAGCGCGAGGCGATCCAGGGCACGGGGCTCGGGCTGTCGATCGCGCACGCGATCGTCGAGCAGCACGGGGGCGTCATCGGCGCGACGTCGGAGCCCTCGATCGGCTCGACGTTCCTCGTCGTGCTGCCGCGCCTCGGCGTACGGGCGCAGCAGCCGGCCTGAGGCGGCGAGCGCGGGGCGGCGCCTTGCCGGGAGCGAAATGACGAACGCGCGAGGCCCGAGGGCCTCGCGCGTTCTCCGGGGTGAGTAACGGGACTCGAACCCGCGACATCCGCCACCACAAGGCGGCGCTCTACCAGCTGAGCTATACCCACCACGACCTCGTGCGCGACTCTCATCGCGACGGGCCGGGCAGAAGTGTAGCGGGTGTCAGGGAGTGCTCTGACCACCCGGGTCGGATGCGGGCTCCGGGGCCCCGATCCCGGTCAGTGCGCCACCGTGACGGCGGGCGATCTCCCCGGCCTGCGCCGAGCTCGGGCCGGGCGACGGGACGAAGACGGCGTCCCGGTAGTAGCGGAGCTCCTCGATGCTCTCCTGGATGTCGGCGAGCGCCCGGTGGTTCCCGCGCTTCTTCGGAGCCTGGTAGTAGGCCCGCGGGAACCAGCGGCGCGACAGCTCCTTGATCGAGGAGACGTCGACGATGCGGTAGTGGAGGAACCCCTCGAGCTCCGTCATGTCCCGCGCGAGGAACGAGCGGTCCGTGGCCACCGTGTTGCCGGCCAGCGGGGGGCGGCTGCCATCGGGGCAGTGGCTCTTCACGTAGGCGAGCACCTCGGCCTCCGCCTCGGCGAGCGTCATGCCCGTGTCGAGCTGCGCGAGCAGGCCCGACTTCTCGTGCATGTCGCGGACGAAGTCGCCCATCTGCGCGAGCGCCTCCGGCGCGGGCTTGATGATGAGGTCGACCCCGTCACCCAGCACGTTGAGCTCGAAGTCGGTGACCAGCGCGGCCACCTCGATCAGCGCGTCGGCGCCCAGGTCGAGGCCGGTCATCTCGCAGTCGATCCACACCAGTCGGTCCGTCACGACGTCGCAGCCTACGCCCCGCCCCGCAGACGGCGGGCGCGACTCAGGATGGGTTCAGGAACGCTGCCTAGCCTCGGGAGGGAGCAACGGTCCCCAGCACCCCGACGAAGTGAGGCGTGGACGCATGGCCCAGGCGCCCGGCAAGCCGGACGGTCCGAAGCAGAGCAGGGCGGAGGTCGCTGCCCGCGCCCAGCGCGAGGCGCAGCGCAAGGAACGCCTCCGGGAGTGGCTCATCGTCGGCGGCGTCGTCGCCGTCGTGGCCGCGGTCATCATCGGCGTGCTGGCGCTCACCGGTGGTGACGACGACGGAGCCGGCGAGGCCGACGCGCCCGGGGTGGGCCGCACCACCGACGACGCTGGCTCCGACGACGGAGGCTCGGCCACCGCTCCCGGCAGCGGCGACAGCGTCAACCTGGCGGGCGAGGTCACCTCCGACTACGGGTTCGCGTTCGGCGACCCCGACGCCGAGCACCGCGTGGTGATCTACGAGGACTTCCTCTGCCCGTTCTGCGGCGCCCTGGAGGCCGCGAGCAGCGACCGGCTGACCCAGCTCGTCGACTCGGGCGACGTCGTCGTGGAGTACCGCGTCTTCAACCTGCTGGGCCGGGTCAGCGACTACTCGCTCCGCTCCGCCAACGCGATGGCCGTCGTCATGGACGCCGCCGGCCCCGACGCCGCGAAGACGTTCCACGACCTGCTCTACGACCAGCAGCCCAGCGAGCGCGGCCCGTTCCCCGACGACGACTGGCTGGTCGACCAGGCGGTCGTCGCGGGCGCCGACGAGGACGCCGTGCGCCCCGGCATCGAGGACCTCGCCTTCGAGGACTGGGTCGAGGAGGCCGGCACCGCCGCCACCGACAACGGCGTCCAGGGCACCCCGACCGTCCTCGTCGACGGTCAGCAGGTGGGCGGCGCGAGCATCGACGAGATCACCCAGAACATCCTCGACCAGGTCTCCTGACCTCAGGCGGGGTCGGCGGTTGCAGCGCGCCTGCCCCTCCTCGTGTAACGCGGTGTTACTGCTACTGGAGAAGTGGTCGACCGCCGCTCCAGTAGCCCGGACACCGCGTTACACCGGGCAGACACCGGGCAGGCAGGGAGGCGTCGCCCACCTCAGGCGGGGTCGGTGACGTCGGCGACGACCGCGTCGTACGCCGCGAGCAGCGCCTCCGCCTCCACCGTCAGCCCGACGCCGTGGTCACCGCCGCCGATCGAGATCGTGCCGGTGACCCGGGTGTCGGCGACGACGGGCCAGGGTCCGTGCGGCCCCGGCGACGCGCCGAACGGCGTGATCGTGCCGCGGGCGTAGCCGGTGGCGCGCTGCGCGTCCTCGGCCGACGGCATGGAGAGGCGCGAGACCCCGAGCAGCGCTCGTAGCCGCGGCCAGCTGATCGTGCGGTCGCCCGGCACCAGCACGAGCAGGTGGTCGTCGTCCCCGCGCCGTACCACCAGCGTCTTCACCAGCCGCTCCGGCGCGACGCCGCGCGCGGCCGCCGCCTCCTCGAGCGACCGGACGGGACCGTGCCGGGTCACCGCGACGGGTACGCCGAGGGCCCGCGCGGCCGCGACCGCCCGCTCCTCGCTCACGCGGGTGCCCCCGCGCCCTCCGAGGCCGTCCACCCCAGCGCGGGCGCCAGGCGTTCGGCGATGTCGGTGAGGATCTGCACGTAGTCGTCGTGCTCGAACGAGAAGGGCAGCGCGAAGACGACCTCGTCGACGGCCTGGAAGCCCGCGTGCGCCCGGAGCTGCTCGGCGATCTGCTCCGAGGTCCCGACGAGGTCGGGGGCGAAGAGCAGTCGCGCCGGTCCCTGGGGCTCCGTGGTGCGGGGCAGCCGCTCCGCGGCGTACCGCTCGTAGCGGCGCCGCTGGTCGGCCGTCGCGCTGTCGGTCGGCACGACCACCAGTCCCTGCGACAGGCGGGCCGCCCCGGGGTCCGGGTGGGCGGCCAGGAACGCGTCCATCTGGGCGCGCTGGGCGCGGGCGAAGTCGACGGGCTCACCCGACTCACCCTCGTGCTTCACGACGCTGCTGCTCAGCAGGGCCCAGGCCCTGCGCGCCGGCCCAGGTGGCGGAGCGGACGGAGCCGGCGCCGTACCAGACCCGGTCCGCCAGACCGGGCACGTGCGGCTGGACGCGCTCGGAGAACACCTCGATCCCCTGCTGCCCGCTGAACGTGCTCGCCGGCTCGCCGCGGAGGTGCCGCAGCAGGCGCTCGACCCGTGCGTAGGAGAAGTCCTCCGCGTCGGCGGTGTCGGGGTAGAGCGCGTCCCGCACGTGCTTCCACTGCATCGGCGGGCCGACGCTGATCCCGGGCTGCAACCGTCCGCCGGAGAGGACGTCGACGGTGGCCAGGTCCTCGGCCAGGCGCAGCGGGTTCTCCCAGCCCAGGGGCATGACCGCCGTGCCGAGGTCGATGCGGCTCGTGCGCTGGCTGGCGGCGGCCAGGAACGTCAACGGCGAGGAGATGCCGTGCTGGAGGTGCCGGTGGCGCACGTAGGCGCTGTCGAACCCGAGCCGCTCCCCCAGCTCGATGACGCGGAGGGTCGCCTCGTGGCCCGCGCGGGGCTCGTCGGGGTCGAAGAGCCCGATGGTGAGGAAGCCCAGGCGGCGCAGCGGTCGTGCCACGGACGGCTCAGCGCACCGCGTCGAGGGCGGCGTACTCCTCGTCGCTCAGCTCGATGCCGGCGGCCGCGACGTTGGTCTCGAGGTGCGCGACGGTCTTCGTGCCGGGGATGGGGAGCACGACGGGCGAGCGGCGCAGCAGCCAGGCCAGCGCCAGCTGCGACGGCTCGGCGCCGTGGTCGCGGGACGCCTGCGCCAGCGGGCCGTCGGCCCCGGCGAGCTCGCCGGTGGCGAGCGGGAACCACGGGATGAACCCGATCCCCTCGGCGTCGCAGTAGTCGAGGAGGGGCTCGGCGTCGCGCTTCACCAGGTTGAACAGGTTCTGCACGGTCGCGATCTCGGCGACCTCGCGGGCCTCCTGCAGCTGGCCCAGCGACACCTCGGAGAGCCCGATGTGGCGCACCTTGCCCTCCTCCTGCAGCTTCTTCAGCTCGCCCACCTGGTCCTCCAGCGGGAAGGCGGGGTCGACGCGGTGGAGCTGGAACAGGTCGAGGGCCTCGACACCGAGACGGCGGAGGCTGAGCTCGGCCTGCTGGCGCAGGTACGCCGGGTGCCCGACCGGGATCCACTCGCCCGGACCGGTGCGCACGAGGCCGGCCTTGGTGGCGATGACGAGGTCGTCGGCGTAGGGCCGCAGCGCCTCGGCGATGAGCTCCTCGGAGACGGTCGGGCCGTAGGAGTCCGCCGTGTCGATGAAGGTGACACCCAGCTCGACGGCCCGCCGGAGCACGGCGATCGCGCCCTCGCGGTCCTCGGGCCAGCCCCAGACCCCGTCGCCGGTGATCTGCATGGCGCCGTAGCCGAGGCGGACGACGGGGAGCTCGCCCCCGATGCGGAAGTGGCCGGATGCTGCTGCGGAGACGTGGTCGCTCATGGTCTCCAGCGTCCCACCGGGGTCAACCCGCGACCGGTCCCGACGGCTGCTCCGTCTCCACCACGCCCTGCTCCGCGAGGTCGGTCAGCACCGACGCCGTGGTGGCGTGCACGTCGACCCCGTCCGGCGCACCGAAGAGCTCCACGAGACCGGCCGTGACGACGGCGGCGTCGGTCCAGGCACCGGCGCCCGCACCGGACCCGGCACCGGACCCGGCACCGGACCCGTCGAGGATCTCGAGCACCGCCGTGGCGAGCGCCGACAGCACGACGACGGTGGCGCCCACCATGACGGCGGACTCCTCGCCCGCGACGTACCAGTCCGCCACCGGCGCCCGGCGCACCCGCAGGCCGCTCACGCCAGCCACTCCGCGAGGAGCGGGGCGAGGCTCGCGGACTCGCGGTAGCGCACCCGCCGCAGCCCGCCGCCCTGCTCGATCGTGGCCGCCAGGGCGTGGAGCGGGCGCTCGACGCGGGTGAGGTACGACGTCTGCCCCGCCAGGGTCGCGAGCGCCCGCACCGTCGACTCCGACGTCACCTCGGGCTCCTCCGGGCCGTCCGGGGACCGCTCGAGGAGGACGACCGCGGCGAGGCGGGGGTCGGCCGGCACCGGTGCGAGGCCGCACGCGGCGGGCGCCAGCTGGTCCTTGACGGGCTCCCCGGGCACGGGGATCACCGACAACGGCTTCGGGTAGGGCAGCAGCCGGCCGGTCGCGTCGATGCCGGCCGTCTCGTCGGTGAGGTAGCCGAACGACGTGCCCAGCGTGCGCGCGAGGGTCGTCTTGCCCGTGCCGGACGGCGCCACGAGCACCGCCGTGCGCCCCGTCTCCGGGTGCGCCAGCGCGCAGGCGTGGAGCATCATCAGCGCACCGGCGCGGCGCTCGATGAGCCGCAGGGTGACCGCGGGCGAGAGCTGGTGCATCACGTCGGCGAGCGCGGTGCCGACCACCGCCCCCGCCGCGACCGCGGCGTGGCGCTCGGCGGGATCGGCGGACGGCGCGTCGAGCACGACGTCGAGCGTGCCGCCGTCGACGGGGCCGTCCTCCCCGCCGTCCCCGTCCTCCCCGGGGACCGGGAACGGCGCGAGGCACCGCTCCCAGGCCGCGCGGACGGTGTCGACCAGCGTGGCGCGCTCGGTGCCGCGCAGCCGCAGCGTCACCACCGCACCGAGCCCGTGGACCGGGACGAGCACGGCCTCGTCGGGGACCGCGCTCATGGCACCATCACCCCGTGCGCATCGACGACACGACCACGCTCCGCCGCAACCCGTCGGCCCTCGGCACCAGCACCGGGGACACGATGGTGCTGCTCGACGAGCGCGGCGAGTACCTCGAGCTCAACCCCGTCGGCGTCTCCGTCTGGGAGTGCCTCGAGCAGCCGACGACGTTCGGCGCGCTCGTGCTGCTCCTCGCCACCGAGTACGGCGCGGCCGCCGCCCAGGTGCGGGGCGACGTGCTGCCCTTCCTCGACGAGCTGGCCGAGCGCGGGCTCGTCCTGCTGACCTGAGACGCGCCGGGAGGCCGCTCTCACGCCTCCCCTGCCCGGGCCTCCTGGGCCTCCTCCTGGGCCTCCTGGGCCTCCAGGGCCTCCGCCTCGGCCGCCTGCCGCTCCTCGACGAGCACGGCCACGAGCGGGGCGAGCACCTCGACCGTGGCGGCGATCTGGTCGGCCGCCTCGCGGTGGCGCGCCGCGTCCCGCCCCATGGGGTCCGGCACGTCGAGGTCGTTGCGCGAGACAGCGCCCCGCCGGGCCGAGAGGGCCCGCATCGCGCGACGTACGTCGGGCAGCACCTGCACGTGCTGCGCCTCCTCCTCGACCACGAGCGCGAGCTCCTTGAGCGTGAAGGTGCGGTGCAGCACCGCGGGGGTGATGCCCACGACCTGCTTGCGCACCTCGGTGGTCGCCGTCAGCACGAGGTCGGAGGCCCGGAGCATCTCGTCGGTGACCGCACGGGCGACGAACCCGTCGGCCGATCCGCCGAGCCGCGCCAGCTCGGCGGCGGCGTCCGGCTCCATGGCCCGACCCTCCAGCGCGCCCGTGCCGGCGCTCGTCACCTCGACGAGACCGGCGGCGACCTCGTCGGCCAGCGCGAGGCGCAGGAGACGTTCTCCAAGAGGCGAACGACACACGTTGCCGACGCATACGATGAGGATCCTCACGGGCTCAGGCTCCCACGAGAACGCGCGGTCACGGAGCCGAAATCCGCATTCCGTGAGGCGCGAGACCCTCCCGATGGAAGGACCCCATGTCCCTCAGCGACTACCTGCGAGCGTTGCGCAACCACTGGCTCGGCGCCGGGGTCATCGTCGTCGCGTGCCTCGTGCTCGCGTTGGCCTACTCGCTGAGCCAGCCGGCGGTCTACGCCGCCAACGCCACCGGTCTCGTCACCTCGGCCAACCCCGATCCGTCCATCGCGGGTCAGTCGGTCGCCGACTCCCTGGCGAAGTCGCAGGCCAAGTCGTTCGTCGAGGTCGCCGGCAGCCGTCCCGTCGCGGAGCGGGCCATCACGGCCCTCGGCCTGGACTCCTCCCCCCAGGCACTGATCGGTCGCATCTCCGTCGAGCAGCCCGTCGACACGTCCCTCATCCGCATCACGGCCGAGGCCGGCGACCCCCAGGCCGCCCGCGACCTCGCCGACGCGTGGGTGCAGGCGCTGGCCGACGAGATCGACGAGATCCAGAACCCGGACGCCGTCGCCGGCAGCACCGGCCTCGTCGTGCGCCCCGTCGAGGGCGCGGCGCTCCCGAGCACGCCCGTCTCCCCCGTGCCGGCGCGCGACGGCGGCATCGGCCTCGTCCTGGGTCTCCTCCTCGGCGTCGCGTACGCCGCGGTGCGGTCCCAGCTCGACCGTCGCCTGCGCACCGCGCAGGAGATCGAGAAGAAGTTCAGCGTGGCCGTCATCGGCGCCATCCCCGCCACGAAGGCCCTGGAGCACGAGCGCGGCGAGGCGGCCGACCTGGCGGTGACGGAGACGGAGCAGAACTCGGCCTTCATCGCGGGCGAGGCCTTCCGCAAGCTGCGGACCAACCTGTCCTACATGGACGTCGACAACCCGCCCCGGATCATCGTCGTGACCAGCTCGCGGCAGTCGGACGGCAAGTCGACGGTGTCGACCAACCTCGCCGCCGCGATCGCGACCTCGGGCCAGCCGGTCATCCTGGTCGACGCCGACCTCCGCCGTCCCGTGGTCGCCCCGACGCTCGGCCTCGTCGAGGGTGCAGGCCTGACGGACGTGCTCATCGGGCGGGCCGAGCTCGACGACGTCCTGCAGGACCACCCCGCCGTGCCCGGGTTCCAGGTGCTCGCTGCCGGCGGCGTGCCGCCCAACCCCAGCGAGATGCTCGGCTCGCAGTCGATGCGCAACCTGCTCAAGCAGATGGCGGAGTCGGCGCTCGTCGTGCTGGACGCCCCGCCCCTGCTGCCCGTGACGGACGCCGCCGTGCTCTCCACCGTGGCCGACGGCGCGATCGTCGTCGTGTCCTACGGCAGCACCGTCGACACCGAGCTGGAGACGTCGCTGGGCAACCTCACCGCGGTGCGCGGCCGCGTGCTGGGCGTGGTCTTCAACCGCGTGCCGCGGCGCAACTCGGCGGGCGGCTACTACTACGGCGGCTACTACCGCGAGGAGGCCGACGCGGGCGGCGGGGACGGGAAGAAGGCCCGCAGCCGCACGGTGCGGGAGTCCCGACCCGACGGCAAGACCCGCCGGTGGTGGCGCCGCGGGTGACCGCGGTGTCCTCGGCCCAGGGGCCTCAGAGGTAGAGGCCCGTGGCCGAGTCGCCCAGCCGACCCGCGGCCACCGCGTGCACGTCGCGCTCGCGCAGCACCACGTAGGTGTCGCCGTGCACCTCGACCTCGGCCCGGTCGTCCGGGTCGAAGAGCACGCGGTCCTCGACCTCGACGGAGCGCACCTGCGGGCCGACGCCGACGACCCGCGACCAGGCGAGGCGCTTGGCGCCCATCGCCGCGGTCGCCGGGATCACGATGCCGCCCGACGAGCGCCGCTCCCCCGCCTCGCGGTCGAGCTCGACGAGGAGGCGGTCGTGGAGCATGCGGATCGGGGTGCCGTCACCGGCACCGCCGCCGGAGGTCACTTGACGAGCTTGCGGACGACCACGACCACCGCGACCGCGCCCGCGACCCCGCCGACGACCTTGAGGATGTTGTCGGTGCGGGGCGCGCCCGTGGTCGCGTCGACGAAGTAGCCCTTGACGGCGTTCGCCTCCTTGCGGGCGATCGTCTTCGGGTTGGTGCGGTGCAGCAGCTCGTCGATGGTCGAGGCCAGACGTTCCCGGGTCTGCTCGATCTCGCCCTCGAGGGAGTTGAGGTCGTTGCTCACGTACGCACCACTTTCGACAGGCTCAGGTCAACACTTCGGCGGTCGGGCTGAACGTTACCAACGCGCGCCTGGACGGCCCGCCGTGCGGGGATCGAACCCGAACGGCAGCTCCAGGCGGTGGGCGGTCATGGTCGCCTCGTCGGTGAGCACGTCGTACGTCGCGGCGTCCGCCACGACGACCCCGTCGGACAGCACCACCGAGCGTGGGCAGAGCTGCAGCGCGTAGGGCAGGTCGTGGGTGACCATCAGCATGGTGACGTCGAGACCGAGCAGGATCTCGGCGAGCTCCCGGCGCGACGCGGGGTCCAGGTTGGAGGAGGGCTCGTCGAGCACCAACAGCTCGGGCTCCATCACGAGCACCGTGGCGATGGCGACCCGCCGGCGCTGGCCGAAGGACAGGTGGTGGGGCGGGCGGTCGGCGTACCCGGCCATCCCGACCTGCTCGAGAGCCGCCTCCACGCGCCGGTCGAGCTCGGGGCCCCGCACCCCGGCGTTGCGGGGCCCGAAGGCGACGTCGTCGCGCACGGTGCCCATGAACAGCTGGTCGTCCGGGTCCTGGAAGACCACCCCGACCCGGCGGCGCACCTCCGCCAGGGTGCGGCGGCCCACCGTCAGGCCGGCGACCTCGACCGTCCCCGCACCCGGGCTGAGGATGCCGTTGAGGTGGAGGACCAGCGTCGTCTTGCCGGCACCGTTCGGGCCGAGCAGCGCGACGCGCTCGCCGCGGTCGAGGCGCAGGTCGACGCCGAAGAGCGCCTGGTGGCCGTCGGGATAGGCGAACGCGACGCCGTCGAGGGCGAGGACGGGCGCCGGCTCGGCGGTCACGGCGCCACCTCGCGCGTGGGCCGAGCGCCGACGTACCCGCGGGAGAGCATCGCCAGGTGCACCCGCTCGCCGCGCTCGTAGGACCGCACGAAGAGGGCACCGAGGGCACGGCCCAGCGCGGGCCAGTGCCGCGGTGACCGGGGCTCGCAGCCACGGGAGCGCAGGGCCACGAGCATGCGGCTCCACTCCCCCGTGACGACCTCGGCGTAGCGCAGCATGAAGCCCATGATCTCCAGCAGGAGGGCGGGGACGCGCAGGCGCGCGAGCCCGGCGAGGAGGTCGCGCGCGGTCGTCGTCGCCGCGAGGGTCAGGGCCGC
This sequence comes from Nocardioides zeae, assembly GCF_030818655.1. NCBI lineage: Bacteria > Bacillati > Actinomycetota > Actinomycetes > Propionibacteriales > Nocardioidaceae > Nocardioides > Nocardioides zeae. The sequence goes on along the minus strand of NZ_JAUTAN010000001.1, from coordinate 267,574 downwards.
CGCGACGCCGATCGTGCCCGTGGCCAGCAGGTGGCCGGCCTCGGCGAGGCCCGGGGCCGACACCTCCACCCCGAGCACGGGCAGCGTGGTGCGGGGACCGTGGGCGACGAACGGCACGAGCAGCGCGAACACCACGAAGGGGACCTCGACCACCATCCGCCGCAGGACGAACAGCAGCGGCACGCGCGCGACGAGCACGGTGGTGACGACGAGGGCCGCGGCGGCGCCGTACGCCTCCGGTGCCCACGCCGCGTCCCGCGGGATGGCCACGACGAGCAGCATGAGGCCGAGCAGCGCCAGCACCTTGAGGTGGGCGGGCGCCCGGTGCACCCGGCTCGCACCGGGGTGGTGGAGGGTCGGCCCGGCGCCCGGGCGGCCGTGTCCCGCGCCCACGGCGTCAGTCCTGCGCGGAGCCGCGGCGGCGCACGACGAGGGCGAGGCCACCCGCCAGCAGGAGGACGACCGCGACGCCGACGACGCCCGCGATGGCGCCGCTGAGCCAGGCGTGGTCGACACCTGCGGTGCCGTAGTCGGCGAACGGGCTCCTCGACGCCGCGGAGTCGCGGGCGGTGTCGCCGAAGCCGGTCGTGGCCGCGACGTGCTCGAGGCCGTCGGGGTGGGCGGACGCCAGGTAGCTGAGGCCGCCCGCCACGAGCAGCGTCACGACGAGGACGGCGGCGAAGAAGCGGCCGCGGGAGAGGCGGGGACGGACTGGCGTGGTCGTGGTCGTGGTGCTCATCGCGCCACCTCCGCCCCGGCGGGCGCTCCCGGCCGGCGGATCTCGAGCGTGGAGGCCGCGAGGAGCGGACGGGCGCCGTGGACGAGGTCGGGGCGCGTGGCCACGACGGCACTGACGACGAGCGCCGTCACCGCGGCCTCGCCGAGCCCGATCACGGTGTGCCAGCCGAGCATGGCGACCGCGACGTCACCGATGCCGACCGAGGCCTGGCCGCCGACGGCGAAGAGGAGGGTGAAGACGGCGGCCGCGGCGGGCACGCTGGCGAACGCACCGACGGCGGCTGCGGGCACGACCATCGCGGGGCGCCGGGGCAGGACCGCGCGCACGGCCACGAACACGAGGTAGCCGACCCCCACGCCGACGAGGCCCATGAGGGTCACGTTGGTGCCGAGCGCGGTGATGCCGCCGTCGGCCATGAGCAGTGCCTGGACGAGCAGGACCGTGCTGAGGCAGAGGACGGCCGACCACGGCCCCACGAGCACCGCGGCAAGGGCGCCGCCGAGCAGGTGACCGCTCGTGCCCGCGCCGACGGGGAAGTTCACCATCTGCGCGGCGAAGACGAACGCGGCCACCAGGCCGACCATGGGCGCGGTGCGGTCGTCGAGCTCGCGGCGGGCGCCGCGGAGCGCGAGACCGATGCCGGCGGCAGCGACCACGCCGGTCGCGATCGACGTCGGTGCGTCGAGAAACCCGTCAGGCACGTGCATGCCTGCCTCCTCTAGGTTGGGGCCAACCAGTGCGTCCGGACCCCCGTGCCGGGCTGCCCACGAAGAGTACGTTGTTGCAGATCGATTGCAATAGCTGCCCGACCAGAGAGGTGCCTGCCCGATGAGCCAGTCCCCGGCCCCCGCAGAGCGGCTCGCCCCCGGCGACGTCGCCCCCGATTTCACCCTCACCTCCGACTCCGGCGACGAGGTGACGCTGTCGGGCCTCCGTGGGCGCAAGGTGATCGTGTACTTCTACCCGGCCGCGATGACCCCGGGCTGCACGACGCAGGCCTGCGACTTCCGCGACTCGCTCGACGCCCTGAAGGCCGAGGGCTACGAGGTGCTCGGCGTCTCCCCCGACCAGCCCGAGAAGCTGGCGAAGTTCCGCGAGCGCGACGGCATCACCTTCCCGCTGCTCGCCGACCCGTCGAAGGAGACGCTCGCCGCGTGGGGCGCGTACGGCGAGAAGAAGAACTACGGCAAGATCGTCCAGGGCGTCATCCGCTCGACCGTCGTGGTCGACGAGGAGGGCACGGTCGCGCACGCGGCGTACAACGTGCGCGCGAAGGGCCACGTCGCCAAGCTGCGCCGCGACCTCGGTCTCGACTGAGGCACGGCGCCGCGCCGGAGTGGTGGAACGGCAGACACGCAGGTTTTAGGTACCTGTGCCCCAGGGCGTGCGGGTTCGAGTCCCGCCTCCGGCACCCCCGAGTTGTCACGTACGCCGCGGCAGGCGCGTCGAGTTGTCACGTACGCCGGGGCGCGGATCCCGCCGGGCCGGGAAATGGGACGGTACGACGCGTGCCGGGTCCGGCGACCCGCACCAACCGCACAGTTCAGCGCCTCGAGCCGAGCCGGGCCGAGCCGGAACAGAACGGGACGAACCGCCCTACCCCTCCTCGCGCAGCCGCGGCGGCGTCGCGAGCTCGGGCTTGAAGCCCCGCTTGTCGGCGTAGAAGGCGCGCACGCGGTCCATGTCGGCGCGCACGTCCTCCGTGGCCGGGAAGGTCGGGCCCCAGCCCACGGTGCGGCTCGGCGCGTCGAGGAACGCGAGCGTGACGGGGATGCCCGTCTGGCGCGAGATGCGGTGGAAGCCGGACTTCCAGTACTCGGCGCGACCGCGGGTGCCCTCGGCGGCGAGGCCGAGGAGGAACGACTCGTCGGTCTCGGCGTCGGCCAGCAGCTCGCGGATGGTGGCGCCCGGGTTGGCGCGGTCGAGCTCGACCGCGCCGGTCGCGCGCAGGAGCGGCCCGAGCGGGCCGCGGAACAGCGAGTGCTTGACGAGCAGCCGGATGCGCACGCCGGAGTCCCACGCGAGCAGGAGCGTGAGCACCCAGTCCCAGTTCGAGGTGTGGGGAGCGCCGACGAGGATGCCGCGGCGCGGCACCTCCCCCACCGTGCGCCACCGCACCGCCCGCAGCACGAGGCGGGCGATGCGGCGGCGGAGCCGCGTGCCGGCGCTCACGCGAGCGTCGCCGCGACGACGGGGCCCAGCTCGCGCATCGCCTTGCCGCGGTGGGAGATGGCGTCCTTCTCCTCGCGCGACAGCTCGGCCGTGGTGAGGCCGGGGCGATCGTCGGCGACGAACAGCACGTCGTAGCCGAACCCGCCCTCGCCCCGGACCTCGCGGATCACCCGGCCGGGCATCCGGCCCTCGACGACGACCTCGCCGCCGGGGTGCACGAAGGCGACGGCGCAGCGGAAGTGGGCGGTACGGCGCTCGTCCGGCACGTCCGCGAGCTGCGCGAGCAGCAGCTCGTTGTTGCGGGTGTCGCTCTTCGGCGGGCCGGACCAGCGGGCCGACAGCACGCCCGGCATGCCGTTGAGCGCGTCGACGCAGATGCCGGAGTCGTCGGCCACGCTGGGCAGGCCGGTGGCGGCGAGGCCCGCGCGGGCCTTCAGCAGCGCGTTGCCCTCGAACGTGGGCTCGTCCTCGACCGGCTCGTCGTAGGCCGCGACGTCATCGAGCCCGAGCACCCGCACGCCGGGCAGGTGCTCCGCCAGGATGCGCTCCATCTCCTCGAGCTTCTTGCGGTTGCGCGACGCCAGGAAGACCTCAGCCACGGGTGGCCTCCTGCGCGAGCGCCTCCTGCTGGAGCCGGGTCAGGTCGGCACAGCCACCGGCGGCCAGGTCGAGCAGCGCGTCGAGCTCGGCCCGGTCGAACGGCACGCCCTCCGCGGTGCCCTGCACCTCGACGAAGCGCCCGTCGCCCGTCATCACGACGTTCATGTCGGTCTCGGCGGCGACGTCCTCGACGTACGGCAGGTCGAGCCGGGGGCGGCCCCCCACGATGCCGACCGAGACGGCGGCCACGGAGCCGGTGAGCGGCTCGCCCTTGAGGGCGCCGGTCGAGCGCAGGTGGGCGATCGCGTCGGCGAGCGCGACGTAGGCCCCCGTGATGGAGGCCGTGCGCGTGCCGCCGTCGGCCTGCAGCACGTCGCAGTCGAGCTGGATCGTGTTCTCGCCCAGCGCCTGGTAGTCCACCACCGAGCGCAGCGAACGCCCGATGAGGCGGGAGATCTCGTGGGTGCGGCCACCGATCCGACCCTTGACGGACTCGCGGTCGCTGCGGGTGTGGGTGGAGCCGGGGAGCATCGCGTACTCCGCCGTGACCCAGCCCAGGCCCGAGCCCTTGCGCCAGCGCGGCACGCCCTCGGAGGCCGAGGCGACGCACAGCACCTTCGTGCTGCCGAACTCGACGAGGACCGAGCCGGCGGCGTGGTCGAGCCAGCCGCGCGTGATCTTCACGGGGCGCAGCTCGTCGTCGGCGCGACCGTCGGGACGCGGCTCGGCCGGGGGCGTGGCGGGAGTGGCGGTCATGCCCGTGAGGTTAGGCCATCCGGGACGGTCCCTCCGTCCCGACGGCCGTGGCCTGGGGACGAGCGGCCGACCGATACCCTGGCCCCCATGCCCAGCAGCACGTCCGCCCCGTCGCGCCGTGGACCCGTCGAGCCCGCGCCCTCCCGCGGACAGGTCGTCGCCGCGCTCGTCGGAGCCGGGCTCGTGGCGGCCGTGCTCGCGGCGGACACCGCGGGCGCGCTCGACGACAACCGGTCCGTGGGGGTCGTGCTCGCCATCGCCGGCGCGGCCCTGACCGCAGGCATCACCTACTCGTTCTGGGGTGCCGCACCGGTGCGCACGCTCCGGATGCACGCCGCCCTGCTCGCCGCCATGATCGGCGGCTTCACCACCGTCGCGGCGTCGACGACGAAGACCGACGGGGTCTACAGCCACGTCGCGCTCGGCACGCTCGGGCTCGCCGGGCTCCTGCTCGCCGTCGTCGGCCTGCTCGCCCAGGCCCGCGCGGCCGGGCTCCCCACCAGCCGCACCAGCACCCCCCGCCCCGGCGGGTCCGCCCGAGGAGGCGACCGATGATCGAGCTGCTCTCACCCCGCCAGATCGACGAGATGCGCCCGGCGGGCGAGTTCGTCGCCAGCGTGCTCACCCGCCTCGCCGAGACCGCCGACGTCGGCATGAACCTCCTCGACCTCGACGCGCTCGCGCACGAGATGATCAAGGAGCGCGGCGCGGAGTCCTGCTACATCGACTACGCCCCGTCCTTCGGCCGCGGCCCCTTCGGCAAGGTGCTCTGCACGTCCGTCAACGACGCGGTGCTCCACGGCCTCCCCCACGACTACACGCTCGCCGACGGCGACCTCGTCAGCTTCGACTTCGCCGTGAGCGTCGACGGCTGGGTCTGCGACTCGGCCGTCAGCGTGGTCGTCGGTACGCCGCGGGAGGAGGACCTGCGCCTCATCCGCACCACGGAGGAGGCCCTGGCCGCGGCCATCGAGGTCGCGCGCTCCGGCAACCGCCTCGGCGACATCGGCGAGGCCATCGGCACCATCGCCCGGGCGAACGGTTACTCCGTGAACACGCAGTTCGGCGGTCACGGCGTCGGACGCACCATGCACGGCGAGCCCCACGTGCCCAACGACGGGCGCGCCGGACGCGGGTTCAAGCTCAAGCCGGGCCTCGTCATCGCCATCGAGCCGTGGCTGCTCGCCACGACCGACGAGATCAGGATGGCCGACGACGGCTGGACGATCCTGTCAGCCGACGGCTCCCGCGGGGCGCACAGCGAGCACACCATCGCCATCACCCACGGCGACCCGATCGTCCTCACCGCCCGCGGCTGACCGGACCGTCCGCCGGGCACCGACCGGCACCGGCACCCGCTCCCAGGCGGTCCGTGCCGCCCAGGGCCCGAGGTCGCGCGCCCGGCGCCCCATCCACGGCACGGCCTCGGTGACGACCCACCCGAGGTCCTCCCGCCAGGTGACCGCGCGGTCCGCGTCGGGCTCGGCCCGTGGCGGCTCGACGACGATCCCGGCGGCGGTCAGCTCCTCGGCGAAGCACCGCGCCAGCGCCCGGTGGCCACGCTCGGAGGGGTGCAGACGGTCGACCGACCACGACGCCCGGTCCCGGACGGCCTCGCACGTCGCGAGGTCGACCCGCACGCCGCCGTACGTCGCGTGCACCTCGTCGTACACCCCGTTGACGACCTCGATGCGCCGCTGCATCGGCCGCCGCAGGAACCCCGGCAGGCCCAGCACCGCGCCGTGGTCGTGGAAGCGCGCCGTCATGAGCAGCGCACCACCCGCGGTGAGACGGTCGGCGGCGTGCAGCAGGTCCGCGCGCAGCTGGGCCGGGCTCCAGGTGGAGCGCATCGTGTCGTTGAGACCGACGACGAGCGACACGAGATCGGGGTGGTGGTCCACCGCGTCGGCCAGCTGGCGCTCGACGACGTCGCGGGCGGTCGCCCCGGAGACGGCGAGGTTGCAGAAGGAGACGTCGTACGACGCGTTCAGCGCCCGCGCGAGGAGGGTGGCCCACCCGCGCCACGTGCCGTCGCGGCCGGTCGCGCCGGCGCCCAGGCCGAGCGGGGTGCCGGGCATCGGGTCGCCGACGCCGACGGTGGTGGAGTCGCCGACGGCGGCGAAGCGGAGGTAGCTGCGTCCGGTCGCAGTGGTCACGGGACGCAGCGTGGCGGCGCAGCGGGAACGCTGCGCCGCCACGGGGGTGACAGGCCGGTCAGGGCTCGGTGAACACTCCCCTCAGATGTCACCGAGCCCCGACCGGGGTCAGGGGGCCGCCGGAGCGGCCGGGCTCACTTGATCTCGGCGCGCAGCATGCGGGCGACGCCGAGCACGAGCGGGAGCACGAACCAGAGCAGGCCCGAGGTCGCGAGCTGGCCCCACTCGACGCCGTCGAAGCCGGTCGCCAGCCGGCCGCTCGCCGAGACGAAGTCGATCCAGGGGCGGATGTCCTCGAACCAGCTGAAGTAGGCACCCGCGAGCAGCAGCAGGCCGGGGATGATCGTGTAGTACGCGAAGAACGTCACGATCGCGGCCGGGGTGTTGAGCAGCAGGGTGGCCAGGGCGAAGCCGACCAGCAGGCTGATCACCTGGAGGAGGGTGAAGCCCAGGATGCCCTCGACGTTCGGGTCCCAGTCGACCTGGGCGCCGAAGCCGGCCGCGAGGGCGGCACCGAGCGCACCGATGGCGACCGCGACGGCGACGGACACGACCGCCGCGATGACGGTCGCGACGAGCTTGGCGGCGACGACGCGCACGCGCCGCGGCTCGAGCGTGAACGTCGCCATGTTGGTGCGCTGCGACCACTCGGTCGTCACCGACATGATGGCGAGCACCGGCAGGAGGATGCCCGTGATGTTGCCGGCGACGGCCGTGAAGCCGAAGAAGTCGACGGACCCGTCACGCGTGGCCCAGGCGTAGATGACGCTGCCCAGCAGGATCAGGCTGACCATGATGATGAGCAGCCAGCGGCCCGAGCGGGTGTCGACGAGCTTGCGCAGCTCGACGCCCACGAGGCGGGTCAGCGGGATCGGGGCGGTGCCGGAGATGTCGAAGCTGCCCGTGCCGGCGTGCGGGGCGGGGGCGGTGGCGCTCATGCCGAGGCTCCTTGGTGGTAGGGCGATCCGGGCGGGAAGGCGGCGGCCGCCTCGCGCTGGGTGTCGGCGGTCAGCTGGAGGAACAGGTCCTCGAGGCCGGACGCGTCGGCGGCCCGCAGCTCGAGGAGCACGGCCTGCGCGGCGAGCGCGAGCTCGCCGATGACCTGCGGCTCGGCGTCGACGACGAAGCCCTCGCCCGACGGCGTCACCGCGAGCCCCTTCGCCTCCGCGGCGGAGGCGAGCGCAGCCGTGTCGACGGCCTTGACGAAGGTGCCCGGCGAGGCCAGCAGCTCCGCCTTCGTGCCGGCGGCCACGATCTTGCCGCGACCGATGACGAGCATCTCGTCGGCGATCTGCTCGACCTCGTGCAGCAGGTGGCTGGAGAGCAGGACGGCGCCGCCACGCTCGGCGTACCCGCGGAGCAGGCCGCGCATCCAGCGGATGCCGGCGGGGTCGAGGCCGTTCGCCGGCTCGTCGAGGATCAGGACCTGGGGGTCGCCCAGGAGGGCGTGCGCGATGCCGAGGCGCTGCCGCATGCCGAGCGAGTAGTTGCGCACCCGGCGCTTCGCCTCCTCGTCGGAGAGGCTGACCAGCGCGAGCATCTCGTCGACGCGCGAGCCGGGGAGGCCCATCGTCTTCGCGGCCAGCGTCAACACCTCGCGGCCCGTGCGACCCGCGTGCTGCGCGGAGGCGTCGAGCAGGATGCCGACGTGCCGGCCCGGGTTCGGGATGTCCTGCAGGCGGTGACCGCCGACGGTGGCGATGCCTGAGTCCTGGTGGGTCAGCCCGGCGAGGATCCGCATCGTCGTCGTCTTGCCGGCGCCGTTGGGGCCGAGGAAGCCCGTCACCTGGCCGGCCCGCGCCACGAAGCTGACGTCGTCGACGGCGGTGAACCCGCCGTACCTCTTCGTGAGTCCTTGGACAGTGATCATGGTGACGATGCTGCCCGTCGTCGCCCGGCGGCACATCGTCCGGTGGGCCTGATCGGGTGCGACGAAAGTAGGTGTCGTCCACGCCCCCGGTCCGCTGTCGTGCGACCCCGGTCGACCTACGCTGATCGGGTGACGGACCCCACCGAGTACCAGCCGCCGGTCGGCACGTGGGGACGCACCTGGCGGGTGCTGCTGATGCTGCTCATCAGCGGTCTGGTCGTGATCGAGCCGTACCCGCTGCTGGTGGAGCGCGGCCACGGCTGGTGGATCGCCGTCGACCTGCTCCTGGGGCTGGTCGGGTTCGTGGTCGTCCACTTCCGGCGGCGCCGGCCGATGCTCGTCGTCGTGGTGACGATCGCGCTCGCCTGCGTCTCCTCGTTCGCCGCCGGACCGTCCGTGCTCGCGCTGGTCTCGCTCGCCACGCGACGGGTCTACTGGGAGATCGCGGTCGCCAGCGTCCTCAGCGTCGTGGGCGCCGAGATCTACTTCCGGGTCGCGCCCTCGACCGGCTCCAGCCCGATGTGGTTGAACTTCACCGCCAACGTCGCGGCAGCCGGGGCGATCGCGGCCTGGGGCATGTACATCGGCTCGCGCCGCGAGCTGCTCTGGACCCTGCGGCAGCGCGCCGAGCGGGCGGAGGGCGAGCAGGACCTGCGGCTCGCGAAGGCACGGGTCGACGAGCGCTCCCGGATCGCGCGCGAGATGCACGACGTGCTGGCCCACCGGATCAGCCAGGTGTCGATGCACGCCGGGGCGCTGTCGTACCGCACCGACCTCGACGCCGACGCGCTGCGCGAGGGGATCGGGGAGGTGCAGGTGCGGGCCAACGAGGCGCTCGACGACCTCCGCGGCGTCCTCGGCGTGCTGCGGGACCCCGCGACCGGAGAGGTCACGCACCGGCCGCAGCCGACCTACGAGGACATCGACGCGCTCGTCGCGGAGGCGACCGAGGCGGGCGCGCGGATCGCCTTCGACGACGAGCTGGAGGAGGCGCCACCGACCTCGGTCGGGCGCGCGCTCTACCGCGTCGTGCAGGAGGGCATCACCAACGCCCAGAAGCACGCCCCCGGCGCCCTGCTGTCCATCTGCCTCCGCGGCGCACCCGAGGACGGCGTCGAGGTGCGGCTGCGCAACCCCTACGGCTTCAGCACGCCCGGGGTGCCCGGCGCCGGCCTCGGTCTCGTCGGCCTCACCGAGCGGGTCGACCTCGCGGGCGGCCACCTCACGCACGGCCGTGACGGGGATGCGTTCGTCGTCCACGCGTGGCTACCGTGGGCCCCGTGACCGCCCCGACGCCCGAGCCCTCCGCCACGCCGATCCGGGTGCTCGTCGTCGACGACGATCCCCTCGTGCGCTCCGCGCTCGGTCTGATGCTGGGCGGCCAGCCCGACCTCGAGGTCGTCGGCGAGGGCCGCGACGGTCGCGAGGGCACGACCCTCGCCGCCTCCCTGCGGCCCCACGTGGTGCTCATGGACATCCGGATGCCCGTCATGGACGGCCTCGAGGCGACGGCGGCGCTGCACGCCCGTCCCCAGCCCCCGCGTGTCATCGTGCTGACGACCTTCGACGCGGACGACTACGTCGTCGGAGCGCTCGCCGCCGGGGCCGACGGCTTCCTGCTCAAGGACACCCCGCCGCCCGAGATCGTCGCCGCCATCCGCAAGGTCGCCGACGGCGAGCCGATGCTCTCCCCCTCCGTCACCCAGACGCTGATCCGTCAGGTCCGCCAGGGCAGCGACCCCCGCACCGCCGAGGCCGAGGTCAAGCTCGCGACCCTCACGGAGCGCGAGCGCGAGGTGGCCGTCGCCGTCGGCCGCGGGCTGTCGAACGCCGACATCGCGGCCGAGCTCTACCTGTCGGTGCCGACGGTCAAGGCCCACGTCTCGCGGCTCTTCGACAAGCTCGGCGCGACCAACCGCGTGCAGATCGCCATCTGCGTGCACGACGCCGGGTTGGTCTGAGGGGGCTCCTCGGGCACCCGGCACCCGGCACCCGGCACCCGGGAAAGAAAACGCGGACGCGGCTCCGCCCCGGTGAAAGAGAACGCGGACTCCAGCCCCTGACACGCCGAGGCCGCGGCCCGACCGGTCCGCGTTTTCTTTCACCCGAGGCACCCGCCCGCGCACTTTCCTCCCCCAGGCGGCGCCGAGGTCCCGGCGCAGGAGCTCACGCGGCGTACGGCGGGGTGAGCGGCTCGTCGTGACCCCGGGGCCGTTCGGCGCGACGCCCGGAGCGGCCCTGCGAGGCTCGCGCCCACCGCTCCGCGTGCCGGGCCCGTCCGGCCGGGGTGAGCAACGAGTGCTGCAGCTGCGCCTCCCAGAACCTCAGTCGCCGAGGGTCGTGCTCGCGGCCGAGGGCGACGTCGATGTCGCGCAACAGGTCGCGGGTGCGGCCGAGGAGGTCGTGGCTGGTGTAGCCGTTGCGCTCGTACCCCTGGCCGACCAGCAGTCGACCGCGCCGCAGGTCCCTGCGCTGCTGCTCGCGATCGAGGTGGTGGGCGCCGTCGTACTCGTGCAACCGCCGCGTCCCCCGCAACCACAGGTCGGCGTAGGCCGTCGTGCCGTCGGCCAGCGCGATCGGGTGCTGGGGCACGACATCGACCCCCACCGCGACGTGGAAGACCCGGTTGACCACCTCCCACAGCGACTCCGCACGGGTGTCCGCGAGGAGGAGTGCCTGCCGCAGCAGGGGCGCGCCGCGCCGGCGGAGACGAGCGGTCGCGACCATCTCGGCGAGGTCCTCCCCCACCCCCAGCGCACCGTCGACGAGGACGACGAGGTCGAGCAGGCAGAGGTCCCAGCAGCCGAGCAGCACCTCCCCGGGGGACCCCACGCGGAGCGCTTCGCGAGCTTCGACGACGGGAGGTACGGCGTGGCGCGTGACCACCAGCCCACGCCGCTCCGGGTGCGGCGCGGTCTCGGGGACGGCCGCGAAGACGGGGACGCCGTCCGGCACGGGGAGCGACCACCACCCGCGCACCTCCGCGCCCGTGAGCCCCGTCAGGCAGCCGCTGGGCGGGAGTGCCTCGAGCACCCGGGCGAGCTCGGCTCGGCGATCCTCGTCGAGCGGGCGGCGGAGCACGAGGGGCCGCGCCCGCGGGTGGATCGCAGCAGCGAGCGTGGTGCCCGGGGGTGGGAAGGCGGTGCGCGGCACGTACGGCGAGGACATGGCCCGCGGCGTACCCCGTGGTGGCCACGCGTCCCGGCCGTCGCCCCGCCGGTGGATGAGCGTTGCGGCGTGGTCGACTGTGGACGGTTACCGGGCCGTTCGATCGTCGAGAACTCCGGACCCGGCCGGCGGGGAGGACGAGAGTGCGCGGAGGGGAGAGGAAAGTGCGCGAGGCCCGTCACGGGGTCGAGAAGAGTGCGGGATCCGGGACGCGACACGCCGAGGTTCCGGCCATCCGCATCCGCGTTTTCTTTCCCCGGCTCGGGTCCAGGCACGAGCCCGTCCGCGTTTTCTTTCCGAGACGGCGACGCCCGTCCGCGTTTTCCTCGACCCCGCGCCGAGCCGCCGAGCCGCCGAGCCGCCGAGCCGCCGAGCCGCCGAGGGCCTCAGACCTCGAAGACCGCGCCGGTGGTGGCGAGCCAGGTGGGGCCGTCGTACTTCTCGACCGCCTCGCCGTGCGCGTCGAGCGGGTCGAACCAGGCCGGCACGTGGGTCAGCACCAGCTGGCCCGCGCCGGCCCGGGTCGCCAGCTCGCCCGCGTCCGCGCCCGTGAGGTGCACGCCCGGCGGGTTGTCGTCCTGGCTACGGAACGCGGCCTCGGCGAGGCAGCAGGTCCGCGCCCGCCGCGGCCTCGTCGAGGCCCGCGCACGGGGCGGTGTCACCGGAGTAGGTCAGCGTGCGGCCGGCGGCGGTCACCCGCAGCGCGTAGGCCGTCACCGGGTGGTAGACCTCGAACGGCTGGACCGTGAAGGGCCCGACCTGCACCGGGGCGCGGTCCGCGGCGTACTCGGTGAAGTCGAACTCCTCGGTCATCCCGGGGTCGAGCGGCAGGTCGTAGGCGCGGGCGAGCCGCTCCGCCGCCCCGGCCGGTGCCCACACGGGGATGCGCGGCTGGGCGCCGGTTGGGTGGTACTTGCGCAGCACGTAGTAGCCGCACAGGTCGAGGCAGTGGTCGGCGTGGAGGTGGCTGACGAAGACCGCGTCGATGGCCAGCGGGTCGGCGTGGTTGTGGAGGGCGCCGAGGGCGCCGTTGCCGAGGTCGAGCAGGATGCGCCAGCGGCGGGTGCCGCCCGCGCCGTCGTCGCCGTCGGCCTCGACGAGGTAGCAGCTGGCGGGCGACGTGGGACCGGGGTAGGACCCGGCACACCCCACGACGGTGAGGCGGAGGCCCGCCGGGCCGTCGGCGGTCACGCGAGCCCTCCCGCGAACTGGCTGGCGATCGCGAGCTCGGGCCCGAGGAAGCGGCGGCCGATCCGCTCGAACTCCCCGGGCTCGCCCGTCGTCACGAACTCGTACGACGCGTCACCGCCCGCGCGCATCAGCCCGGTGGTCGCCAACATCCGGTACACCGCCTTCGCGCTCTCCTCCGCACTGCTCACCAGCGTGACACCGTCCCCCATGATCGACGAGATCACACCGGTCAGCAGCGGGTAGTGCGTGCACCCCAGCACGAGGGTGTCCACGTCGGCCGCGATGAGCGGTTCGAGGTAGGCGTGCGCCGCCTCGAGGAGCTCCGGGCCGGAGGTCACGCCGTTCTCCACGAACTCGACGAACCGCGGGCACGCCTGCGTGACCAGCTCGACGTGCGGGGCGGCGGCGAACGCGTCGTCGTAGGCCATCGAGGCCGCCGTCGCGCGCGTGCAGATGACGCCGATGCGTCCCGAGCGGGTGGCGGCGACCGCGCGACGGGTCGCGGGGTAGATGACCTCCACGACCGGCACGTCGTAGCGCTCGCGCGCGTCCCGCAGCATCGCGGCGCTCGCGGAGTTGCAGGCGATGACGAGGGCCTTCACGCCCCGGGCGACGAGGTGGTCGAGGCACTCCAGCGCGTACTCCCGCACCTCGCCGATCGGCTTCGGGCCGTAGGGCTGACGGGCCGTGTCGCCCAGGTAGAGCACCGACTCGTGGGGCAGCTGGTCGATCACCGAACGGGCCACCGTCAGGCCGCCGAACCCCGAGTCGAAGATGCCGACCGGTGCGTCAGCCACGTCGTCCACCACAACGAGCCAATCTACGGGGTAACACGCACGCAACGCGACGACGCGTCACGGACGTCACGCAGGTGTCGAGGGCCTAACGCTCGCTGGGCAGGGGCCACGGGTTGAAGCGGCACCCCCCGAGCCCCTTGGACTGCTGCATCATCACGGGGGCGAGCGCGCCCTGCCGCGAGCAGCCGACGTGACCGCGGCCGAGCCAGTGGCCGGTCTCGTGGTTGACGACCATGTGGCGGTAGTCCCGCAGCGATCCCCCGGCCGCGTTCCACGCCGGCGAGGCGGTCTTCCACCGCGTCCAGTTGATGATGACGTTGCGGCCGACGCGGCAGCTCCACTGCGCGCTGCACACGCTGGAGTAGGACGTCATCCGGTCGGAGGTCGCCAGCACGAGCGTGAACTGCGACTCCGAGCGCGAGGTGCGCACGAAGGCGGTGCCCCCGGCCCGCCACCCGCGGGCGTCGTCGTAGGTCTGCTGCGCCTGGGCCACGAACGTCTCGATCTCGGCGGCCGGGATCGTGCCCGTGGCGTTCACCCGCACGTCGTAGCGGACCGTGCGCTTCAACGGGCTCGCGTGCGCGATCGGCGGCGTCGGCTGCGACACGGCGCGCTGGGTCTCGTACCCGCTGCGGGTGAGCATCGCGACGAAGCGGATCTTCTGCCCCACGTCGGCCGGCGTCGGCTTGTAGGTGCGGCCGGTCGCGCCGGGGATGGCGGTGCCACCCCGGTACCACTGCAGCGTGCCGCCGGTGAACTGCGGCTGGCGGGCGGCGACCATCGCGGTGAGCGTGCCGCCGTAGCTGGCGGAGCCCTTCATGTAGTCCGGACCGGTCGCCACCATCTGCGGCGCGGCCGCGGACGAGGCGACCGCCGCACCCGACGGCGCCGGGGAGGCGAGCGCCAGCCCCGCGACCAGCGCGACGAGGACCGCCGCGACCCTCGACAGGACGCCCGATCGTCCTACGCCCACAGCTGACCCTCCAAGCGCTCCTCGGCCTCGTCGACCGTGCCCTCGTAGGCGCCGGTCGAGAGGTACTTCCACCCACCGTCGCACACCACGAAGGCGATGTCAGCCCTCTCGCCGGCCTTGACCGCCTTCGCCGCCTGGCCCAGCGCGGCGTGGAGGATCGCCCCCGTCGAGATGCCCGCGAAGATGCCCTCGAGCTCGAGGAGCTCCCGCACGCGGCGTACGGCGTCGCGCGGGCCCACCGAGAACCGGGCGTCGATCAGGTCCGCGTCGTACAGCTCCGGGACGAAGCCCTCGTCGAGGTTGCGGAGCCCGTAGACGAGCTCGCCGTAGCGGGGCTCCGCGGCGACGATGCGCACGTCGGGCTTGGCGCGACGGAAGAAGCGGGAGACGCCCATGAGCGTGCCGGTGGTGCCGAGGCCGGCGACGAAGTGGGTGATCTCCGGGAGGTCGGCGAGGATCTCCGGGCCGGTGCCCTCCTCGTGGGCGAGCGCGTTGGCGGCGTTGCCGTACTGGTAGAGCATCACCCAGTCGGGGTGCTCCTCGGCCATGCCCTTGGCGACGCGCACGGCCTCGTTGGAGCCGCCGGCCGCGGGGCTCGAGTAGATCTCCGCGCCCCACATGCGCAGCAGCTGGCGCCGCTCCTCCGAGGTGTTCTCCGGCATGACGAACACGGCGCGGTAGCCCTTCAGCTTGGCCGCCATGGCCAGCGAGATGCCGGTGTTGCCCGACGTGGGCTCGAGGATCGTGCAGCCGGGCCGCAGCAGGCCCTCCTTCTCGGCCTGCTCGATCATCTTCATCGCCGGACGGTCCTTGATCGAGCCCGTCGGGTTGCGGTCCTCGAGCTTCGCCCACAGGCGGACGTCCGGGCTCGGCGAGAGCCGGGGCAGCCCCACGAGGGGAGTGTTGCCGACGGAGGCGACCAGGTCGTCGAAGCGCATGACCGCCATCCTCCCACCGTCGTGGGCAGCCCCCCGACCGTGCCCACGGGCACGGCCGGGGCGGACGCCCCGCTCGGGGACGCCGCGCACGCCTCAGCGCAGGAAGACCTCGGGGTCGAAGTCGTCGAGGGAGATGATGCGCACGCGCGGGAGCGGCACGTTGAACGCCCGCACGTCCTCCTCGAGGTCGTGGATGGGCACGCCGAGCGCGGTGAAGCCCGAGCTGGCGTACTCGCGCAGCGCCAGCAGCGCGACCCGCCGCCCGTCGTCGGAGACGAGGGGGCGGAGGTCCTCGACGAAGTCGCCGTCGTGGCTGACGAGCAGCACGTCGGCGTCGTGGCCGACGAGGGCCTGCAGGGTGCGCTGGATACCGAGGTCGACGACCTTCTGGTCACTGCGGCCCGCCAGGGGCACGGGCCGGTAGCCCAGCGCGAGCAGCGCCTGCACGAACGCGCTGGGGAGCGTGCCGTGGCTGGCGTTGAGGAAGAACAGCCCCGTGACCGGCTGGTCCCAGAGCTTCTCGGCGTACGCCGTGACGCGCTCCCAGCGCGGCCGCTCCTCCGGCGTGGGTCGCCGGTTGAGCAGCGAGTTGCCCAGCGTCGCGTCGATGTTCTCGCCGTCGACGAGGATGATCGTGCGCCGGGGGGCCGGCTCCGCCACGGGCTGGGTCGGCTCGGTCGTTGGGGTGGGCTCGATGACCTGCTGGTCGCCCTGCTCCGTCATGACCGGAACCCTACCCACCCGTGGCGGGTCACGGTCGGCTCAGCAGCCGCCGGCGACGGCCGGCAGCACGACGACCTGGTCGCCGTCGGACAGCTCGGCCTCGAGGCCACCGATGAAGCGGACGTCCTCGTCGTTGATGTAGACGTTGACGAAGCGGCGCAGGTCGACGCCGTCGCCCTCGCCGCTCTCGACGAGGCGGTCCCGGATGCCCGGGTGGTTCGCCTCGAGGTCGTCGATGAGGCTCGCCAGCGTGGCGCCCTCGGCGGAGACCGCCTTCTCGCCGCCCGTGTACGTGCGCAGGATCGTCGGGATCCGGACCTCGATGGCCATCAGGACTCACTCTCCACTGTGTTCGTCGGCAACTGCTCGACGACCTCGACCGGTTCCTCGGTGACGACGCCGTCGACGATTCGATAGGACCTGAACTCCACGGGACCGTCGTTATTCCCGTGCTCGCGCGTGCTCACCAGCACGTAGTGCGCGTTCGGCTCGCTGGCGAGACCGATGTCGGTGCGGCTGGGGTAGGCCTCCGTCGCCGTGTGCGAGTGGTAGACGACGACCGGTTCCTCGTCGCGGTCGTCCATCTCGCGGTAGAGCGCCAGCAGGTCCAGCGAGTCGAACTCGTAGAACGTGGGGCTGCCCGCCGCGTTCACCATCTCCACCAGGCGCTCCGCGCGGTCGCTGCCCGCGGGGCCGGCGACGATGCCGCACGCCTCGTCGGGGTGGTCCCGCTTGGCGTGGGCGACGATGGCGTCGCGCGTCGCGCGCTCGATCCTCAGCACCCGGCCAGGGTACGGCGCGCTGGACCGCTCCCCGGACCGGGTGCATCCTGTGAGATTCGTGTGAGGATGCCACCGGGCCTGGCGTGGGCCGCGCCGATCGTGTTGCATCGGGATGGTTGCACCGTCAACCATCGCTTGCAGGCCGCAAGCAAACGCCATCTCGGACCAGGAGCCCCGCATGTCCTCGCACTCCCCCGCCCGCCGCTGGCTGATCACCGCCGCCGCCGTCGCGACCCTCTCCCTCACCGCCGCCTGCGGCGTCGGCCAGAGCAGCGACGAGTCCTCCGGCGGCTCGTCCGACACCGGCTCGAGCTCGCAGGAGCAGACCTCCGACGGGTCCTCCGACGGGTCCGGCAGCGAGTCCGGCTCCTTCACCGCCGGTACCTACGACGCCGAGGGCGGCTACACCAGCCCCGGTGGCCAGCAGTCGGTCGGCGTCGAGGTGACGCTGGACGCCGACGGCACCGTCACCGAGGTCGAGGTCACCCCCGAGGCCTCCGACGGCACCTCCGAGCGCTACCAGTCGCAGTTCGCCGGGGGCATCGCCGACGAGGTCGTCGGCAAGAAGATCACCGAGCTCGACGTGTCGACCGTCGCGGGCTCGTCGCTCACCAGCGGCGGGTTCAACGACGCGATCGACGACATCATCAGCCAGGCGCAGGCCTGATCCAGGCCATGGACGGCGACTGGGTCTTCGAGGCGATCGGCACCCGCTGGCGCCTCACGACCGAGGCGCCGCTGACGGACGCGGTGCGCCGCGCCGTCGCACTCCGCATCGACGCCTTCGACCGGGCCTGGTCCCGCTTCCGTGCGGGGTCGGTGGTCGACGCGGTCCGGGCCACCGCGGGTCGGCACCGGATGCCCGACGACGCCGGCCCGCTCCTCGCGCTCTACGACCGGCTGCACACCGCCACCGCCGGGGCCCTGTCCCCGGCGGTCGGCGACGGCCTCGAGCACCTGGGGTACGACGCGGGCTACACCCTCACGGCCCGTCCCGGGCACCGCCCGGCGGTGGACTGGGGCGCGGTGGGCTGGGACGCGCCGTACCTGGAGACCGCGAAGCCGTTCGTGCTCGACGTGGGAGCGGCCGGCAAGGGCTACCTCGTCGACCTCGTCACCGACGTGGTCCTGGGCTTCGCCGAGCACCGCACCGGCGGGGTCACCGTCGACGCCAGCGGCGACCTCGTCCACGTGCCGGGGGGCCGGCGCCGCGCCCTACCGGGTCGCCCTGGAGCACCCGGAGCGACCCGGCTTCGCCGTCGGCGTCGCCGCGCTCGACGGCGCGCCGGCACGTCGGGCGCTCTGCGCGTCGGCCACCAACCGGCGCGCCTGGGGCGACGGTCTCCACCACGTGCTCGACGCGCGCACCGGGCGGCCCGTCACCGACGTGCTCGCCACCTGGGTCGTCGCCGGCTCCGCGCTCGTCGCCGACGGTCTCGCGACCGCCCTCTTCCTGCTCGAGCCCGACGCCGCGGCTGCTCTCGCCGCCGCGGAGGGTGCGTCGTACGTCCGTCTCGACCGCGGCCCCGGTGACAGCGGCCACCGGCTCCACGTCTCCCCCGACTTCCCCGGAGAGGTCTTCGCATGACCACCACGACCACCGCCCCCAGCGCCGTGACCGGACGGGTCGACGCCGCGCTCGGCCGCCTGCCCATGTATCGCGTGGTGACGCTCCTGCTGGGCCTGCTCGCGGCGTACGCGCTCCTGCTCATCGGCACCGACCGGCTGCTCGTCGGCTTCACGACGGTCGGCGACTCGGCCCTGACGCTCGTCGTCGCGGTCGCCGCGGCCGTGCTGTCGAACGCGGCGATCGCGTGGCCGCTCGGCGTGCGACCCCACACGGAGTCGTCGGTCATCACTGGCCTGCTGCTGTGGTTCCTGCTGCTCCCGGCCGTCGACGTCGAGGGCCTCGTGTGGGTGGCGGCGACGGCGGTGGCGGCGAGCGCGTCGAAGTACGTGATCGCCGTGCGCGGCCGCCACGTCGTGAACCCGGCGGCCGCCGGGGTCGTCATCGTCTTCACCGTGCACCACCTCGCGGGCCGGGGCGTCGGCATCGCCAACGGCTGGTGGATCGCGAACGAGGCCATGGTGGTGCCGGTCGCGGTCGCCGCGCTGGTGGTGCTCTGGCGCACCCGCAAGGTCGCCCTCGGCGTCCTCTTTGCGCTGCTCGGCTCGGGCCTCGTCGTGCTCGGGCAGGTCAACATCGGCAGCACGTTCTCCGATGCGCTGACCTTCGCGTTCGTCTCCTCGCCGGCGATCTTCCTCGCGGGCTTCATGCTGAGCGAGCCGCTGACGCTGCCGCCGCGGCGGGCCCAGCAGCTCGGGGTCGCCGTGCTGGCGGCGGTCGTCTACGCGTGGCCGAGCTTCCAGTCGATCTTCATCCTGGATCCGCCGACCTACTGGTTCTACACGCTCAAGTCGGAGCTCGCGCTCGTGCTCTCGGGCGCCGTCGGCTTCTGGCTCGGGCAGCGCGGCGGCGTGCGGCTGCACCTCACGGGCCGCCGCCGCGTGGCCGGCGACGTGTGGGAGCTGACCTTCGCGCCGCGGCGCCCGGTGCGGTTCGCCCCGGGCCAGTACCTCGAGCTCGCCGCGCCGCACCGCGGTGCCGACCGCCGGGGCGTGCGGCGCGCCTTCAGCATCGTCAGCCCCGCCGGCGCCGACGAGGTCGCCGTCGCGCTGCGCGTGCCCGAGCCGTGCTCGTCCTTCAAGTCCGCGCTGCTGGCCACCGAGGTCGGCTCCCACCTCACCGCCACCGCCGTCGGCGGGGACTTCGTGCTCCCCCGCGGCGACCGCCCGCTCCTGCTCGTGGCGGGCGGCATCGGCGTGACGCCGTTCCTCTCACAGCTGCGCTCGCCCGGCGCCGCCGGCCGGGACGTCGTGCTCGTGTACGGCGTGCCCGACGCCGACGACGTCGCCTACCGCGACGAGCTCGTGGCCACGGGCGTGCCCGTCGTGCTCGTCGCCCCGGGCGCACCGTCGGACCTGCCGCCGGGCTGGCGGCACGTCGACGCTCCGTACGTCAGCGCCGACCTCGTCGCGGACGCCGTGCCCGACGTGGGTGGGCGCGCGGCGTACGTCTCGGGGCCGCCGGCCATGGTCGCCGCCCTGCGCGGCGGCCTGCGCGGCCGGGCGGCGAAGGTGCGGACCGACGCGTTTGCGGGTTACTGAGGGGGCGACAACTTCCCCGGTCGACCGGGGAAAGTGCCGCTTCGACCATCAATGTTGATGGTCTAAGCGACATGTTCCCCGGTCGACCGGGGAAAGTGCCGCCTCGGCGTACTCCGCCGCGCGGCACCCGACGTGCCGCCGGAACGCCTTGTTGAGGTGGGAGAGGTCGGCGAAGCCCCACCGGTGGGCCAGGGCCGTCAGCGACCCCGCGCCGCCTCGGCGCACCAGGTCCTCCGCGCACTGCTCGACCCGGATGCGCATGACGGTCTGCCCGAAGGAGGCGTCCGTCCCGGCGTAGAGCTGGTGCAGCTTGCGCAGCGAGATGCCGAAGTGCGCCGCCACCGCGGGCGGGGTCACGTCGGCGTCCGCGACGTGGAGACGCACGTGGTCCTCGATCCGGTGCCGCAGGGCCGTGGCCGCGGCCGGGCCGTCGAGGGCGGCCGGTCCCGCGCCGTCCGCCGACGGACCGAGGGCGAGGAGCAGCGTGGTCACCGCGGCGCCCGCGCTCTCCGCCTCGTCGGGGCCGAGCCGCTCCTCGTTCCGCCAGATCGCGTCCAGGGTGCTCGCGAGCACGCTCGACAGCCCGTGCCGCGCGGAGAAGGTGACGGCCGTGGCCGGCGCGAGCACCGCCGACGGCACCGCGGACGGCACCGCGCCGACCGGCACCCGGAACGACAGGGTCCGCCACTCGTCGAGGTAGTCCAGCCGGAACGGGCGCGTGGCGTCGACGACCGAGAACGTGCCCGGCCCCGACAGCGTGCGGCGGCCGTCCTGCTCGACGACGCAGCGCCCGCCCAGCATGACGTTGACGAAGGCGACCTCCTGCTCCACGCGTCCGACCTCGCGGCGGCCGTGGTGGATCACCTGGTCGCAGCTGGCGACCTCCGCCGCGTTCACCGCCCCCAGGGAGCGGCTGGCGACCCAGCCGGGCAGGCCCCCGCGGCACCAGCGGTCCGCGTGGCCACGCTCGGCGGGGCGCAGGGGCGTGAAGGCCTCGCACACGACCTCGCGCCAGTAGCTGTACTGGTCCGCCTCGGGCCGATCGAGGGTCGTCCAGGTGCGCACGGCGACCTCCCTTCGGTCTCCGAGTATGCGAAACGGTGGTGCGATCGCGCTACGGCCGTGCAACGTCTTCGTGACGGTCGGCGCACGCGCTCACGCGGAACACCGCCCACGGCGCGCCGCGCCCCGACGTGCACGGAGGTACCAGGTCGCGTGCACCCTCGTTCGCGCGCCACCCCGCTCTCCGCTCCCAGGATTCCTCACACCCCCGTCACCGACTGTGAGGAGCACCACCATGGCCATCGACTTCACCCTGTCCCCCGAGGAGCTCGGCCTGCGGGCCCAGGCCCACGAGTTCGCCGAGAAGGTGCTGAGCGGCGTGCCCGAGGCGATCGCCCCCCTCGCCGACCCGCTCGACCGGTTCCGTGCGCTGCAGCCCTTCTACCAGCAGATGGTCGACGCCGGCTTCGTCAAGGGCCTGGTGCCGGCCGAGAACGGCGGCGGCCGCTTCACCAACCTGCAGTTCGCCCTCGCCTGCGAGGAGCTGGCCCGGGTCGACGTCAACGTCGCGTCGGCGGTGCTCGGCACCGGGCTCGGGCTCTACCCGATCGTCGTCGGCGGCACGCCGGAGCAGAAGGAGCGGTTCTTCGCCCCGTTCCTCGACGGCAGCCCGGCGCTGGGCGCGATCGCGTTCAGCGAGGCCGCGGGCGCCGCCAACTTCGACTCCCCCGACCCGAGCGTCGGCGTGCAGACCTTCGCCGTGCGGGACGGCGACAGCCTCGTCATCAACGGTCGCAAGGCCTACACCACCAACGCCTCGGGCTGGGACGACCGCGGCGCCGACCTGATCAGCGTCGTGTGTCGCACCGACCCGTCCAAGCCGCCGGCCGAGTCGCTCGCCGTCGTGGTCGTCGAGCGCGGGACGCCGGGCGTCGAGATCACCGGCATGATCGACACGATGGGCCACCTCGCGACCAACTCGCCCATCGTCGAGTTCCGCGACGTGCGGGTGCCGCTCGACAACATGATCGGCACGCCGGGCGAGGAGGGCATGGCCCTCGTCAAGGGCGCCTTCTCCTGGACCTGCTCGAGCATCGCCGCCGCCTGCGTCG
Organism: Nocardioides zeae; assembly: GCF_030818655.1. Lineage (NCBI taxonomy): Bacteria > Bacillati > Actinomycetota > Actinomycetes > Propionibacteriales > Nocardioidaceae > Nocardioides > Nocardioides zeae. The sequence goes on along the minus strand of NZ_JAUTAN010000001.1, from coordinate 245,427 downwards.
GCCGCATGCGGGCCGCGTTCGACATCGCCTACGAGTTCCTCCGCACCGAGACCCGCGGCGCGCCCGTGCCGGTCATCGAGCACCAGAACGCCGGCTACATGCTGGCCGACATCAAGACCCGCATCGAGGCGGGCCGCTACCTGGCGTGGAAGGCCGCCGACCAGTTCGACAAGACGGGCGGTCTCGACCGCGAGCTGTCGAACATGTCGAAGATCTACAACTCCGAGCTGTCGGTGCAGGTCGTGTACGACGCGATGCGGCTCGTCGGCGTCGACGCCTACGGCGACCGCAGCTCGATCGCGCCGATCATGCAGGACGTCCTGTGCTTCCCCGTCTACGACGGCGGCAACATGGGCGTCCGCCGCCGCCACCTCCACGAGATGCTCAAGACGCCCGGCTACGACCCGCTCGCGGTGAGCGAGAGCCGCAACTCGTTCCCCGCCTGACCGGGGGACGCCGGGGTCAGCGCGTGAACCGCGCCGCGGTCTCGTCGCTGGCCCCGGCGTCGATGCGCTCGCGCATCTCGTCGGTCATGGGCGGCAGCGCGTCGAGCGCGAACCAGCCGACCTCGGAGGACTCGTCGTCCGCGACGTACGCCTCCCCGGACACCCAGCGGCACGCGAAGGTGTGGTCGAGGTAGCGGTTGCGGTCGCCGTTGGGGTAGACCACGAGGCCCGTCGTCCGCACGAGCGCGAGCCGGTCGACGACGATCTCGACCCCGGTCTCCTCGAGCGCCTCGCGGCGGGCCGTGACGGCGGGTTCCTCGCCGGGGTCGCAGATGCCGGTGACCGGGGTCCACGCGCCGTTGTCGGAGCGGCGCACCAGCAGCACCTCGCGAGCGCCGGGACGGGGCGCCGGACGCACCACCACGGCGGTGACGCCCGGGAGCCACAGCTCGGCCGTGCCGATGCGGGCGCGCAGCGCCGCGATGAAGTCGGGGACCGGCATCAGCAGGTGAAGGTCGCGACGAGGCGCACCGGGTCGCCCTCGAGCTCGGGGGCCACGAGCTCGACGTCCACCTGGGCACCCCCGCCCGCGGGGTCGATCTGCACGTCGCCGGAGCCCGGGACCGAACCGAAGAACGCGTCGCCCGACGTCAGGTACGCCGCCGCGTCGAACCCCTCGCCGGCCGCGACGAGCGTGACGCCGTGGTCCTCGTGCGTCGACTGGTAGGTCACCGTCGGCCCGTAGGCACCGTCCTCGGCGACGACGCCCTCCCCCTCCCAGCTCGACGCGACGGCACCGCTCAGCGTCACGTCCGCGGTGCAGGGCTCACCGTCGACGGGCGGCAGGGCCTCTCCCGTCGAGGCGGTGTCGGGCGGTGCGGTCTCCGGGCTCCCGGTGGGGTCCGTCGTCGCGGAGCCGGACGGCTCCGTCGGCTCGGACGTCGTGGGAGCCGCGGAGGTCGTGGACGAGGACGGGGACTCCTCGGCCGTGTCGTCGGGGTCGGAGCCGCTGCAGGCGACGGTCGACGCGAGCACGAGCCCGGCCCCGAGGCCCAGGGCGGCGGCACGAGCGGATCGCTTCAAGGGCATGACCCCATCGAAGCATCCTCGGCCTGAGGGGTCGACCCGCCCCTCAGCGCGTCAGGGCACCGACCAGGGTCTCCTGGAGGTAGCCGACCCACTCGTAGATGTCGTGCGCCTGGGCCCGCGGGTCGTCGTCGGGCAGGGCCATCCACCGGGCCTCGTCGCCGTCCTCGACACCGAGCCGGGTGGCGAGGGCGAGCCGGATGTCGGTGAACGAGCGCATCCACGTGACGGCGACGTCCTCGGTGAGCTCGACGTCGATCATCAGCCCGTCCTCGGTCAGCTCGTCGGGCAGCCCGGCCTCCTCGAGGTCCTCGATGATGCGGCAGGCGGCCGCCGACTTGCCGTCGCGGAGGTGGCCCTCGGTGAAGCGCCGGAACTCGGCCGCCGCCTCCTCGTCGTCCTGGTACGCCGTGGGGAACAGCCGCGCGAGCACCGGGTCCTCCGGCGCGGTGGTCGGACCGTCGAAGTCGAGCATGGCCTCCAACGGGTCGACCGGGTCGCGGGGCGCGGCGGCCTCGTTGCGGAGCAGCTCGACCAGCTGCCCGGCCAACGAGCGCAGCAGGTCGGCCTCGAAGCCGGTGAACGCGGCGATGACGCGGCCGCTCCTCCGGTGCCGGGTGAAGCCGGTCACTCGGCACGCTCCATCGTGGCCCAGAGCCCGTACTCGTGCATCGCCTGCACGTCGCGCTCCATCGCCTCGCGGCTCCCGGTGGACACCACCGACCTGCCGTCGTTGTGCACCTGGAGCATCAGCTCCTCGGCCTTCTCGGTGGAGTAGCCGAAGTAGGACCGGAACACGAAGGTCACGTAGCTCATGAGGTTGACCGGGTCGTCCCAGACGATCGTGACCCACGGGCTCGCCAAGGTCGGCGAGTCGTCCGGGGTGAGCGTCGGCTCGACCTCGACGGGGCTGGCAGCAGACACGCGCCCATCGTGACACAGCGGCGGGGACTCTCTTGCGGGGCAACACCCCACCCCCTATATTGTCATCATGACTATTACAGAGGCGCCGGCCACCGCGCTGCTGACGGACCACTACGAGCTCACCATGCTCCAGGCCGCGCTCGCCTCCGGCACGGCCCACCGCCGCTCCGTCTTCGAGCTCTTCGGCCGCAAGCTGCCGGAGGGCCGCCGCTACGGCGTCGTCGCCGGCGTGGGCCGGGCGCTCGAGGCGATCGAGGCGTTCCGCTTCGACACCGCGACGCTCGACTTCCTCGCCGAGGAGCGGGTCGTCGACGACGCGACCCTCGCGTGGCTCGCCGACTACCGGTTCTCGGGCGACGTCCGGGGGTACGGCGAGGGCGAGGCTTACTTCCCCGGCTCCCCCCTCCTCGTGGTCGAGTCGGCCTTCGCCGAGGCGGTCCTCCTCGAGACCGTGCTCCTCTCGATCTACAACCACGACTCCGCCATCGCCAGCGCCGCGTCGCGGATGACCGCCGTGGCCGGCGGCCGCCCCTGCATCGACATGGGCTCGCGGCGCACCCACGAGGAGGCCGCGGTGGCGGCCGCGCGGGCGGCGTACGTCGCCGGCTTCGGCGCCACGAGCAACTTGGCCGCCCGGCAGCGCTACGGCGTGCCGAGCACCGGCACCTCCGCCCACGCCTTCACCCTGCTCCACGACACCGAGGCCGACGCGTTCCGCGCCCAGGTCTCCAGCCTCGGCGTCGGCACGTCGCTGCTCGTCGACACCTACGACGTGCGGGAGGCCGTGCGCCTCGCCGTCGAGGTCGCCGGTCCCAGGCTGGGCGCGGTCCGTCTCGACTCGGGCGACCTCGGCGCGCTGGCGGTCGAGGTGCGCGAGCAGCTCGACTCCCTCGGCGCGCGCGACACCCGCATCATCGTCACGAGCGACCTCGACGAGTTCGCCATCGCGTCGCTGGCCTCCGCCCCGGTGGACGGCTACGGCGTGGGCACCCGCCTCGTCACCGGCTCCGGGCACCCCACGAGCGCGTTCGTCTACAAGCTCGTCGCCCGCGAGGACGACGAGGGCCGCATGGTGCCCGTCGCCAAGAAGAGCACCAACAAGCTCTCGGTCGGCGGCAGCAAGCGCGCGGTGCGGCGCCTCCAGGACGGCGTCGCGGTCGCCGAGGTCATCGCGGTCGACGCCGAGCCGGAGCCCGGCGACGGCACGACCGACCGTCCGCTGCACCGCGACCTGGTCGTCGGCGGCGAGGTCGTCGGGCGCGAGCCGCTCGAGGCCGCGCGCGAGCGCCACGCCGCCGCCTTCGCGGAGCTCCCGATGGCCGCCCGGTCGATGACACGCGGCGAGCCGCTGCTGCCGACCGTCTACCAGTCCTGAGCAGTCCTGAGCACCCACCCCACCCGTCTGGAAGGCTGGACCCCATGACCCGAGCACTGATCGTCGTCGACGTGCAGAACGACTTCTGCGAGGGCGGCTCGCTGGCCGTCACCGGCGGCGCGGCCGTCGCCGCCGGCGTCTCCGCCCTGCTCGCCGGCGACCACGGCTACGACGCCGTCGTCGCCACCAAGGACCACCACATCGACCCGGGCGCCCACTGGTCGGAGAACCCCGACCTCGTCGACTCCTGGCCCGTGCACTGCGAGGTCGGCACCCGCGGCGAGGAGTTCCACCCCGACCTCGACACCTCCGCGGTGGAGGCGGTGTTCCTCAAGGGCCAGTACGACGCGGCGTACTCCGGCTTCGAGGGCGCGGCCGACGACGGCACCACGCTCGTGGACTGGCTGCGGGCCCGGGGCGTCGAGGAGGTCGACGTCTGCGGGATCGCGACCGACCACTGCGTGCGGGCGACCGTGCTCGACGCGGTGCGGGAGCACTTCACGGTCCGCGTGCTGACCGGGCTCACGGCCGGCGTCGCGCCGGAGAGCACCGATGCGGCGCTCGCCGCGATGCAGGACGCCGGGGTGTCCCTTGTCCGCTGAGTGGATCGTCCGTGCCCCGGGCGTCGAGGTCGACCTCGATGCCCGGGGCATCCTCACCGTCACGCTCGACCGCCCGGAGTCCTACAACGCGCTCGACGCCGCGATGGTCGAGTCGACCGCGGCGACGCTGGAGCGCGCGGTGGGTCGCGACGACGTGCGGGTCGTCGTCCTCACCGGGCGCGGGAAGGCGTTCAGCTCGGGGGCCGCGCTGGCCGGGGACTCGCCCCTCGACGGGTTCGACGACGACGCCGTGCACCGGGCCAACCGGCTCGTCCGCGCCGTCGTCCGCCTCGACAAGCCGGTGGTCGCCGCGGTCAACGGCGTCGCCGCCGGCGTCGGCGCCTCCCTCGCCCTGGCCTGCGACCTGCAGGTGACCTCGAGCGAGGCCTCGTTCGCCTTCACCTTCACCCGCATCGGGCTCATGCCCGACGGCGGGTCGACCGCGACCATCGCGGCCGCCGTCGGCCGGGCTCGCGCCCTGCGGATGGTGCTCCTCGGCGAGCGGCTCCCGGCCGCCGACGCCCACGCCGCGGGGCTCGTCAGCCACCTCGTGCCCGCCGAGGGCTTCACCGAGGCCGTCGCCGACCTGGCCGCGACGCTCGCCGCCGGGGCGCCGCTGGCCTACGCGGCCACCAAGAAGGCCGTCAACGCCGCGACCCTCCGGGAGCTCGAGCCGGCGCTGGAGCGGGAGAACCTCGGCCAGCTCACCCTGTTCCGCACGGCCGACACCGCCGAGGGCATGACGGCCTTCGTGGAGAAGCGCGCACCGCGGTTCGAGGGGCGCTGACCGCTCGATCCGGTCCGCGCCCCGCCCGGGTCCGGGGCTACCCCCGCCGCCACCACCATCACCGGAAATGTGCGGATGGGGCGGGCCGAGAGCAGCCCGGGGTGCACCAACGTCCCAGTTCGGCGCACCGGTCGGGCCGAGCCTGACCTGACCCGGACCGGCCCCATCAACTGCCGCTGCCGCTGCCGCTGCCGCGAAATGTGCGGCTGGGGCGGATCCGCCTGGCCCGGGACCCGCACCAACGTCCCAGTTCGGGGCTTCGGCCGGGCCGCCGGTCCCGAACCTGCTCCACCCCGGCCCCAGCCCATCCCGGCCAGGCCGACCCGGCCCCAGGCCGACCCGGCCTCAGGCCACGTCGGCCCCGCCGCTCGGCGTCGCGACGAGCCCGCGCACGACGCGCATCCCGACGGAGAGCCGGGCCAGGTCGGGCTCCTCGGCACACACCTCCTCGAGCGTGCTCGCCGCGCGCGCCACGACCTGCGGCTGCGTCTCCTCCCAGGCCGCCACCCGAGCCGGTGCCGGCTCGTCGTCGGACGACACGGCGAGCGCCTGGGCGGTGAGCAGCGCGTGCACCGCGTGGAGGTCGTCGCGGAGTGCGGCCCGCGCGGTCGTCTCCCACCGGTCGGAGCGCGGGAGCGCCAGGATCCGCGCCAGCAGGCTGGAGAGCCCGAGCCGCTCGCCGAGCGCGAAGTGCACCCGGGCCACCGTCTCGGCCGGGAGGCCCTCCGAGGCGGCGGTCTCGACGACCGACAGCAGCGCGTAGGACGGCGGCAGCGCCGCGATCCGCTCCGCCAGGTCGCGGGGCACCTCCACTTCCAGGAGCGCGTCGCGCCGTTGCTCGTACGCCGCGAGGTCGCGCCCGCTGAGCAGCCCGGCCAGTCCGGGCTCGCCCGTGAGCACCTGCTGGATGCGCTCCCCGAAGAAGTCGACGACGCCCTCCGCTCCCCGGTCGGAGCGGCGCAGCACGAGCCAGCGGGCCGCCCGCTCGACCAGGGTGCGCAGCTCGATGCGCATGCGGGTCTGCACGGCCGCGTCCAGCTGGTTGTCGAGCGCCTCGATCTCGCGGCGGAGCGCGACGGCGCCGAAGATCTCCTCCGCAACGAAGTGCGCCCGCGCGAGCTCGGCCGGGCCGGCGCCGGTCTCGTCGGCCAACCGGGGCCAGAACGTCATGCCCGCCGTGTTGACGAGGTGGTTGACCACCGCCGTCACGACGATCTCCCGACGCAGCGGGTGGACGTCCATCTGGGCCCGGAACCGGTGCCGCATCGGCGTCGGGAAGTAGCTGTAGAGCAGCCCCCGCAGGTAGGGGTCGTCCGGCAGGTCGGACGCGAGCAGCTCGTCGGCCAGCACGATCTTCGTCCAGCTCATGAGCACCGCGAGCTCCGGCTGGCTCAGCCCCTCCCCCGCCTCGAGGCGGCGGCGCACCTCGGCGCGGTCGGGCAGGCCCTCCACCGCGCGGTCGAACACGCCGTCGCCCTCGAGCCGTCGCATCCAGCGCTCGTGCACGTGGAGCAGGGCCGGCGCGTTGGCGTCGGCGTTGGCCAGCGCCCGGTTCTGCTGGTCGTTGTCGCGGAGCACGAGCGCGGCGACCTCGTCGGTCATCGAGGCCAGCAGCTCGTTGCGCTGCTTGCCGGTCAGGTCGCCCGCGGCCACCACCCGGTCGAGCAGGATCTTGATGTTGACCTCGCGGTCCGACGTGTCGACGCCCGCCGAGTTGTCGATGAAGTCGGTGTTGAGGCGTCCGCCCGTGCGCGCGAACTCGATGCGGCCGCCCTGGGTCAGGCCGAGGTTGCCGCCCTCCCCGACGACGCGGACCCGCAGGTCGCCGCCGTCCACGCGGATGGCGTCGTTCGCCTTGTCGCCCGCGTCCGCGTGCGACTCGTGGGCGGCCTTCACGTAGGTGCCGATGCCGCCGTTCCACAGCAGGTCCGCCGGCGCCGCGAGGATGGCCCGGAGCAGGTCGTGGGGGGGCAGGGAGGTGACGTCGTCCGGGAGGCCGAGCACGCGGCGTACCTGCGCGGTGACCGGGACCGACTTCGCCGTGCGGGGGTGCACGCCCCCGCCCTCCGAGATCAGCGCGCGGTCGTAGTCGCGCCACGAGGAGCGCGGCAGGCGGAAGAGGCGCTCCCGCTCCTCGTACGACGCGGCGGCGTCCGGGTCCGGGTCGAGGAAGATGTCGCGGTGGTCGAAGGCGGCCACCAGGCGGATGTGGGGCGAGCAGAGCATGCCGTTGCCGAACACGTCGCCCGACATGTCGCCGATGCCGACCACGGTGAAGTCCTCGTGCTGGGTGTCGAGACCCAGCTCGCGGAAGTGGCGCTGCACGGAGACCCACGCCCCGCGCGCGGTGATGCCCATGGCCTTGTGGTCGTAGCCCACCGAGCCGCCCGAGGCGAACGCGTCGCCCAACCAGAAGTCGTAGTCGGCCGACAGCGCGTTCGCGATGTCGGAGAACGTCGCGGTGCCCTTGTCGGCAGCCACCACCAGGTAGGTGTCGTCGCCGTCGTGGCGCACCACCCGCTGCGGCGGCACCACCGTCCGCCCCGCGGCCGACTCGACGAGGTTGTCGGTGACGTCGAGCAGGCCGGAGATGAAGGTGCGGTACGCCGCGACCCCCTCCGCCATCCACGCCTCGCGGTCGCTCGGGTCGGGCAGGCGCTTGGCGTAGAAGCCGCCCTTGGCGCCCACGGGCACGATCACCGTGTTCTTGACCATCTGGGCCTTCACGAGGCCCAGCACCTCGGTGCGGAAGTCGTCGCGCCGGTCCGACCAGCGCAGGCCACCGCGGGCCACCGACCCGAAGCGCAGGTGGACGCCCTCGACCCGCGGCGAGTACACGAAGATCTCGAACGCCGGCCGCGGCGCCGGCAGGTCGGGGATCGCGGAGGGCCGCAGCTTCAGCGCCAGGTGGGAGCGCACCCCGCCCGCGTCGGGTTCCTGGAAGAAGTTGGTGCGCAGCGTGGCGCGCACGTGCGTGAGGTAGGCCCGCAGGATGCGGTCGTGGTCGAGGGAGACGACCTCCTCGAGCGCCGAGGTGATCTGCCCGACGAGACCCTCCTGGGTCTCCTCGCGCGTCGCGTCGTCGGCGTCGGGGTCGAAGCGCGCGTCGAACAGCGCGACGAGCAGGCGGGTGATGTCGACGTTCGCCGCCAGGGCGTCGGCCATCGTGCCCGTGGAGAACGGCGAGGCGCCCTGCCGCATGTAGCGGCCGTAGGCGCGCAGCACGCTCACCTGTCGCCAGGTCAGGCCGCCGCCCAGCACGAGCGCGTTGAAGCGGTCCACCTCGGCGTGGCCGTCCCACACGGCCCGCAGCGCGCTGCCGAACAGCTCCACCGCCGCGGAGGGCACGGGGCCGTCGTGGCGGAGCGCGAACTCGTAGACCCACGACGGCTCGTCGAGGCCCTCGAGCTCGTAGGGCCGCTCGTCGAGCACCTCGACGCCCATCGAGGAGATCATCGGCAGCACCGTGGACAGGGAGATGGGCGGCCCGATGCGGAAGATCTTCAGCAGGGCCTCGCCGGGCGCGGCGTCGACCGGCTGGTGCAGCGCCACGTCGACACCCCCGTGGGTGGCGGCGTCGCGGCGTACCTGCTCGAGGCGACCGATGTCGGAGGCGGCCGTGCGGGCGTCGAAGTCCTCCTTGTAGGCCTCCGGGAACGCCGCGCCGTAGCGGCGGGCGAGCCGCGCCCCGTCGACCTCGCCGTGGCCCGCGATGAGGGCCGCGCGCAGGTCGTCGCGCCACGACCGGGCGGCCTCGTCGAAGCGGTGCTCGAGGTCGGCCACCAGCGCGGCGTCGCTGGGCGCCACCGCGATGCCCTCCCGCGGACGCACCACGAAGTGGACGCGCACCATCGCGGCGTCGGAGAGCCGCACCGCGTACTCGATGCCCCCCGCGTCGAGCCGCTGCCGCAGCACCGCCGTGAAGCGCTCGCGGACCGTCGTGGAGTAGCGGTCGTGCGGCAGGTAGACGAGCACGGACAGGTAGCGCCCGTAGGTGTCGCGGCGCACGAACAGACGCAGGGCCCGCCGACGCTCGCGGGCGTACATGACCGCCTGCGCGATCGGTGTCAGCTCGGCGACCGGCGTCTGGAACAGCTCGTCGCGCGGGAAGTTCTCGAGGGTGTCGAGGAGCGCCTTGCCCGCGTGGCTCGACGGTGCGAAGCCGAGGGCGTCGAGCACCGCCTGCGCCTTGTCCCGCAGCAGCGGGATGCGGGTGAGGGACTCCGTGTACGCCGCGGAGGAGAACAACCCGAGGATGCGGCGCTCGCCGGTGACGGTGCCGTCGGGGGCGAACGTCTTCACGCCGACGTAGTCGAGATAGGCCGGGCGGTGCACGGTGGCCCGGGAGTTGGCCTTCGCCAGCACGAGCAGGTGGGGCTCGCGGAGGCGCGCCCGCACCTCCTCGGTGAGCCGTCCCGACCCGCCCGCGACGCGTGGCGCGGGCGGCGGGTCGCCGGGCGCGGGCTCGCGGAGGATGCCGAGCCCCGTGCCCGGCACCACCTCGAGGGAGTCGGCGTCGAGCACGTACTCGCGGTAGCCGAGCAGGGTGAAGTGGTCGTCCGCGAGCCAGTCCAGCAGGTCGGCGCCGCGGCGCACCTCGGCGCCGTCGACACCGGGGGCCGTCTCGTCCGGGCGCTCGCGCAGGTCGGCGACCACCTGCTCGACGGCGTCCCGCATGGCCGGCCAGTCGGCGACCGCGGCGCGCACGTCGGCGAGCACGGCCAGCACCGCAGCACGGATCTCCTCGGGGTCGTCGTCACCGTCGTCGCTCGCGAGGCGGCCGATCTCGACGTGGATCCACGACTCCCGCAGCACCTCGCCCCCGTCGTCGGGGCCGGGCACCTCGTCCTCCCCCGGTGCCGGTGCGGTGCCCTCCTCGACGGCCCGCACGTCGAGCAGCTCACCGGTCGCGTCCCGCCGCACGAGCAGCTGGGGGTGGAGCACCACGTGGACGTCGCGTCCCTGGCGGTCGAGCTCCATCGTCACGCTGTCGACGAGGAACGGCATGTCGTCGGTGACGACCTCGACGACCGTGTGACCGCCCGCGGTCCAGCCGTTCTCGGCCGCGGCCGGGGTGCTGACCCGCACCACCGCCTCGCCCGCCGCGCGGGTCTGCGCCAGTCGGCGGTGGGACGCGAACGCCCCGTAGAGGTCCGAGGGCGAGCGGTCGAGGATGTCCTCGGGGGCGACGTGGCGGAAGTACGCCGTCATGAGCCCGTCGACGTCCCCCGGGTCCACGCCGAGCGCGGCGCAGCGCGACCGGGCGTGGTCGGCCGCCTCCGCCACCAGGTCGGTCTTGCTCCGGTCGAGGTTCCTGCCGTCCAGGGTCGTCGCCACCCTGCGACCCTAGGGTCGCCCGGCGAGCCCGGACAAGGGACGCGCGCGGCGCTGGGGACGGGACGGGGGACGGCGCTGGGGACCGTGCGCCATGATGACGCCCATGGCGAAGCGCATCTCCCACGACCTCACCTACGACGCCCCCATCGAGGACGTCCGCGCGATGCTCCTCGACGAGGAGTTCCGACGCACCGTCGCGACCGAGCAGCGGGCCCTCCGCTCCACCGTCGACATCCAGGGCACGAAGGTGCACCTCGAGACGGTGCAGCCCGCAGCCGGCATCCCCTCGTTCGCGAAGAAGTTCGTCGGCGACGAGATCGTCATCGACCAGCGCGAGACCTGGACCGGCGACCAGGCCGACGTGCACGTGACCATCCCCGGCAAGCCCGGCGACATGAAGGGCACGGCCACGCTGAAGAGCGTGGACGGCGGCACGGTCGAGACGGTCGACCTCGAGATCAAGGTCTCCATCCCGCTGGTGGGCGGCAAGATCGAGGGCCTCATCGGCGACATGCTCGTCAAGGCCCTCAAGGCCGAGAACCGCGCCGGCCGCGCGTGGCTGGCCCGCGCCGAGGGCTGAGCACCATCACGCGCGCCGACGCGGCGCCGCTCACCCCTGGTGGGGGTAGCGGTGGTCCGTCGGCGGCACGAACGTCTCCTTGATCGAGCGGGGGCTCGTCCAGCGCAGCAGGTTGGACGCAGCCCCCGCCTTGTCGTTGGTGCCCGACGCCCGCCCGCCGCCGAAGGGCTGCTGCCCGACGACCGCTCCGGTGGGCTTGTCGTTGACGTAGAAGTTGCCGGCCGCGAACCGCAGCGTCGCGCTGGCCCGCGCCACCTCGCGGGGGTCGCGCGCGAAGACCGCACCCGTGAGCGCGTACGGCGCGAATCCCTCGAGCTGCTCCGTCACCCGTTCGGCGTCGCCGTCCTCGAAGACGTGCAGCACGAGCACGGGCCCGAAGTACTCGGTGCGGAACATCTCGTCGGTCGGGTCGTCCGCCACGACGAGGGTCGGGCGGACGAACCACCCGGTGCTGTCGTCGTACGTGCCGCCGGCGACGACGTCGAGACCCGGAGTCGCGTGCGCCCGGTCGATCGCGGCCTTCTGCTTGGCGAACGACCGGTCGTCGATGACGGCGCCGAGGAAGTTCGAGAGGTTCGTCGGGTCGCCCACAGCGAGGCCGTCCACGTCCGCGACGAGCTGCTCGCGGAGGCGCTCCCAGACCGAGCGAGCGACGTACGCCCGCGAGGCGGCGGAGCACTTCTGGCCGGCGTACTCGAACGCGCCGCGCACGAGCGCGGTGCGCACCGCGTCGGGGTCGGCCGACGGGAGCGCGAGCACGAAGTCCTTGCCGCCGGTCTCGCCGACGAGACGGGGGTAGGACCGGTAGCCCGCGATGTTGTCGCCCACGGTGCGCCACAGGTGCTGGAACGTCGGGGTCGAGCCCGTGAAGTGGATGCCCGCGAGGTCGCGGTGCGGCAGCACGACGTCGGAGACCTCGATCCCGTCGCCCGGCAGCATCGAGATGACGCCCGGCGGCAGCCCGGCCTCCTCGAGCAGCTCCATGGTGAGCGACGCGGCGAGCTGCTGCGTCGGCGACGGCTTCCAGACCACCGTGTTGCCCATGAGGGCGGGCGCGGTCGGCAGGTTGCCCGCGATGGCCGTGAAGTTGAACGGCGTGATCGCGTAGACGAACCCCTCGAGCGGACGGTGGTCGGTGCGGTTCCAGATCCCCGGCGCGTTCGCGATCGGCTGCTCGGTGAGGATCTGCCGTCCGTAGTGCACGTTGAAGCGCCAGAAGTCGATGAGCTCGCAGGCGGCGTCGATCTCGGCCTGGAACGCCGTCTTCGACTGGCCGAGCACCGTCGCCGCGTTGAGGCGCTGGCGCCAGGGGCCGGCGAGGAGCTCCGCGGCGCGCAGGATCACCGCGGCCCGGTCGTCGAACGACAGCGCGCGCCAGCCGGGCGCGGCCTCGCGGGCCGCCGCGACCGCGGCCTCCGCGTCGGCGCGCGTGGCGGAGCGGAAGGTGCCGAGCACGTGGGCGTGGTCGTGGGGCTGCACCACGTCGACCTCGGCGCCCCCGCCGGTGCGCCACCCCCCGACGTACGCGCGCAGGTCGCGGCGCTCGGACTCCTGCCGCTCGATCTCCTCGAGCAGCGCGAGGCGCTCGGGGGACCCGGGGGCGTAGTGGAGGTTCGGCTCGTTGACGGGCGTGGGCGGCGTGGTGATCGCGTCCATGGCGTCGATCGTCGCAGGCCCCCGGTCGGGGCTCAACCGGGCCCGGCCGCCCCGCTCGGCCTCAGAGCAGCGTGCGGATCTCCTGGGTCGCGAACCACGCCAGGTCGTGGTCCACCTCGATGCCGTCGACGACGTCGGGCAGCTCCTCGTCGGACAGGTACGCCGCGACGACCGCCGGGCTCAGGTCCTCGACGTCGACGTGGGCCGACGCGATGCGCTTCCACGGGAGGTCGGCCTCCACCTCGACGAGCGTCGGGTCGGCCTCGTCGCCCACCGGCCGCACCGCGGGGACGTCGGCGGCGAGCACCAGGCGGCGCGGCACGTCGCCCTCGCCGCGCGCGGCGAGCGAGGCGACGCCGGCGGCCGCCTGCGCGGCGTACTCCCACTCCTCGTCCTCGGCCTCCGGCCACGCCTCCTGCAGCGCGGCGGTGACCGCGTGGGCGCGGAACGGCCCGTCGATACGTCCCTCGGCGACGACGTGGGCCAGCCGGCCCGACGTCACCGGCACGAACACGCGCACGGTCATCGACCGGCCCCCGTCCCTCGATCGGTGCCCGTCCCCGCCTCGCCGGCGCGACCGCGGGCGGCGGTGCGACCGCGGGGCGCGCGGCGGCGGGACTCGTTGGTGGTGTCGACGAGCTCGTCGAGCGCGTCGGTGAGGCACTGCCCGAAGAGCTCGAGGTCGGTGATGGCGTCGCGGTCGCCGGTCACGCCGTAGTGCACGTGGCCGTCGTACGACGTCACCCCGATCGCGAGGGCGTGCCGCGGCAGCAGCGGCGGCACCGGGTAGGTCTCCAGCATCCGCGCGCCCGCCGCGTAGAGCGGGAACTGCGGGCCCGGCACGTTGGTCACCGTCAGCTGGAACCGCTTGCTGCGCAGCTCGGAGAGGGCCACCCGCGACCCCAGGGCGTGGAACGTCGTGGGCGCGAACCCGGCGATGCCGGCCAGCCGGTTCGCCGCGACCGCGCGCCCGGTCTCGCTGTGGGCCTTGAAGGAGTACGACACCTGGTGGAGCCGGACGACCGGGCTCGGCTCGCCGATCGGGAGGTCCACGAGGTGGCCCTGGATCTGGGTGCCGAGCGAGGTGGCCTCGAGCTCGTCGTCGATCACCGACATGGGCACGAGCGCGCGCACCCGCCGCGAGGGGCCGAAGCGCTGGTCCCGGGCCATCAGCCACGTGCGGAGCGCTCCCGCGACCGTGGCCAGCACGACGTCGTTGACCGTGCCGCCGTGCACCTCGCGCACGCGGCGGTGGGCGGCGAGGCTCGTGCGGACGCCGACGACCCGGCGCTGCTGGCTGAGCGTGGCGGGCGTGATGGGCGACTCCGCGACCGGCGGCGGGGCGACGAGGGGACCGCCGAGGCGCGCGAGCGGGCCGGCGACCCCCGTGAGCCGGCGCCGCAGGCCGAGCGTGCCCCGCGCCACCGCGTCCCCCGCCGTGCGGGCGGTCGCGAGCACCGTGGCGCTCGAGGTCAGCGATTCCTTGAGCGCGTCGACGACCAGGGCGGGGTTGGTGGGGCGCCGCCGCGCGTGCCACTCGTCGGCCTCCATCACCTTCGGCTGCGGCTGCGCGTCGAGCAGCACCTGGCCGATGTCGACGGTCTCCACGCCGTCGACCAGCATCTGGTGGGACTTCGACAGCACCGCGACGCGACCGTCGGCGAGACCCTCGACGAAGTAGACCTCCCACAGCGGTCGCGACCGGTCGAGCGGGCGCGAGACGATCCGGGCGACGAGCTCGAGCAGCTCGGCCATGCCACCCGGACGCGGGATGGCGGAGCGACGCACGTGGTAGCCGAGGTCGAAGCGCTGGTCGTCCACCCAGACCGGGTTGGCCACGGAGCCGGGCACGGTGAGGATGCGCTGCCGGTAGCGCGGCACGAAGGCGATCCGGTCGGCGATCAGCTCGACGAGGCGCGGGTGGTCGAAGCCCGAGTCGCCCGGGTCGAAGATCTCCAGCGTCGTGTTGTGGAGCGGGGTCGTGGTGGAGTCCGTGGCCAGGATGGTCATGTCGCGGGACCTCAGACGCTCGGTCACAGACCCACCCTCCCTGCTGGCGCGTTACGACGGTACGTAACCTCGGAGGCGATTCTGACAGAGTGGGGTGACGGGCGTCTCGGGCCGTCCGGAGCCACCGTTGCGACGAAGGAAGAGACGACTGATGCGACCCGCCGTGCGCCGGTGCGCCACCACCGCGGCCACCGCCCTCCTCGTGCTGTCCGCCGCCGCCTGCGGCGGCCGCGCCGACGACAGCGACGCCAGCAACCCCAGCCCCGAGCCGGGCGCGGCGTCCTCGTCCGCGAGCACCCCCGGCGAGGCCCCGTCCAGCAGCATCGCGAGCGACGCCCTCGTCATCGAGGTCACGGTCGCCGGCGACTCGGTGAGCCCCGACGCCGAGCGGGTCGAGGCGACCGTCGGGCAGCAGATCGTGTTCCGCGTCAGCACCGACGTGCCGATCGAGATCCACGGGCACACGAACCCCGAGTTCACGATCGAGGCGCAGCCCGGCACGAGCGACCACACGACGACGATCGACCAGGTCGGCAGCTACGAGATCGAGCTGCACGACCCGGACCGCCTGCTCGTCCGCCTCGACGTCCGCTCGTGACGACCGACCCGCTCGGGGGTCCGTCCGGGGGCCGGCCCGGTGAGGCCGTGCTCGCCCACAGCGGCATCGGTGCCACCGCCGACCTCCCCATCCCGTTCGAGGCCGTGGTCATCGGCTCCGCGCTCGCGCTGACCGCCTCGTTCGTCGTGCTCGCCGTGGCCTGGCGGCGCCCCCGGTACGACGGGGAGCGGCCCGGCACGACCCGCATGGCGCCCTGGCGGGCCGACGCCGTCGCGCGGCTCGGGACGGTGGTGGACCACCCGGCCACCCGCCTCGTGCTCCGCCTGCTCGGCGTCCTGTTCTTCGGCTACATGCTGTTCGCGCTCGTCGCAGGCCGGGACGTCGTCACCAATCCCGGTCTCGGCATGTTCTACGTGTTCCTGTGGGTCGGCATCGTGCCCGCGTCGGTGTTCTTCGGCCGCTTCTACCGCGCGGTCAACCCGGCTCGCGCCATCCACGCCGGTCTCGCGCGGCTCGCCGGCAACGACCCCGCCGTCGGGGCCCGTGAGCTGCCCGCCTGGCTGGGCTACTGGCCGGCGGCGCTCGGCCTGTTCGCGTTCGTCTGGCTCGAGCTCGTGAGCGCCTCGGGCACCACCACGAGCAGCGTGCGGCTCTGGCTCGCGGCGTACCTCGCCGTCATGCTCGTCGGCGGTGCCCTCTTCGGCGACACGTTCTTCGAGCGCTGCGACCCGTTCGAGGCGTACTCCACCCTCGTCGCCCACGTCTCGATCTGGGGCCGCGACGAGGACGGCACGCTGGTCGTGCGCAGCCCCCTGGCCAACCTCGCGACCCTGCGCCCCGACCCCGGGCTGGCCGCCGTCGTCGCCGTGCTCTTCGGCTCGACGGCCTACGACTCCTTCCGCGAGTCGATCCCGTTCGCGAAGTTCATGAACAACACGACGATCGACTCCGACCTCATCCTCAACGTCTCCCTGCTGGCGCTCATCGGGATCGTCGGCGTGCTGCTCGCGGGCGCGGCCATGGCGACACCGGCCGTCGGCGAGGTGCCCCGGCGGGACCTGCCGGCGCGGATGGCGCCCTCGATCGTGCCGATCATCGTCGGCTACATCGTGGCCCACTACGTGACCTACCTGCTCGAGTTCGGCCAGCAGGTCGTCATCTACATGAGCGACCCGCTCGGCACCGGCGCCAACTGGCTGGGCACCGCCGACCTGCAGCCGTCCTACTTCCTCACCGACAACATCGGTCTCCTCGCCTTCATCCAGGTGGGGGCCGTCGTGCTGGGCCACATCATCGGCGCGGTGGCCGCGCACGACCGCTCGTTGGCGCTGCTGCCGAAGCAGCACACGGTGACGGGCCAGCTCCCGATGCTCGTCGTGATGGTGGCGTTCACCGCCGGCGGTCTCTACCTGTTGTTCGCCTCCTGACCGCGCCGCTGCCGGCTCGTCCGGCGGAGCCGGCGGCGCGCGGTGGGACCGGCCCCGGGGCCGGCGAGCCCGGGGACCAGCGCATCGGCCAGCCCGCGGACGCCGCGGGCCAGCGGGCCGTCGCCGACGTCGAGCAGGTGACGGCCGGTGACGAGGGCGCGGTCGCAGGCTGCGACGTCGTCGGGCAGCACGTGCACGGCGGCGGGACGCGCCATGTCGACGAGCATGGCCCGCACCTGCGCCTCCGACCACCCCAGGGTGGGGCGCATGCGGTTGACGACCACGTGCACCGGCGCGGTGACCTCGAGCTCCCGCAGGTCGGCGAGCCCCCTTGCCAGGCGCGTCAGGCCGACGGGATCGGCCGTCCCGACCACGGCGACCACGTCGGCCGCCTGCAGCGCGACCTGGGTCGCCGCGTCCCGGACCGGTCGACCCGCGAGGTCGGCCGCCTCGTCGCCCTCGATGCCGAACCCCGTGTCGACGACGACCTCCCCGGCCGCGGCGGCCGCCGGCAGCAGCACCTCGAGCACCTCCGGGCCGACCTCCGCCCACCGGTCGGGACGGGGCAGGCCGGTGAGGAGGTGCAGGTGACGCTCGACCTGGCGCACCAGTCCCGGCCACCCCGTCTCCAGGTCACCGGCGGCGTGGGCGCGGGCCGCGGCGAGCAGCCCCGAGACGTCGTCCAGCACACCGAGCGCCTGCGCCACCGTGCCGCCCCAGGGGTCGGCGTCGACGAGCAGCACCGGCCGCCCCCGGCGGGCGAGCGCGGCCGCCACCCCGACGGCCACCGTGGTGCGCCCCGGTGCTCCTGCCGGGCCCCAGACCGCGACGACGCGGCCGCCCCCGGCAGGCTGCTGCTCCGGCGGGCCGGGCTCGGTGGGCTCGGCGCGGTGGCCCGCACCGGGCCACGTGGGCGCGTCGTGGGAGGGAGAGCCGGGTCGAGCGCCGGGTCGAGCGCCGGGGAGGGTGCTCGAGATCGGGACGCGCGGGCCCCGGGGCGCGGTGGGCGCGTCGGAGGAGGGTGGGGCGAGGACGGTCGCCAGCAGCGCGTCCCCGGAACCGGCCGGCACGAGCGCCCGCACCCCGATCCGGTGGGCGTGGGCGCGGGCCGCGTCGGGGCTCGCGGCGGGGTCGACGACGCCGACCACCCGCACCCGGTGACGGCGCAGGTGCTCCACCGCCGCCGCGTCGAGGCCCGGGGCGTCGAGACCGACGACCGCCAGGTCGGCCTGGCCGAGGGTGGCCGCGGCCAGGAGGTCGTTGACGTCGACGCACCGCTTGAGGACCGTCACGTCGGGGCGGGAGGCCAGTGCGGTGAGCGCGCCCGGCTCCCAGGCGGCACCCGACCCGACGACGAGCACGCAGATCACGTGGTCACCCCCGCTGCGCGACGGTGACGGTGCCGGCCGCCATCGCGGCCACCGCCGTGCGGACCGCGTCGCGCTGCTCGTCCGGCACGGCCAGCACCAGCTGGCGGTCCGCCACCGACCCCACCTGCGTCGAGGCGCCGGGCGCCTCCACGACCCTCACCCCCTCCAGGAGCAGGACGGCACCGCTCCGTGTGGCCCCCTCGTCGGACGCCGCTTCGTCGGACGCCCCCGCGTCGGACACCGCCCCCTCGTCGGACGCGGCCTCGTCGGACACCGGGAGGTCGCTGCCGGCGACCCAGAGGTCGACGACGCTGCCGACACCCACCCCGGGCGGCACGAGACCGGGCTCGACCGTGACCGGCAGGTGCAACACGTCGGACTCGTCCGCGGGCACCACCGCCCCGGACGGCAACAGCTCGCCGGCGCCGACGTCGCGGTCGAGCCGGACGTCGGGACCAGGCGGGTCGGACGCCGCGACGTACTCCCCCAGCCGGTCCCCGTCCCGGAACCGCACCTCGACGGCGACGAGGTCGTCCGGCGCCAGCGCAGAACCGGCCGGCAGGTCCTCCCGCGCGGCCCAGACCGCCACCGTGTCGTCGGCCGACGCCAGCACGCGCGCGCCGACCACGACCGAGACGGCGACGATCAGCAGTCCCACCCACAGCCGCGGATCGCGCCAGCCCGGCGCGGTCGCACGTGTCGCCTGCTGCGGGCGGACATTCCCGAGATGTCCACTCACGCGAACCATGATGGCCGCGTCATCGCGGATCCGCACCGCCCTGTCCACAGGGAGGACGCGGACCGGCGGAGTCCGCCAGCCGCTGTGCCGGGTCGGCGCTCGGCGGAAGACGCCGCGAACTGTGCGGCTGGGACACCTCGAAGCCGACCCGAACCACACCAACGTCCCAGTTCGGCACCCGGCGGCTCGGCCAGACGACACCGGCCCCACCCCCGACCGGCGAGGCATCAGCCCGGAACTGTGCGGCTGGGACAGGTCCGAGCCGATCTGAACCGCACCAACGCCCCAGTTCGACACCCGGCCGGGCGCCGACCGACCTCAGCGCTCGCAGACGATCCCGTCGCCGTCACGATCGGTGTACCAGTCGTACTCGGGGTCGACGCCCGACACGTAGTCGCCGTAGCCGTTGTCGTTCGCCTCGCCGCAGGTCCCGAAGTGCGGATCCGTGCCCGACGACGCCGACGAGCCCGACGAACCCGACGAACCCGAACCGGAACCCCCGGTCGACCGGGATGCCGCGGTGGCCAGCGCCGCCGTGACGGCCTCCTCGACCGCCGCGGCCTGGGCGAGCTCCGCCTCGGCCTGCTGCGCGGCGAGCGCCTCGGCCACCGCGGTCTCCGTGGTGGCCTGCGCCTGCTGCTCGAGCGCGGCCAGGTCCGCGGCCGCTGCGGTCGCGTCCTCGGTGGCGTCGGCGACCTGCGCCTCGAGCGTCGCGACCTGCTCGGCCGCGACGGCCAGGGCGTCCTGGGCTGCCGCCTCGGCAGCGGTGCGGCCCTCGGTCGTCGCCGCGGCCAGCGCCTCGTCGTCCGCACCGGCACCCGCGGTCCCGACGACCGTCCCGAGCAGGAACGCTCCGACGGCCGCGGCGACGCCGGTCCGACGTCGGGTCCAGAACCCGCGGGCGGGCGCCGGCCCGCTTCGCCGGGTCATGTCGTACTGCTCCACCGGGTCCCCACTTCCGTTGATCGACCGACCCAGTGGACAGCGGAGACACCCCGCCCGTCCCCCGAACACGGGGGACGGACCCGGTCGGTCCAGACCAGTCGAGCGGGGGCCGTCAGCCCAGCACGCCGAGGTGGGCGAGCAGGATCCGCAGGCCGATCAGCACCAGGATCACGCCGCCGACCACCTCGGCCCACTGGCCGAGCCGCTCACCGACCCGGGCGCCCACGAAGACGGCGGCGAGCGAGAGGGCGGCGGTGACGACGCCGATGATCGCCACGGCCACGAGCACCTCGCCGACACCGAGGCTGAGCACGCCGAAGGTCACCCCGACCGCGGCGGCGTCGATCGAGGTGGCGACCGCGAGCGGGAGCACCACGGCGAGCGTGACAGGCGCGTACGACGCGACGCGGGTCCCCGGCGTACCACCGGCGCCGGCCGCGTCCGCCCCACCGGCGGCGTCGTCGTCCTCCTCGTCGGAGAAGGCCTCGCGGAGCATCATGCCGCCGAGCACGGCGAGGAGGGCGAACGCGATCCAGGGCGCGACGGCGCTGACGACGCCGGCGAACCAGAAGGAGAGCACCCAGCCGCCGAGGGGCATGGCCGCCTGGAACACGCCGAACGCGCCCGCGAGGAGGAGCGCGTCGCGCCAGCGGGGGTGGCGCATGCGCATGCCCTGGGCGACGGACACGGCGACGGCGTCCATGGCGAGGGCGAAACCGAGGACGAAGATCTCGGCGATGGTCATGGGGGCGGTTCCTCTCGTCATGCTGGACGAGAGCGTCCGCCGGGCAGGGCGAGGCCTCGACCAGCAACGTCCACTGGTCGAAGGTCTCGTCCACCGCGGGCGGTCCGCGACGTCTCCGTCACGGGCGCTCGGGCGGGACGGCCGGGCTCCCACGTCGTCGTGGTCGCCAGTATGTCGACCGCCCCTGCCGACTCGCGTCGGCCGGGCTACTCCCCTTCGGTGGAGGACTGTACGGCACCGGGCGGGGACCGTCACACCACGTTGTCGGTACCCAGGGGTAACGTGACCGGAGCCATAGGGGCGAGACGCGCCCGGTCGACGAGGAGGTCCCATGCGGCTGCAGCTGTCGGAGGAGGACGAGGCGTTCCGCGCCGAGCTCCGCACGTTCTTCACCACCGAGGTGGACGAGGGCGTCCGCGCCACGGTGCGGGATCGCGGCGAGCTCACGAAGGACCAGATCGTCGCGACCCACCGCACGCTCAACGCCGCCGGGCTGGCGGTCCCGCACTGGCCCGTCGAGTGGGGCGGCAAGGACTGGAGCCCGCTGCGCCGCCACCTGTGGCACGAGGAGATGCAGCGCGCCTGCGTCCCGCCGCCGCTCGCGTTCAACGCCTCGATGATCGGGCCGGTCATCGCGACGTTCGGCAGCCAGGAGCAGAAGGAGCGCTTCCTGCCGCCGACGGCCAACGTCGACATCTTCTGGAGTCAGGGCTTCTCGGAGCCCGGCGCCGGCTCGGACCTCGCCTCCCTGCGCACCGCAGCGGTGCGCGACGGCGACGACTGGATCGTCAACGGCCAGAAGACCTGGACGACGCTGGGCCAGTGGGGCGACTGGATCTTCACGCTCGTGCGCACCAACCCCGACGTGAAGAAGCAGGCCGGCATCTCGATGCTCCTCATCGACATGCGCACGCCCGGCGTCGAGGTGCGTCCGATCGAGCTGATCGACGGCGGCCACGAGGTCAACGAGGTGTGGTTCACCGACGTGCGCGTCCCCGGCGAGAACCTCGTGGGCGAGGTGGACTCGGGGTGGACGCAGGCGAAGTTCCTGCTCGGCAACGAGCGGGTGGGCGTCGCGCCGGTCGGCGCGACGAAGCGCGTGCTGGCCCAGGCGAAGGAGTGGGCGGCGGCGACGCGCTCCGGCGAGGGCACGCTCCTCGACGACCCCCATGTCGCGGTGCGGATCGCGGAGCTCGAGAACGAGCTGATGGCGCTCGAGCTGACCGCGCTGCGGGTGGTCGCGAACTCCGCCGACGGCAAGCCCCACCCGGCGAGCTCCGTGCTCAAGCTGCGGGGCACCGAGCTGCAGCAGGCGGTCTCCGAACTGGTCGTCGACCTGGCCGGGCCCGGTGCCCTGGCGTTCGGCACGAGCGAGGCCGACAGCGACCTGCCCGTGTGGGCACGCCGCAGCACGCCGACCTACCTGAACCTCCGAAAGGCGTCGATTTACGGCGGCTCCAACGAGGTGCAGCGCCAGATCATCGCCGGCACCATCCTGGGTCTGTAGAGAGAGGCAGCACGATGGACTTCGAGCTCGACGAGGAGCAGCAGGCGCTGCGCGAGGCCGCGCGCGGACTGCTCCGCAAGCGCTACGCGGACTTCGAGACGCGGCGGGGCACCGTCGCCGACGCCCCCGGCTTCGACCGCGACACGTGGTCGCGCATGGCCGAGATGGGGCTGCTCGGCCTCCCCTTCGCGGAGGACGACGGCGGGATGGGCGCCGGACCGGTGGAGGTCGCCGTGGTGGCCGAGGAGGTCGGGCGCGTCATCGCCCCCGAGCCGTTCCTCACCTCCGTGGTGCTCGCCGGTGGCCTCGTGGCCGCCGTCGGCACGGCCGAGCAGCGCGCCGACCTGCTGGGCGGTCTCGCCTCCGGCGCGTCGCTGGTCGCCCTCGCCCACGCGGAGCCCGGCGCCCGGTGGACGGCGACCGCGACCGGCGTGAGCGCCGAACAGGGCGACGGCGGCTGGCGCCTGACGGGCGTCAAGGAGCCGGTGCCCCAGGGCGCCGAGGCGGACGTGCTCGTGGTCTCCGCAGCGCTGCCCGACGGCGGCACCGGCCTCTTCACGGTGGTCGCCGACGGTGACGGCGTCACCCGCAGCGGCTACCGCGCACCCGACGGCTCCCGCGCCGCGCGCATCACGCTCGACGGCGCGCCCGCGACCCCGCTCGGTGAGGCCGGCCAGGACCAGGCGACGGCGATCGCCGCGGCCTACGACGCTGCCCGCGTCGCCGCCGCGCAGCAGGCGGTGGGCGCGATGCAGGTCGCGCTCGAGACGACGGCGGGCTACCTCAACAGCCGCGAGCAGTTCGGCGTGCCGCTCAAGCGCTTCCAAGCGCTGACCTTCCGGGCGGCGGACCTCTACGTCGCGGTCGAGCTCGCCCGCAGCCTGGCCCTCTGGGCGGCGATGGTGCACGCCGATCCGGACACGTCGGCCACGGAGCGCGCCACGGCCGCCGCCCGGGCGTGGGCCCAGGCCTCGAAGGCGGGCCGGCTGGTCGGCCAGGAGGCCATCCAGCTGCACGGCGGCATCGGCATGACGGCGGAGTACAGCGTGGGCAGCTACACGGCCCACCTCACGACGCTCGACCACCTGCTGGGCGACGCGCGCCACCACCTGGGGCTCCTGGCTGCCACGGTCGGCGACCACGCCGAGGTCGACCCGCTGGGCTGAGCCCTGGCGCCACCCCCGAGCCGGCCACCCGGGAGCCGGGCCCCCGCACCACGCGGGGCCCGGCTCCCGTCAGTCCGGGAGGGGCACGACCCACTCGAGGGTGGTGCCCTCCCCGGGGGTGCCCGTGATCCGCACGTCGCCACCGAGGTCACGCGCCCGGCGGCGCACGTTGACGAGCCCGCTCTCGACGCCCGGGGCGGCGAGGCCCCGCCCGTCGTCGGCGACCCGCAGCACCACCCCGTCGGCGCCCACGGCGAGCCCGACCTCCACGCCCGTCGCCGCCGCGTGGCGGACCACGTTGGACAGCGCCTCGCGCAGGGTCGCGAGCAGGTAGTCGCTGATCCGGTCGGGCACGGTCGTGTCGAGCGGGCCCTGGAGGTCGACGGTGGCGCGGAAGCCGAGCGGCTCGGCGTACTCCGCCACGAGCTGGCGCACCTCCGCCCGCAGGGAGCGCCCCCGCAGGCGGGAGAGCTCGAAGATCGTGGTGCGGATGTCGCGGATCGTCTGGTCGAGGTCGCGCACGACGACGTCGAACCGGGGCTGCTCCGTCGCGGGCAGGTGGCGGCGCAGGCCCTGCAGCTGCAGGCCGGTCGCGAACAGACGCTGGATCACCACGTCGTGGAGGTCGCGGGCGATGCGCTCGCGGTCGGCCAGCACCATGAGCTCCTGGCGCTCCGCGAGCCCCTCGAGGCGGTCGATGGAGGTCGTCGCCTGGTTGGCGAAGGAGGTGAGGAGCTCGAGCTCGGCCTGGTCGGGCGGGTGCGCGTCGCGGCGCAGCACGACGCCGATCACGAGCCGCTCGGTCAGCCGCAGGGGGAACGGCACGATGACGACGAGCGAGCGGCCGGTCTGCGAGACCCGCGCTCGGCGGTCGGTGAAGGCCGCCTTGACCGCGGTGTGCACCGGGGTGCCGGGCGCCAGCCGCTCCCGCATCGCGTCGCGGTCGCCGAGCTTGCCGGGCAGGTCCGCGGCGGGGTCCTCGGCGACGAGCTCGATGTGGTCGTCGACGAGGTGGGCGAGCACGACCGCCCGCGCGTGGAACATCCACCCGACGAGCTCGGCGACGTGCGTGAGCGCGACACCGCGGTCGATGGGGGGCTCCAGCAGCTCCACGGAGCGCTGGAAGACGCGCAGCCACTCCTCGCGGCGCTCGGCACGTGCTCGGGCCTCGGCGAGCGCCAGCACCTGCGCGGCCCGCTCGGCCAGCCACTCCAGGACGTGCTCGTCGGTGGGCGTGAACGGACGGTGGCCCGGACCGTCGCCGAGGAAGAGCGTGCCCAGCGACCGCCCGGCGTGGCGGACCGGCACGCCGATGAAGCGGTCGATCTCGGGGTGGCCCGGTGGCAGCGCCTCCGCCTCCAGGCGGCCGCTCACCTGCTCCCGCCGCATCGGTCCGAGCGACGCCAGCACCTCGGCGAGCACGCCGCGCCCCTCCGGGAGGTCGCCCATCGCGTCGACCTCGCGGTCCTCCAGGCCGTGGAAGTGGAAGTCCCGCATGCGGCCCTCGGCGTCGAGCACGGCCAGCACGCCGTACGCCGCGCCGGTCAGCTCGCAGGCCGTCTCGACGATCGCGTCGAGCGCCTCGTCGAGGTCCCCCTCCGAGGTGACGAGCTCGAGCAGGTCGAGCACGCGAGCCAGCTCGTCGCTGCCGACGAGCTCGGCGATGGGCCGCCGGGGAGACATGGGGCGACCGTAGTCGCTCGGCCCCCCGGAAATGGGAACGGCCCGCAGGCGTGGTGCGTGGAGTCGAGACTCCTCGCGCCGTCTCCGGCGGACATGTCCGGAGCACCTGCGGGCCGGGTGACTGCCCTTGGATTGCCAGCGGCTCGACGCCGTCGGCGGCGGAGCTGCTAGCGGGCAGCCACCTCACGCGTCCTAGAAGAACTCATTCCTCGGACCACCTCCTTTCCCGTGTGCAGAAGACGGTACGCCGGTGTCCCGGACCCCTCAAGGGATTTATCGGCGGCAACGGAGGAGGCTGCCGGCCCCCTCACGTCCAGTCCGCCGCGAGGCGGCGCACGACCGTGAGGTTGCGGTTCGTGCCGCGCACGCCGAGCACCTTCTCGATGCGGTTGTTGTCGAGCCGGGCCTGCTGGTAGCCCTCGAGGAGCGTGAGGTGGGCGGCGCGGCCGACCACGGAGAGCCGGGCCCGCTCCGGCCTCGACGAGGGCGTCGAGGCGCGCGACCGCGTCGGGTGCGGGCAGGTCGCGCAGGAACGTGACGTACTGGCCGTGCACCTGCTCCTCGCCCACCTCCGCACGGACGGCGGCCAGCCGCTCCTCCCCCGCAGCCGCGGCCGTCTGGAGCTCGGCCGGGGTCAGCACCACGACGTCGAGCGGGAAGCCCCGGTCGGCGGCGACGACGGACTCCAGGCGTTCCGTGAGCCGGGCGACGGAGCGGGCGGGGGTGCTCAGCCGCACGTTCCCGGTCTGGATGTAGGTGGCGACGTCCGCGAACCCCGCGCCCTCGAGCGCGGCCCGCAGCTCGGCCATCGGGTACGTGTTCCGCGGACCCAGGTTGATCGCGCGCAGGAACGCGACGTACGTCGGCATGACGGCATCGTCACATGCCTGTGGCATTTACTTGCATAGGCAAACTATGTAGCGTCGAGCTCGTGCCCCCGTCCACCCCCACCACCGATGTCGACGCCGACGTCACGCGGCTCGCGGGCGAGCTGGTCACGGCTGCCAGCCGCCTCGTGCGCCAGGTCCGCCGCAGCTCGCCGCAGGTCGCGCCCGCGCTGCGGGTGCTCGCGATGCTCGACG
Organism: Nocardioides zeae; assembly: GCF_030818655.1. Taxonomy (NCBI): domain Bacteria; kingdom Bacillati; phylum Actinomycetota; class Actinomycetes; order Propionibacteriales; family Nocardioidaceae; genus Nocardioides; species Nocardioides zeae. Next base: position 219,401 of record NZ_JAUTAN010000001.1, on the reverse strand, counting down.
ACCACGGCCCGATCACCGTCGGCCGCGTCGCCGAGCTCGACGGCACCTCGCAACCGACCGCCACGGCCGCGGTGCGGGGGCTCGTCCGCCAGGGCTGGGTGCAGCGCACGCCGCACCCCGACGACGCGCGCTCGACGCTGCTCGGGCTGACGCCGGCCGGTCGCAGCACCCTCGCCGAGCAGCGCCGTCGCAACGCCGCGCTGGTGCGCGACCGCCTGGTGGCCGCGGGCCGGCACTCCCCCGACGACCTCGCGCGGGCGGTCGACCTGCTCCGCGCCCTCACGGAAGGAACCGCATGACCGACCTCGCCGCCCGGACCACCCCGGGAGCGACCCCCACCGCTGCGCCCGCCTCCCCACCCGCCTCCCCCTGGCGCCAGCCGCGCGCGGTCTGGGCCGTGGCGTTCGCCTGCGTGATCGCCTTCATGGGGATCGGTCTCGTCGACCCGATCCTCAAGGAGATCGCGGCCCAGCTCGAGGCCACGCCGAGCCAGGTGTCGCTGCTGTTCACGAGCTACATGGCCGTCATGGGCGTCGCGATGCTCGTCACGGGCGTGGTGTCGAGCCGCATCGGCGCCAAGCGCACCCTGCTCACCGGGCTCGTGCTCATCATCGTGTTCGCCGCGCTCGCCGGGGCGTCCGGCTCCGTGGGGGCCGTCATCGGCTTCCGCGCCGGCTGGGGCCTCGGCAACGCGCTCTTCATCGCGACCGCGCTCTCGACCATCGTGAGCGCGTCGACCGGCTCGCTGGCCAGCGCCATCATCCTCTTCGAGGCGGCGCTCGGCCTGGGCATCGCCTCCGGACCGCTCCTCGGCGGGCTGCTCGGCGGCATCTCGTGGCGCGGCCCGTTCTTCGGCGTCTCGGTGCTGATGGCGATCGCGGTCGCCGCCACGGCCGTGTTCCTGCCCGCGACGCCGCCGACCGGCCGGCGCACCTCGCTGGCCGACCCGTTCCGCGCCCTCCGTCACCCCGCGCTGCTGCTGCTCGCGCTCGTCGCGGTGTTCTACAACCTCGGCTTCTTCACCCTCATGGCGGCCGGGCCGTTCGCGCTGCCGTCGTTCGACATCATGCAGGTCGGCTGGACGTTCTTCGGCTGGGGCGTGCTGCTCGCGATCACCTCGGTCGTGGTGGCCCCGCGGCTGCAGCGCCGCTTCGGCACCCTGCCCTCGATGATCGCCTGCCTGGCGCTGTTCGCGCTCGACCTCGCCGTCATGGCGCTGCTCGCCGAGACCGAGGCCGTGGTGGCCCTCGGCATCGTGCTCGCGGGCGCCTTCCTCGGCGTCAACAACACGCTGGTGACCGAGGCCGTCATGGGTGCGGCCCCGGTGGAGCGGCCGGTCGCCTCCGCGGCGTACTCGTTCGTGCGGTTCACCGGCGGCGCCGTCGGCCCGTTCGTCGCGCTGAAGCTCGCCGAGCACGTCGACGTGCACGCCCCGTTCTGGTTCGGCGCGGCGGCCGTCGCCGTCGGTGTCGTCGTGGCGCTCGCCGGCGCGCGCACCGTGAACCGTGCCCTGCACGGCGCCCCGGCCAGCCACAGCGAGGGCGAGGCGGCGGCGATCGCCGTCGGCGACGCCGACTGACCCGACCGACCCCAGGGACGGGGCCGGTCTACTCGGAGGCCGGCTCCTCGGGGTTGACGCAGTACGCCGCGGGTCCGGTCGTGGCCGCGTGGTAGGCGAACGTCTCGCCGGCCACCTCGAGCAGGATCTGCCGGCCGGGGGTGATGGCCTGGGTGTAGTTCATGCCAGGCTCCGGGCAACCGAGCGCGCCGCTGCGCCACTGCACCGCGGCGTCGCTCACCACCACGACCTCGCCGGTCGGGACGCTCTCCCGCTCGGCGAGGTCGGCGATGGCGCCGGCCAGCACCTCGTCGGCCCCGCCGTCCGGGCCCTCCCCCTCCGAGGGGCCGTCCGACGGGCTGACCGTCGGGGCGTCGGAGAGAGTGGGGCTCTGGGGCGTGCCCCCGCTCGCGTCCGGCGGGCTCGAGTCGGCGGCGCCGGGCTCGGCCGGGTCGTCCGCCGAGCCGCAGGCGCCGAGCGCGAGCACGAGGCCGACGGCGAGGGCGGAGAGCGGGAGGGTGCGGTGGAGGAACATCCGAGATCAGCTCCTGGATCGGGGGCGTCAGGCGACGTCGTACCACCCTAGGACGGCCGCCGTCCCGGTCAGGTTCCGCGGTCAGGCGAAGATCATGCAGCTCGACGTGGCGTAGGCGACGAGGCGTCCGGCCGCGTCCGTGAGGCGCCCCTCGGCGAGGGCCGTGCGTCGGCCGCGTTGGAGGACGGTGCCCTCCGCCCGCAGCACCCCGGAGGCCGCCGTCGCGGGGCGCAGGAACTTCACGGTCAGGTCGAGCGACGTGTAGGTCTCCCCCGCCGCGAGCGTCGAGTGGACCGCGCACCCGCAGACCGTGTCGAGCAGGGTGGAGAGCACGCCGCCGTGCACCGTCCCCAGGGGGTTGTCGTGACGCGCGGGGTCGGGCACGAGCTCGACGCTCACCCGTCCGACCTCCGGCACCGCGAAGTCCTGCATGCCCAGGGTGACCGCCACGGGCGCGGGCGGGACCCGGCCGTCGGCCATCGCCCGCAGCTGGGCGAGACCGTCCAGGGCGGCGACGGGGGGCTGGGTCTGGTTCATGGACACAGGCAAGCAGGCCAACCTGCGTCTGTCAATCAGACCCAGGCCGTAGGATGGACGCCGTGCCCCGGCCCGCCGTCCTCGACTACACCACCGACAACTGCTCGCTCGTGCGCGCCATGCAGGTGCTGGGCGAGCGGTGGACGCTCGTCGTGCTGCGCGAGGTGTTCATCGGCGTCCGCCGGTTCGAGGACATCCGGCAGCACACCGGCATCCCCCGCCAGGTGCTCACCGACCGCCTCGGCAACCTCGTCGACGCCGGCCTGCTCGCGCGGGAGCCCTACCAGGACCCGGGGGCCCGGGTGCGTCACGAGTACCGGCTGACCCCGAGGGGCCTCGACCTGCAGCCCGCGCTCATCGCGCTCACGCGGTGGGGCGACCGGCACCTGGCCGACGAGGCCGGGCCGCCGATCGAGTTCCGCCACCGCGAGTGCGGCGGCAGCGTCGACGTGGTGCCGGTCTGCTCGGAGGGCCACCACCTGCCCGATCCCCGGCAGACGGTGCTGGAGATCGGCCCGGGCGCCCGGCCGGCGTCCCCGGCCTGATCCCGGCCTGACCCCGGCTCGACACCGGCCGACCTCCGTCACGTACGTCGCTGGACCGCCCAGTCGCGGATCTTGTCGATGCGTGCGCGCAGCTGCTCGGCCGTCGCGACCGCGGCGGGCGGACCGCCGCACTCCTTGCGCAGCGCGGCGTGGGTGACGCCGTGCGGCTGGCCGGTGCGGTGGTTCCACGCCGCCACGAGCCCGTTGAGCTCACGTCGCAGCACCGCCAGCTGCTCGTGGGCGGTGGCCTCGGCGCGCGGCGCGGGCGGGTCGGACGCGGGCCGCGTGGCCGCCGCGTCACGCTTCTTCTGCGCCCGCTCGCTCTGGCGCGTCTGCAGGAGGTCCCGCACCTGGTCGGCGTCGAGGAGGCCCGGGATGCCGAGGAAGTCCATCTCCTCCTCGGAGCCGACGCTCACCTCGCCCTCGTGGCCGAACTCGCCGCCGTCGTAGAGCACCCGGTCGAACACCGCCGCCGAGCCGAGCGACTCGAAGTTGCCGAGCTCCTCGTCCGACGCCCCCTCGGTCGCGTTGGCCTGCGCGAGCAGGTCCTCCTCGGCGGCGAAGATGTCGTCCTCGTCCTTCACGGCACGCCCCAGCACGTGGTCGCGCTGGACCTCCAGCTCGGAGGCGAACTCGAGCAGCCGGGGCACCGACGGCAGGAAGACCGACGCGGTCTCGCCGCGCTTGCGGGCGCGCACGAAGCGCCCCACCGCCTGGGCGAAGAACAGGGGCGTGGACGTCGTCGTCGCCCACACGCCGACCGCGAGACGGGGCACGTCGACACCCTCGGACACCATGCGGACCGCCACCATCCACCGGCTGTCGTTCTCGGCGAACTCCGAGATGCGCTTCGACGCCGCCTTCTCGTCGCTGAGCACGAGCGTCGCCGACTCGCCGGTGATGTCCTTGATCAGCTTGGCGTAGGCACGCGCCGAGTCCTGGTCGGTCGCGATGACCAGCGCTCCCGCGTCGGGGACGTGGCGACGCACCTCGGACAGCCGCTTGTCGGCGGCCTCGAGCACCGACGGCATCCACGACCCCTTGGGGTCGAGCGCCGTGCGCAGCGCGTGCGCCGTCATATCCTTCGTCAGGGGCTCGCCCAGGCGCGCGGTCAGCTCGTCGCCGGCCTTCGTGCGCCACTGCATCTCGCCCGAGTAGGCCAGGAACAGCACCGGTCGCACGACGTGGTCGGCCAGCGCGTGCTGGTAGCCGTAGGTGAAGTCGGCGGCCGAGCGGGGCACGCCGTCGGGCCCGTCGACGTAGCGGACGAACGGGATGGGGTTGATGTCGGAGCGGAACGGCGTGCCGGTGAGGGCGAGGCGCCGCGAGGCGGGGCCGAACGCCTCCATCACGCCCTCGCCCCACGACTTGGCGTCGCCCGCGTGGTGGATCTCGTCGAGGATGACCATCGTGCGGAACCGCTCCGTGCGGATGCGCATCGCCAGCGGGTTGACCGACACCCCGGCGTAGGTCACGGCGATCCCGACGTACTCCTTCGACGTGCGGCCCTGGCCGGCGGCGTACGCGGGGTCGACGGGGATCCCGACCTTCGCGGCGGCCGCGGCCCACTGCACCTTGAGGTGCTCGGTGGGCGCGACGATCGTGAGGCGGTCGATGATGCGGCGGTCGAGGAGCTCCTTGGCGACGGAGAGCGCGAAGGTCGTCTTGCCCGCGCCGGGGGTCGCGACGACGAGGAAGTCCTTGGGGGCCTCCTCGAGGTACTGCCGCATGGCGGCCTGCTGCCAGGCGCGGAGCGACGTGGCCGTGCCCCACGCCGCGCGGTCGGGCCACGCGGGCGAGAGGTCGACGGTGGTGGGCTGCTCGGCCCCGGTGTGCGCGGGGGGCCGCGTCACGCCTTGTCGCCCGAGCCGGCGTCGTCCCCCATGGACTCCCAGATCTCCTTGCAGTCCGGGCACACCGGGTACTTCTCCGGCGCGCGGCTCGGCACCCAGACCTTGCCGCACAGCGCGATCACGGGCGTGCCCATGACCATCGCCTCGGTGAGCTTGTCCTTCGGCACGTAGTGGCTGAAGCGCTCGTGGTCGCCCTCGTCGGTCGGGACCGTCCGCCGGTCCTCGATGACGCTCGTGCCGCCACTCGTGTCGGGAGAGAATCCGATGCGCGTGCTCACGGTCGACGAGTCTACGGCGCCCCGCCGACACCCGCGATTCGTCGGCGGGCGCCCGGGGACGACCGCGGGCCGTCCCCGAGCGGCACGGCCGGATCAGTTCTGGGACGGGTCCACGGGGCGCGTGGAGACCCAGGCGAGGGAGCCCGGCTGCCGCCGCAGCACGTCCCGCCGCAGCTCCGCGGGGTCGAGCGCGAAGACGTCGCCGATGTGCCCGGGCACCACGTACCAGCTGCCCTCGGCCACCTCGTCCTCGAGCTGGCCGGGTCCCCAGCCGGCGTACCCGACGAAGACACGGAGGCCGGCGAGACCGTCGGCCACCAGCTCCACCGGCGTGTCGAGGTCGAGCACCCCGAGACCGTCGACGACCTCGCGGAAGCCGACGGGCGGGGTCCCCGGATCGGTGGGGCGGGCCAGGGCGAGCGCCCCGTCGACGGAGACGGGGCCGCCCTGGAAGAGCACGTCCGGCTCGACCGCCAGGTCGCGCCACCCCTCGAGCACGTCGGCGACGAGCACCGGCGAGGGCCGGTTGAGGATCACGCCCAGCGCGCCCTCGTCGTCGGCGTCGAGGAGCAGCACGACGGACTGCTCGAAGTTCGGGTCCTGCAGCTCCGGGGCGGCGACCAGGAGCATGCCGGAGTGGAGCGGGGCCATGGGTCCATGATGCCCCGCGCCCCGGCGCGGGCTCGACCCGCTCAGGAGGCGAGCGCCGAACGCAGGCGGTCGATCAGGGTGGTGGCGCGCCAGTGACCGGTCGCGCGGCCGCCGTCGACCGTCGAGCCCGCGACCGCCCAGGCCGCGCGCGCACGGTCCTCGATGCTCGCACCGACCGCCACGGCGGCCTCGTCGTCGTAGCTGGAGCGGCCGGCCATCGCGGCCAGCATCATGCGCTCCTTGGCGACCGCGTTGCCGAGCAGACGGTCGGCCTCCGGGTCCACGCCCTCGGCGAGCGCGTGGTCGAGGACGGCCCGGACGCCGGGCATCTGGGCGGCCGTCGCCACCCAGGCGTCGACCACGGCGGCCTCCAGGTCCAGCGGCTGCCGGCCCAGCACGCCGTCGATGCGCCCGGACAGGCGGGTGTGCCAGCGCAGCTGGAGGGCGCCGAGCAGGTCGAGCTCGTCGCGGAAGACCGCACGGACGCCCTCGACGTCGGTCGGGAGCAGCCCGTCCCCGCGCATGTTCGCGGCCGCGATCACGTTGCTCAGAACCTCGCCGCGACGGTGGTACGTCGTCCAGGTCATGGGTGGTCTCCTTCGGTGGGTCGAACTCGTCCGTGGTGCGTACCCGCGGTACGTACTCCCGGTACGTACTCCGAGTATGCGGAACCGGTTGCCTGCACCGAAGCCACTACACCCGTGACCTCGCCCACGTGGCGCGCACCACCTGATCGCGCCACCTCCCTATGCTGGGCCGCGATGTCGAAGCCGTCCTCGAAAGCGTCCGCCGCCTCCAAGCTCCTGCGGGGCGGACTGCCCTCCGTGCCCGGAGCGGGTCGGCGCGCCCAGTTCTCGGCCGCGACCAAGCGCGCGCTGGTGGACGTCGCGGAGCGCCTCTTCACCGAGGACGGCTACACGGGCACCTCGCTGGACGCGATCGTGGCCGGCGCCGAGGTCACCAAGGGTGCGCTCTACCACCACTTCAACGGCAAGCGCGCCCTGTTCGAGGCGGTCTTCGAGCGGGTCGAGGGCGAGGCCGTGCGCGTGATCCAGGCGGCGATGAAGGCGCACCGCGATCCCTGGGACAAGGCCGTCGCCGGCCTGCGCGCCTTCGTCGACGTCGTGCAGCAGCCCGGCTACCGGCGCGTCGTCGTGCAGGAGGCGCCCACGGTGCTCGGCCACGAGGGCGTGCGCGAGCAGGGCGAGCGGTCGAGCCTCGCGGTCGTCCACGACCTCGTGGACCAGCTCCTCGTCGACCGCGACCGGCCCGTCGACGCGGGCCTCGTGTCCACCTTCAGCCGCATCCTCTTCGGCGCCCTCGCGGCCGCCGGCGAGGTCGTCGCGGAGAGCGACGAGCCCACCGACGCCAGCCGCCGGGTGGAGATCGCCTTCGGCTACCTCATCAGCGGCATGCAGCTGCTGCGCGAGGCAGGCGTCGGCCTGCCGACGGCGGACGAGCTCGCCGACCCCGCGGCCCCGTCCCCCATCCCGGCGTCCGCGGACGAACCGCAGGACTGACGCCGGACGCGCCGGCCCTCGGTCGGCCCTCGATCGACCCTCAGCCGACGTCGACGCTCCCGGTGCCGCTCGGCACCAGCTCGATCCAGGTGCGGCCCGGCGGCACGGTGAGCACGGCACCGTCGCTCGTCGTCAGCGCCAGCGAGGCGGACGGGGACGCCTTGGTCCAGGTGGCGGCGACCGCCCGGCCACCGTGGACGACCGTCGCGGTGCCGCTGCCCTCGAGCACCGACTCGGGCACCGGGTTGCCGGCCGGGTCGAGGTAGCCCGCGTCGACGACGTCGACCTCGAGCGCCAGCACCGTGTCCGCGCTGAACCCGTCGCCGTCCGCGCTGAACGCGTCGTCGACGACGTACTGCTCCCCGTCGAGCTCCCACGACGTCGTGTGGTCGGGCGAGAAGCGCACGTCGATCTCCGTGGCGGGCGTGCCCGCGGCGTACGCGTCGCTCTCGCCCCAGGCGAGGTAGTCGGCCGGTCGGTCGCCGCCGGCGGCCGTCGGCTCGATCTCGGTGAGGTCGGCGACGAGGTTGTAGGGCACCGCGCGGTCCGCGGCGCGCGAGAAGCCCGGCGCGCCCTCCTCGACGAAGGGGATGCCGGCCTCGTCGATGCGCGCGATCGTGCGCTGGGCGGCGCCGCTCGTGACGATGGTGGTGCTGCCGTCCGACGGCACGATGCCGATGTCGGTGGCCCGCATCGAGCGGACGGGACCGACCTCGTCGGGGTAGGCGGACTGGAAGAAGGCCGCGAGCCGCGTCGAGCCGCCCTCGACGAGCTCCTCGACGACGAGGTCCGCCTGGCCGAGGCCCTCCTGGGGCGCCGCCCGGGACGTGTTGTCGATCTTGACGACCAGGACGGGCTGCGTCGCGTCGCCGCCGGCCAGCGGGGTGCCCAGGTAGGGCCACGTCGTGGGCGCGGCGGACGTCGACGCGCTCGCCGCCGGCTCCTCCGTCTCGGGTGCGGCGGAGTCGAACTCCGACGAGCACCCGCTCAGCAGCAGCCCCGTCACCGCGGTCGACACGAGCCCTGCCCGCACCCGATCCGCCCTCGTCCCACGCATCCGCCGCTCCTCACCGTCCGGTCACCGGCGGAGTCTGCCGATGCACGGGGGCGGGGCGGTGGAGGCGCGCGGGACGAGGGCGCCGGTCGGCCGGACCTGCGGTCAGACGAGCGTGGAGCCGCCGTCGACGTACAGCGTCTGGCCGGTGATGTAGGACGCCTCGTCGCTCGCGAGGAAGGCGACCGCCGCGGCGATGTCCTCGGGGAAGCCGACCCGCTTGACGGGGTTGTGCTCGGCCGCGGCGGCGCGGAAGTCCTCGACGCTCATCTTCACGCGGGCGGCCGTCGCGTCCGTCATCTCGGTGGCGATGAAGCCCGGGGCGACCGCGTTGACGTTGATGCCGAAGCGGCCCAGCTCGATGCCGAGCGTGCGCACGAAGCCCTGCACGCCCATCTTGGCCGCCGAGTAGTTCGCCTGGCCGCGGTTGCCGAGCGCCGAGACGCTGGAGAGGCAGACGACCTTGCCGTACTTCTGCTCGGTGAAGTGCCGCTGCGCCGCCTGCGTCATGAGGAACGCACCCTTGAGGTGGACGCCCATGACGATGTCCCAGTCGGCCTCGGTCATCTTGTGGAGCAGGTTGTCGCGCGTGACGCCCGCGTTGTTGACGAGGACGTGGATCCCGCCCAGCTCGGTGACCACGCGCTCGACGGCGGCGTCCACCGATGCCTTGTCGCTGACGTCGGCACCGATGCCGATCGCCTTCGCACCGTCGGCGAGCTCGAGGCGGCCCGCGGCGTCGGCCGCCGAGGCCTCGTCGAGGTCGAGGATCGCCACGGAGGCGCCCTCGCTCGCGAACCGCTGGGCGGTGCCGAAGCCGATGCCTCGTGCCGCGCCCGTGATGACTGCTACTCGTCCGTCGAATCGACCCATGCGGCACACCCTACCGATCGCTCGGCCGGTCGTCTTCGAGGGCCACGCGGAGCCGTTCGGCGTACGCCGCGCGCTCGCCCGCGGCGTACTTCGTGCGGGGCCAGAAGAAGCCCCGCAGCCCGTCCCCCTTCGTGCGCGGCACCACGTGGAGGTGGAGGTGCGGCACCGACTGGCTGACCGTGTTGTTGACGGCGACGAACGAGCCCTGCGCACCCAGTCCCTCCACCACCGCGCGGCAGAGGCGCTGCGCGGTGGCGAGGAACGGGTCGCGCAGCCCGGCGGGCAGCTCGTCGAGCGTCACGACGTGCGTGCGCGGCACCAGCAGCACGTGGCCCTTGAACACCGGACGCTGGTCGAGGAAGGCGACGAGCGCGTCGTCGGCGTGCACCACGTCGGCCTCGGTCGTGCCGGCGACGATGCCGCAGAAGACGCAGTCGCTCACGCGTCGAAGTGGTGCTTGTCGCTGAGCCCGTAGGTCCAGCGGATGCCGTAGCGCGCCAGCAGCTTCACCACCGTGTGGCCGGAGCTGCGCCACGCGACCTGCGGGTGCGACCGGCTGACCCACCACGTGTTGGGCACGACGCCGCGGGCCGAGTGGTAGGGGTTCTCCCACGGGTTGATGTCGATCGAGCGGCCGTAGGAGTGCGGGGAGCGCCTGCCCGGCTTGCCGACCACGTCGCGGCAGTTGAACGCCGAGGTGTTGTCGGCGGCCATCGACCGGTAGTCGTCGGCGCCGCGGACCGTCGAGCTGTAGCCGAACCAGTCGACGCGGATCATCAGGCGGATCGGGATCCCGGAGTTGTGCATCGCGGCGAACGCGTTCGCAGTGCGGGTCGCGACCGACTTGTGGACGACCATCTCGCCGCGGTAGCGGAAGCCGTCGAAGCCGATGTAGTTGACCCGCACCAGGCGGAGGTCGGCGCGACCGACCGGGCAGCCGCTGCGCCAGCTGCGCCCCACCATGTGGTTCCAGATGTTGTTCGGGATGGTCAGCACCTGCGGGAACGCGCCCGCCACGGTCGCCCGCGCGGGCGTGAGCGCGCGGGTGTCGACCGACGGCTTCGGCGCGCCCGCGGGCAGCGCGACCGGGTTCGTGTAGGGCAGCACGCTCACGTAGCGGCTCGGGCTGGTGCCCTGGTAGATCCACTCCTCGGTGCGGAAGATCGCGCGGTACTTCGAGCCCTTGCGCGGGTAGACGTCGAGCCGCGCCTTGCCCTGCGCGTCGAGGGAGACCCGGGTGAGGATCTTCGTGCCGGAGCCGTCGTCGACCTGCACCTCGAGCTTGCCGGTCACGACGTTGCCCACCTCGTCGGTGACGGCCATCCACAGGCGGTAGGGGTGCTCGTCACGGACCGAGCTGCCCTTCACCTCGAGGTGGACGACCGCCTCCCGCATCTTCATCGTCACGGCACCCTCACCGGTCGACGCGCCGTAGGTGGCGTTGCCGGCGAACTGGACGCGCACCCGGTTGTCGATGCGCCACTTCGACATCTGGATCGTGGCGTAGGCGGTGCCGTCGCTGCCGGTGACGAGGTCGGGCAGGGGCATCCAGGTCCTGTAGCCGTAGCGCTGCGCCGTGAGCGGAACGCCCGCGACCGGCTGGCCGTTCGCGTCGGTCACCGCGATCCGGACGTCGACGAACTCCCCCCGGTACGACGCGGGTCCGGCCACCGCGATCGAGGTGGCGATCGTGTCCGCGGTCGGCTCGGCCTCCGGGTCGGCGTCGGGCGTCGTCGGCGGGGTGCTCGGCGGGGTGCTCGGCGGGGTGCTCGGGCTCGGGGGCGGGGTCGTCGGGCTGCTGGGGCTCGGGCTCGTGGGCGCCGACGGCTCCCCGGTCGGCTCGGACGTCGGCGTCGACGGCTCGTCGGTGGGCTCCGTCGACGGCTCGTCGGCCGGCTCGTCGGCCGGCTCCGCGGCCGGTTCCGCGGCCGGGGCGGCGGGAGCCGCGGTGGCCACGGCGACGGGCGGGGCGGCGTACGTCGGCGCGGAGCCGAGCACGAAGGCGGCGAGGGAGACGCCCACCACCGCCCCGGTGGCGCCGCGCGCGACGGTTGGGACGATGCGACGACTACCGAACCGGACGCCCGAGATCCTCATTGCAGCACCCTAGGGACCGGGCGGGTCGGCGACAACGGACTCGCGGGTGCGTCGCCTGTTCGGATGACGCCGAGGCCCGGCACCGTCGGACCGCCGCCGTCGGCGCACCACGACTCGGGACGCCCAATGCGTAGTTTCCGGATCGACCTAGGCTGGCAGTCGTGTCCTCCCCCACCGCCGCGCCCGCGCCGGGGCTGGCGTTGCTCGACAACCCGGCCTGGGCATCGCTCACCGGCCCCCATGCCGCGCTGGCCGTCGGCGACGGCCCGGCGCGCCGCTACGCGCCCGACGTCTCGCCGTTCGCCGGCCTCGAGGACCCGCTGGACGCCCGCTGCTGGGACGCGCTCGCGGGCCTCGTCCCGGAGGGCGACGCGGTGGTGGTGACGGGACCGGGGGTCGTCGCCGCGCCGGGCTGGCAGCTCGTCGAGCACGTCCCAGGGGTCCAGCTCGTCGCGACCCGTCCCCTCGACCCGGGCACGACCGGGGACCTGCGGCGCCTCGACGCCGACGACCCCGCGGACGTGGCCGCCATGCTCGACCTGACCTCCCGCACCCGTCCCGGCCCGTTCCTGCCGCGCACCGCCACGCTCGGCACCTACCTCGGGCTGCACGCCCCCGACGGCACCCTGGTCGCCATGGCGGGCGAGCGCCTGCACCCCGCGGGATGGACCGAGATCAGCGCGGTCTGCACCGACCCGGCCTGGCAGGGCCGGGGGTACGCCGCGCGCCTCGTGGCCGCGGTCGCCGCGGGGGTGGTCGCGCGCGGAGAGCGGGTGCTGCTGCACACCGGCGCCGACAACAGGCGGGCGATCCGGCTGTACGAGCACCTCGGGTTCGCGCTCCGCACGACGACGAGCCTCGTGCTGGTGACACCGCAGGAGCACCGGTGAGCGACCCGGTGGGCACTCCCGTGGTCGCCGTGGCGCTGGACGGCGTCGGGTGGCACCCCGGCGCCTGGCGACGGAGCCCCGAGGAGGCGCGGCGGTCGGCGACCGCGGCGTACTGGCGCGACCTCGTGCTGCCGCTCGACGACGCCGGCGTCGACGTCGTCACCTGGGAGGACCCGTTCGGGATCCCCGGCGACGGGTACGGCGAGCCCGCGGCGCGCGCGGACCGACTGCGCGTGGCGCCGGAGCCGGTGCTCCTCGCGAGCGCGCTCGCCCCGTCGACCCGTCGGGTGGCGCTCGTCCCGAGCGTCGTCACCACGCACACCGAGCCGTTCCACGTCGCCACCGCCGTGGCCACCCTCGACCACGCCTCGCTCGGTCGCGCCGGGGTGCGGCTCCGGGCGGACGCCACGCGCACCCGGGCGCGCCTGCTGGGTCGGCGGGACCTCCCGCCGCTCGAGACCGCGACCCGCGACGCCCCCCTCTCGCTCGCCGCGCGGGACGAGGTGTTCGCCGACGCGGGCGAGGTCGCCGAGGTGCTCGGTCGCCTGTGGGACAGCTGGGAGGACGACGCCGAGATCCGTGACGCGACGACGGGACGCTTCGTCGACCGGGACCGGCTGCACCACATCGACTTCGTGGGGGACCACCTCGCGGTGAAGGGTCCCTCGATCGTGCCGCGCTCACCCCAGGGCCGTCCCCCGGTGCTGGTGCTCGCTCACGACCCGCGCGCGTTCGCGCTCGCCGCGGCGGCGGCGGACGTGGTGCTGGTGACCCCGGACGCGCCGTACCCGGGCGACGACGCGGCCGGCTCCGTCGCCCGCGTGCGCGCGGCGGAGGCCGCGGCCGGGCGCGCGGAGCCACCGCTGCGCGTGCTGGGCGAGGTCGACGTCGTGCTCGGCGCGACCCGCGAGGAGGCGACCCGACGCCTCGCGGAGCTCGACGCGCTCGCCCACCCGGGCGGCGGCGCGTGGCGCTCGGACGCCGTTGTCGTCGTGGGCACCCCCGTCGACCTGCTGGCTCGGGCGGACACCTGGCGCGCGGCCGGTCTCGACGGGCTGCGGCTGCGGCCGGCGGAGCACGCGGTCGACCTCCCGCTGCTCCTCGAGCACGTGCTGCCGCACCTCGTCGACGCCGGGCGGCCCGTCCTCACCCTGCGCGAGCGGCTCGGTCTGGAGCGCCCGCGGTCGCGCTACGCCGCCCCGACGCGGGAGGACGCCTCGTGAGCGCCGGTGCGGAGCGCCCGGCCGAGCGTCGGCCGCCGGGGCGCCGCCAGGTGCGCCTCGGTGCCCACTTCCCCGGCGTGAACGCCACGAGCGTGTGGAGCGACCCCGCCTCGGGCAGCCACATCGACTTCTCCAGCTTCGTGCACATGGCCCGCACGGCCGAGCGGAGCCGCTTCGACTTCTTCTTCCTCGCCGAGGGCCTGCGCCTGCGGGAGAAGAAGGGCCGCATCCACGACCTCGACGTCGTCGGTCGGCCCGACACGCTCGCCGTCCTCGCAGCGCTGTCGGCGGTGACGGAGCACCTCGGGCTCGTCGGGACGCTGACGACGACCTACAACGAGCCCTACGAGGTGGCCCGGCAGCTCGCCACGCTCGACCACCTGTCCGGGGGCCGCGCGGGCTGGAACGCGGTGACCTCGCCCGACGCGTTCACCGGGGCGAACTTCCGCCGCGGCGGGTTCCTCGACCGCGCCGACCGCTACGACCGCGCCGCCGAGTTCGTCACGGTCGTGCGGTCGCTGTGGCGCTCGTGGGGCGTCGACGACCTGGTCGCGGACACCGACGGGGCCCGGTTCGTGCGGGACGTGGAGGTCGGGGCGTTCTCCCACCGGGGCCGGCACTTCGACGTGGAGGGCCACTTCCCCCTGCCCCGCAGTCCCCAGGTCGAGCCCGTGGTGCTGCAGGCCGGTGACTCCGACGCGGGCCGCGCCTTCGGGGCGACGCACGCCGACGGGATCTTCACGCTCGCGCGGGGGCTCGACGAGGCGAGGGCGTTCTCCGCCGACCTCAAGGGGCGGGCGGCGGCCGCCGGCCGCGACCCCGACCACCTGCTGATCCTGCCCGCCGCGACCTTCGCGCTCGGCGACACCACGGAGGAGGCCGAGCGGCACGCCGCCGAGGTGCGACGCGCGCAGGTCAGCGGTGCGACGGCCCTGCAGTTCCTCGAGCGCTTCTACAACCGCGACCTCTCGGGCTACGACCCCGACGGCCCGCTGCCCGACGTCGAGCCGCTCCCGGAGCCGGAGGACCCGCTGCTGGTGCAGGGCCAGGTCGTCCCCACGGTCGATGTCGTCGCGCAGGTGCGGGAGTGGCGGGAGCTCGCCGCGGCGAAGGGGCTCTCGCTCCGTGACCTCGTGGTCGAGGTCAGCGCCCGCCAGACCTTCGTCGGCACGGCCGCCGAGATCGCGGAGCAGATCGACCACCGGGTGCAGACCGGTGCGGCGGACGGGTTCATCCTCGTCCCCCACCTCAGTCCCGGCGGGCTCGACGAGCTCGCCGAACGGGTCGTGCCCCTGCTGCAGGAGCGGGGGTCGGTGCCCGCGTCGTACACGGGTCGCACGCTCCGCGAGAACCTCGGCCTGCCGGCTGAGCCGCCCGTGAGGAGCCACCCCGTGAGGAGCCACCCGTGACCGTCCACCTCACCGTGCTCGACCTCCTGCCGCGCAGCAGCGGGGACGACGACGCGACCGTGCTCGCCAACGCCCGGTCGCTGGCGGTGGCGGTGGAGGCCGCGGGCTACCGACGGCTCTGGTTCGCCGAGCACCACCTGAACCCGGGCGTGCTGGGGTCCTCGCCGGCGGTCACCATCGCCCTCGTCGGGCCCGTCACCTCCCACATCCGGCTGGGCTCGGCCGGTGTCCAGATCGGGCACCGCACCCCGCTCGCCACGGTCGAGGAGTTCGGCCTGCTCGCCGCCGCCTTCGGCGGTCGCCTCGACCTCGGCATCGGTCGCTCGCCGTCGCGACCTGCGCCGGGCACGGAGCAGCCCGGCGGACCGTCGCACGCCCTCGGCCGGGCGCCCGCCCGGCACACGACCGAGACCCGCACGGCCAACGGGTTGCTGCTCCCCGCGCCGTACACGCCCGGGCCCGGCACCCTCGCCCGCCTCCGGGCGACCCTCGACCTGCTGCAGCAGCCGGGGGCGTGGGCGCCGCCGTACGACGAGCAGCTCGACGAGGTGGTCGCGCTGCTGGAGGGCTCCGTGACCGACGCCGAGGGCCGCCGGTTGACCGCCGCCCCCGGGGAGGGCGCCGACGTGGACCTGTGGGTGCTCGGCGCGTCCGCCGGCACGAGCGCGTCCGTGGCCGGTGCGCGCGGCCTCCCGTTCGTGGCCAGCTACCACCACTCCCCCGCCACCGTGGTCGATGCCGTGGAGGCCTACCGCGCCGCGTTCCGCCCGTCCGAGAAGCGGGCGGCGCCGTACGTCGCGGTCTCGGTCGACGCCGTCGCCGCACCGACGTCGGCCGAGGCCCAGCGCCTGGCAGCGGGCTACGGGCCGTGGGTGCGCAGCATCCGCGCGGGCGAGGGCGCGATCCCCTACCCGTCCGACGCGGAGGTGCCCGCACTGCGGCTCGGCGACGAGGACGCCGCCCTGGTCGACGACCGCGTCCGCACCCAGCTCGTCGGCGACCCGGGCGAGGTGGCCGACCGGCTCGAGCAGGTCGTCGGGGCGACGGGCGCCGACGAGATCGCCATCACGACGATGACGCACGCCCACGCCGACCGGGTGCGGTCCTACGAGCTGATCGCGGCCGAGTGGGCGCGGCGGGGACACGTGGCCCCCACCTCCTGAGAGACCGCCGACGCCGGGTTCAGTCCTCGCGCCGGTACAACCGCACGGGGCGTCCCGTGCCGCCGTACTGCAGCCGCGCCGTGAGCCGGCCCGTCTCGACGAAGTGCTCGAGGTAGCGCCGGGCACTCACCCGGGAGACGCCGATCCGGTCGGCGACGTCGCTGGCGGAGAGCTCCTCGCCGCCGGCCAGGGCGGACGCCACGGCACCGGCGGTCTCGACGGAGAGGCCCTTCGGCAAGGCGGCCCGGGCCCCCGGGGCGGGGGCGAAGACGGCGTCGATCGCGTCCTGCGTCGCGCGGGCGGCCGAGGCCTCGTCGGTGTCGATCGCCGCGAGCGCGGCGCGGCTGCGGCGGAAGCCCTCGAGCCGGGTCTCGAGGTCGCTGCGCTCGAACGGCTTGACGAGGTAGTGCGCCGCTCCGGCCGCGGCCGCCGCCCGGACGGTCTCGGCCTCGCGCGCCGCGGTCACCATGATGACGCCGACCTCGTTGCCCGCGCCGCGGAGACGGCGGAGCACGTCGATGCCGGAGGCGTCGGGCAGGTGCACGTCGAGCAGCACGAGGTCGGGGTGCAGCCGCTCGATCTCCTCGAGCGCCGCCCGCGCGGTGGCGGCGACGCCGACCGGGGTGAAGCCGGGCGCCCGCTCGACGAAGCGGGTGTGGATCGAGGCGACCATGAAGTCGTCGTCGACGACGAGGACGCGCAGGTCCGCGGCGGCATCAGGCACGGGCGCCGTCCTCGACGTCGGGGTGCGGACGGCCGGGCATGCGAGCAGTGAACACCGCGCCGCCCCCCGGACGCGACCCGACCGCCACCTCGCCGCCCCGGCGCTGGCAGACCTGGCGCACGAGGGCGAGGCCGATCCCCCGCCCGCCGACCCCGCCGGGCTTGGTGGACCAGCCCCGGTCGAAGATCCGCGCGCGGTCGGCCGGCGCGATCCCCGCGCCGGTGTCGCCGACCTCGACCCAGGCCGCTCCCGCGTCGTACCGGAGCCGCACCTCGACGACGTCCGCCGGACGGGGTCCCGCCCCCGTCGCGCGGGCGGCGACGACGGCGTCGACGGCGTTGTCGACGAGGTTGCCCAGCACCGTGGCGACGTCGGCGGCGAGGTCGGGGTCGAGCCGCGGCAGCGGTCCCGCCCCGGCGGTGTCGACCACCTCGATGGGCAGCCCGCGCTCCGCCGCGACGCTCACCTTCGCGACGAGGAGCGCGGCGACCTGGGGGTCCTCGACCCGGGCGCGCACGCCGTCGCTGATCTCCGCCTGGCGCCGCACGATGGTGCCGATGGCGGCCGAGGCCTCGTCGTACTCCTCCAGCTGCAGCAGCCCCGAGATCGTGTGGAGCCGGTTGGAGAACTCGTGGGTCTGCGCGCGGAGCGTCTCCGTCACGGACTCCCGCTCCCGCAGCTCGCTGCGCAGCGCGAGGAGCTCGGTGTGGTCGCGGAGCGTGACGACCACGCCGCCGGTCGCCCCGGAGCCGCGCACCCGGCGGCGGTTGACGACGAGGACGCGTCCGCCGATGACGAGGAGGGCGTCCTCGACCTCCTCCTCGGGCTCGTCCGCGGCGAGCAGCTCGGCCACCTCGGGCGGCAGGTCGAGGTCGGCGAGACGGTCGTCCGGACCGACCTCCGCCAGCCCCAGCAGCGCGCGGGCGGTGTCGTTGACGACGGTCACCCGGCCGTCGGCCGCGACCCCCACCAACCCTTCGCGGAGGGAGTGGAGCAGCGCCTCCCGCTGGTCGGCGAGGGCGGAGATCTCGGCGGGCTCCAGGCCGCGGGTACGCCGCTTGATCAGCCGCGACAGCACGAACGACCCGACGCCACCGAGCGCGAGGCCGAGGCCCAGGAAGACGAGGAGGTCGGGCACCGAGCGCTCGACGAGCTGCGACCACGAGGGATAGGTCTCCGCGACCATGACGATGCCGACGAGCGCGCCGTCGTCGTCGAGCACCGGCACGAGGGCGGCCAGGGAGTGCCGGTCGCGCTCGTCGACGTCGCCGCTCCAGACCCGGCCCTGCAGGATCGAGCGGTCACCGAGGTCGATCTGCTCGTCCTCGAGCGTCGGGTCGGGCCCGATCACCTGCCGGCCGTCCGCGTCGGTGAGGTAGACCGCGTCGGCGCCGAGTCGGTTCTGCACCTCGGTGGCGTAGGACGCCAGGGCCTCCGTCGCCGGGTAGCGCTCCTGCAGCTCGTCGCGCACGACGGCCGTGTTGGCGAGGCTCTCGGCGGCCTGCCGCAGGCGGCTGCCGCGCTCGTCGCGGAACGAGGTCTCGGTCTGCTGCAGCGTCACGAACCCCGCGACCCCCAGCACCATCACGAGCACGCTGAGCTGCAGCACGAGGAACTGCCCGGCGAGCGTGAGACGGGGACGGCGCGCGCCGACCGCGGGTGACCACAAGTTCCGAAACCTCCGTTACGCGCCTAAGCGTGACGCCGCCCACAAGCAGGGTGACGATCACCACATGAAGCAGCCATTCTCCCGTACGTCGCGGCTCACCCGCATCACCGGCGCGACCGTCGCCGGCGTGATGGTGGCGGCGCTGGCGAGCGCCTGCGGGGTCACCCGCGGTGGCTCCGGGGACGACTACACGGTCTACATCCCGAACAGCCCCGGTGGAGGTTACGACCAGACCGGCCGGGCCGCCGTGGCGGCCATGGAGCGCAACGACCTGACCGACGGCGACTTCGAGATCAACAACATCATCGGCGCGGGCGGCTCCGTGGCCATGTCCCGGCTCATGAACGCCGAGGGCGACGAGCACCTGATGATGTACATGGGCCTCGGCGTCGTCGGCTCCCTCTACTCCAACGGCAACGACGTCCGGCCCCAGGACGCGACGCCCATCGCCAAGCTCATCGAGGACCAGGAGGGCGTCCTCGTGCCGGCGGGCTCGCCCTACGCGACGTTCGACGACTTCATCGAGGCCTGGCGCGCCGACCCGGGGTCCATCGTCGTGGGTGGCGGCTCGTCCGTCGGTGGCCCCGACCACCTCTTCCCGATGCTGCTCGCGCAGGCGGCAGGGATCGACCCCAAGGACGTCCGCTACGTCGTCTACGACGGCGGCGGCCCCCTCACCTCCGCCCTGCTGGGCGACAAGATCCAGGTCGGCTTCTCCGGCCTGGGCGAGTTCGAGGGCCAGATCGCCTCGGGCGACCTGCGCGCGCTGGCCGTCTCCGGCGAGGAGCGCCTCGCCAACGACGTCCTCTCCGACGTGCCGACCGTCACCGAGTCCGGCGTCGACCTCGTCTTCAACAACTGGCGCGGCGTGCTGGCCCCGCCCGGCATCTCGGACGAGGCCCGCGACCGGCTCATCGAGCTCGTGGTCGAGATGCACGAGACCGACGAGTGGCAGCAGGCGATGGCCGACAACGGCTGGATCGACGCGCTGCAGACCGGTGACGAGTTCGAGCAGTTCCTCACCGAGGAGGACGCCCGCGTGGCCGGCACCCTCGACGAGCTCGGGCTGAACCTGTCGTGACCCCCGACCCCCACGCCCCGTCGCACCACCCCTGCCCCGACGCCCTCGGAGGAACGAGCCCGCGATGACCACCACCCCCACCGAGCCGGTCCGGCCGGCCACCACCGCCCCCGCGGTCGAGGGCACCCCGCCACCCGCTCCCGAGCGCGAGCGCGACCTGGCCCAGCTCGGCCTCGCCGCGGCGCTCGTCGTCATCGGCGCCTACACCGTCTACGACGCCTCCACGCTCGTCGTCGGGTTCGCCGACCCCGTCGGGCCCAAGGCGTTCCCGTACGTCATCGGCTCCGTGCTCGTCGGCCTCGGGGTCCTGCTCGGCCTCGCGGCCCTGCGCGGCGACGTACCCACCCCGGAGGACGGGGAGGACGTCGACCTCACGCAGCGCTCCGACTGGCTGACCGTCGCGAAGCTCGTCGGCGTGCTCGTGCTCACCATCGCGACCGTCGACTGGCTCGGCTGGGCCGTCTCGGGCGCGATCCTCTTCGCCGGCGCCACCTGGTCGCTCGGCTCGCGCACCTACGTGCGCGACCTCCTCATCGGCGTCGTCCTCGCGGTCGGCAGCTGGTACGGCTTCTACGTCGGTCTCGGCATCCCGCTCACGCCGGGTGTCCTCGACGGGATCCTCTGAAAGGCGCGTCATGGACTCCCTGTCACTCCTCGCGGACGGCCTCGCCACGGCCATCACGCCCGAGAACCTCATGTGGGCCGCGATCGGCGTGCTGCTCGGCACGTTCGTCGGCGTGCTCCCCGGCATCGGCCCCGCCATGGCGGTCGCCCTGCTGCTGCCCGTCACCTTCGGCCTCGAGCCGACCCAGGCCTTCATCATGTTCGCCGGCATCTACTACGGCGGCATGTACGGAGGGTCCACCACCTCGATCCTGCTCAACACCCCTGGTGAGTCCGCCTCGGTGATGACGGCGCTCGAGGGCAACAAGATGGCGAAGAAGGGACGGGCCGCCCAGGCGCTCGCCACCGCCGCCATCGGCTCGTTCATCGCCGGCACGATCGGCACGATGCTCGTCGTGTTCTTCGCCCCGGCGCTGGCCGGGGTGGCCGTGAAGATCGGTGCGCCGTCCTACCTCGCGATCATGCTGATGGCGATGGTGCTCGTGACCAGCGTGCTCGGCTCGTCCCGGCTGCGCGGCTTCATCGCGCTCTTCATCGGCCTCACGATCGGGCTCGTCGGGCTCGACATGAACACCGGCCAGCCGCGCCTGTCCTTCGACCAGCCGCTGCTGGCGGACCGGCTCGACATCGTCGTCGTCGCGGTCGGCATCTTCGCCCTCGGCGAGGCCCTCTGGGTCGCCGCCCACCTCCGTCGCCGTCCGCTGTCCGTCATCCCCGTCGGCCGCCCGTGGATGGGCCGCGACGACTGGGGCCGCTCGTGGAAGCCGTGGCTGCGCGGCACCGCCCTGGGCTTCCCGTTCGGCGCCGTGCCGGCGGGTGGTGCGGAGACGCCGACCTTCCTCTCGTACGTGCTGGAGAAGCGCCTCGCGAAGCGGGGCCACGAGTTCGGCAACGGCGCCATCGAGGGCGTCGCCGGTCCGGAGGCCGCCAACAACGCCTCGGCCGCGGGCACGTTCGTGCCGCTGCTCGCGCTCGGCCTGCCGGTCACCGCGACCGCGACGATCATGCTGGCGGCGCTGCAGGGCTACGGCATCCAGCCCGGCCCGCAGCTCATGACCGAGCACCCGGACCTGGTGTGGACGCTGCTCGCCAGCCTGCTCATCGGCAACACGCTGCTGCTCGTGCTCAACCTGCCGCTGGCGCCGCTGTGGGCGAAGCTGCTGCGGATCCCGCGGCCCTACCTCTACGCGGGCATCCTCTTCTTCGCCTCGCTGGGTGCCTACACGGCGAACCAGCAGCCGTTCGACCTGTTCCTGCTGCTCGTCTTCGGCCTGCTCGGCCTGGCGATGCGCCGCTTCGGGCTGCCGGTGCTGCCCCTCATCCTCGGCGTCATCCTCGGCCCGCTGATGGAGACGAAGATGCGCGAGGCGCTGGCGATCTCCGGCGGCGACCCCGCCGGGCTCGTGGACGAGCCGCTGGCGGTCGTGGTCTACGCCGTGATCGTGCTGCTCGTCGTGGTGCCGCTGGTGCTGGGGCGGGTGCGCCCGCGCCGTACCCCCACCGAGGCGGCGGTCGAGACCCCCGCCGCCGACGAGCCCACCGAGAAGGAGACCGTCCGATGACGACCGAGACCGTGCTCATCGCCTACACGCCGGACGACTTCGGCCACGCCGCGCTGGAGCACGGCATCGTCGAGGCCCGTCGCCGCTCGGCGCGGATCGTGGCGGTCAACGCGACGCGGGGCGACGCCCTCGTCGACCAGCGGTTCGCCGACGACGGGGAGGTCACCGCGCTCGAGCGGGACCTCGCCGCGTCGGGGATCGACCACGAGGTGCACCGCGTCATGGCGCCGGACGTCGCCGAGGCCGTCCTGGAGGCCGCCGAGAAAGCGGCTGCGACGGTGATCGTCGTCGGCCTGCGGCGTCGCTCCCCCGTCGGGAAGCTCGTGCTCGGCTCGGTCGCGCAGCGGGTGCTGCTCGGCGCCGACGTGCCGGTGCTGGCGGTGAAGCCCGCCTGACCCCCCGCGGGGCCTTGAGGGTGCAGACTCGCGGTCATGACGTCCTCGCGCACCTTCTCGGAATCGATCGTCGTCGCGGCCTCGCCGGAGGAGGTGTGGGACGTCGTCTCCGACGTCACCCGCACCGGCGAGTAGTCCCCCGTCTGCCGCGCCTGCTGGTGGGACGAGGGTGACGGACCACGGGTCGGGGCGCACTTCACCGGCCGCAACGAGACGCCCGACCGAACGTGGGAGACGCGCTCCGAGGTCGTCGTCGCGGACCCGGGTCGGGCCTTCGGGTGGGCCGTGAACGACCGACGGGTGTTCTGGGCCTACACGATCGAGCCGGTCGACGGCGGCTCGCGCCTCACGGAGTCGTGGGAGTTCACGCCCCGCGGGCAGGAGTTCGTGACCGAGAAGTTCGGGCCCGCGGGGGTCGAGCTGCGCGAGCAGATGGCGCGCGAGGGCATCCCGGTGACGCTGGCGGCGATCAAGGCGGTCGTCGAGCGGGCGTGAACGCAGCCACGGGGGTGTCGTCGGGCGTCGCGGTCACCTAGCGTCGGCGCCATGGTGGAGATCGACCCTGCGACTCGCCTCTGGCTCCTCGACACCGATCCCGCCCTCCGGTGGCAGGTCGAGCGCGATGTCCTCGACCTGCCCGAGGAGCGGTGGCAGGCGACGCGGCGCCGGGTTAAGTCGGAGGGGTGGGGCGCGCGCCTCCTCGCCCTGCAGGACGACGACGGTCAGTGGGCGGGCGGCGCGTTCTTCCCCGCCGACATGGACGAGGCCCGCTTCCAGACCGAGGGACAGCCGTGGACGGCTACCACGTGGTCGCTCAACGCGCTGCGCGAGTGGGGCGTCGACGCGGGAGCGCTCCACGGCACGGCGGACCGGCTGGCGGCGAACAGTCGCTGGGAGTACGAAGGACTGCCCTACTGGGGCGGCGAGGTCGACTGCTGCATCAACTCGTGGACGCTCTCCAACGGGCTGTGGCTCGGCGCGGACGTCGACGGCATCATCGACTGGTTCCTCGAGCACCAGATGGAGGACGGCGGGTGGAACTGCGCCTGGGTCGAGGGCTCGACGAGAGGCTCGTTCCACTCGACGCTCAACGTGCTCAAGGGCCTCCTCGACCACGCGGTGGTCACCGGCGACGACGAGCGGGTGCGCGCGGCGCGGCGCGCCGGCGAGGAGTACCTCTTGGCCCGACGCCTCCACCGCCGCCTGTCGACCGGTGAGACCGTGGCGCCGTGGGCGTTCACCGCGCTGTACCCCTTCCGGGCCTACTACAACGTGCTGAACGCTCTCGACCACTTCCGCGCGGCGGCCCTGCACGACCGGCGCCCGCCCGACCCCCGGCTCGGGGAGGCCGTCGCGCATGTGCGCAGGGCCCGGCGGCCGGACGGACGGTGGACGACGGAGGGGCGGCACCGGGGGGAGGAGTGGTTCCCCATCGACGCGCCGAAGGGCGAGGCCTCCCCGTGGCTGACCCTCATCGCCCTGCGCGTGCTGCGGTGGTGGGACGCCGCCGGCGGAGCGACACGGTGACCGACCTGGCTCCCCGAGAGCGACTAGCAGGAGTACGACGGCCCCCTGCCCCAGGAGCCCAGCAGCTCGAGCGCATCGAGCCCACCGCACGAACATCACGCTGAGCGCTGTCTAGTCCGGACCTCGCTCCGCCCCACGGGCGGGGGCGCTGGCTGGTAGAAGGCACCCCATGACACTCGAGCTGTGGCTGGCCCTCCTGTGGTCGTCCTCGTCGTCGCCGTGGTAGCCGCTCGCAAGGGACGCCCCGCTCTCGCCGCAACCGTCGCGATCGTGGCGGTGGCCGCAGCCGTGGTGGTCGTCGTCTACCGCTGACGGGCGGCGCCCGATCAGTGCGGTGACCTGCTGAGCCGACGGGTGCTCAGCGAACCACCGCGTCACGTCGGGCACGTGCAGCGCGCTCCCACCTGGTCGGGTGGGCGGCCTCCGTAACCTCGATCGCATGGAGCGCACGCAGACCGGCTCGAGGCCGCACCCCCGCCAGCGACGGCTCGCCAACGCGGTGCTGGCCGCCGCGGTGCTGCAGGTGGTCGCACCGATCGCGACGATCAGCGGACCCGGCGCCTCCCCCGGCAGCGGGTCCGGCGCGGAGCTGCTCATCACCCCCGTGGGCTGGGCGTTCTCGATCTGGGGCGTCATCTACGCGCTGGCGATCATCCAGGCCGTCTCGACGATGGTGAAGCGCGACCGGCGCGTGCCGCTGCGGCTGCAGCTCGACCAGATCGGGCTCTACCTGGGCGGCACCCTGTGGATCCTCATGGCCGCGCTCGACAGCAGCACCGCCACGTTCGTGGCGCTCGCGCTCATGTTCGGCTTCGCCGTCGACGGCGTGCTGACGCTGGCGCGCACCGGTGACGAGCTGGCTCCCCGTGGCCACCGGACGCTCACGCGGATCGCCTTCGGTCTGTACGCCGGCTGGGTCTCCGCCGCCTTCTTCCTCAACCTCTCGACCGCGCTGGTCGGCTGGGGCGTCGTCGAGGCGGACGCCGTCGGCTGGCAGCTCGCGGTGGTCGCCGTCGCGACCGTCACGCTGGTGGCGCTGGTGCTCGTCGGGCGTCTCGCCGCGTACGCCGCGGCCGGCCTCTGGGCGCTGCTCGGCATCGCCGTGACGGGTCTGTCGGACGGGACCGACTCCGTGGTGGTCGCAGCGGCGGTCGCGGCCGTCGCGTTGCTCGTCGCGGCGGTCGTGGGGCTGCGGCGGGGTGGGGCGGTCGGGCACCGGGCCTGAGCTCCGTCGGGCTGGAGGGACGGGCGGTCCGAGGGGTCAACCGCCGGCGGTGGTGACGGAACCGTCCGCATTAACCGTCAGCGCGCCGATCCCCGGCGCGTACAGGATCCACTCCGCCATCTCGTCCTCGGTGTCGGCCTGCTCGCCCTGCGGCCTGTCCTCCGCCTCCGGCGGCAGCGAGGACAGGACGACGCCGTTGTCGAGCGCCAGCTGGATCGCGGGCCCGGCCAGGCGTACCTCGATGACCGCCGCACCCGAGACGATGTCTGCGCCGCTCGCCATCTGCTCACGCGGGTCGTCGGAGGTCGCGACCACGCGACCGGCCGCGCGGATCTCCCACCCACATCCGTAGAACCAGAGGTGGTACGTGCCGTGGTCGCGCCGATCGCCCGGGGCGCGTGGCGCCGGTGGCCCGATCTCCACCTGCAGGAAGGACCCGACCCCGATCCGCGCGTCCCAGGTCGGCAAGCCGACGAGGCCCGCCAGCGCGCCGTGCAGCAACGGCAACGGCGACCCGCCGTCGCGGTGGGGCCGACCCGCGACGCTGTCAGGACTCATCCCCGGTCGGGCTGCTCACTCTTGGCGCGCTTCGACGCACCGACGATCGCCGCCACCACGACAGCACCGATGATGAGCAGGAAACCCGCGAACCCCCACGGGCCCGACCTGCCCAGGAAGTACCCCACCAGCCCGAGGACGACGACCAGGCAAGCGTGGAGCGCAAGGCGGGCTGCTCTGGGCATCGGTGCTCCTCGACCTGGGCTGCATCGAACTGCCGCGCGACCTTCCGCGCGGCCACGACACCGTAGGCATCCCCGCGTGAACCCGGCACCGACGCGCCTGCCCCGGGTCGCTGCCCTCAGAGCTCGCGGATCGGTACGAGCCGCACGGCGGACCACTCGACGGGCAGTGCCGACGCCGGTTCCGTACTCCGGATGAGCACGGTGTCGTGGCGGTCCGCGGACCTCACCACCCGGTCGGTCCGCTGCGGGCTCCGAGCACACGCCTCGTAGACGTCGGTCGCGTCCGAGGCGCACACCGACACGAAGGGCGGGCCCTCGGCCCTCGCGGCGAAGCGCAGCTCGACGGTCCAGGTGCCGTTCATCTTCGTCACGCTGGCGTTCCGCACGAGGGCATAGCCGTGCGGGAGGTGCTGTGGCACGACGACCAGGAGACCGCTCCCCTGCTGGACGTCGGTCAGGAAGGCGACGTCGTCGTCGCCGTACGCACCATCGACGGCGCCGGGGCTGACCGCAGCAGCGATCACGACACCGACGGCGGCCACCCCTCGGGCGAGCCCCGCATCGCGACGTCGACCGCGCACGAGACCCCCTACGTGAGAGCGCTACCGGACCGGGCAACCCCACCACACGAGGCCGCGCCACGCCACCGTGTCCAGACCTCGTTCCCGCGCGCCCCTCAGACGCCGAGGGTTGCCAGCACGTCGACGGCCTCACGCAGCTCCAGCGCGTTCCGGTGGCAGCACTCCAGCGCCGTGAGCTGCTCGCTCGTGACAGCGCCGACGCTGCCCTCGATGAGCAGCTCGAGGAACCCGAGGATGCTCGTGAGGGGGGTCCGCAGCCCGTGCTGCACCCGCGCCAGGGGTTCCAGCGGTACGGCGCCGCTGAGCCGCGCCAGCCGTTCGTGCCGCGCCATCGCGAGCATCGCCACGACGAACTCTGCCGCCGAGGCCAGCGAGCGCATGACCTGGAGGTCGAGGGGCGTCCACGCACGCGGATGCGGCGTGACGACGCAGACAGCGCCCAGGACCGTGCCCTGCGGACCTCGGAGCGGGAATCCCGCGTAGGCACCGACGCCCAGGCGGCTCCACTTGCCGGGGTCGCCCGCACCGGCGGCGACGTCGGCGTCGACGTAGGGCTCCCCCGTCATGACGACGTGCTTGCACAGCGAGTCCGAGAGCGGAACCGGGTCGGGCTGCTCCCGCGCTGGATCCGCATCGGCCATGCTCACGACGATCTGCCGGTCTGCGGTGATCGCCGTGACCATCGCCGTGGCGTCGGCGCCCAGGGCGGTGCGCGCCACGTCCGTGAGGGCGTCCAGGGCCTCGACGACGGGCGAGTCGAGCAGTCCTGACGACTCCAGGTCGGCGAGACGTTGCGGCGACGTGATCGCGTCGCTGGTCGTGCTGTCGACACCGGACACGGTGCCCCCTCTGTTGACGAGCTGGTCACCCCGAGAACGCCGTTGCTTGACGGGCGGGTCGAGCAGCACCACTGCGCGAAACTCTAACGTTCAACCTTCAGGTGTGCGGGGCGTTGCTGAAGTCCACGCCGATCGGCGCGGTCGTCGACACGACCTCGTCGTGCACGACCTCGTCCACCAGGCACGGCGCCGAGGTGGATGAGCTCGGCGCCGCGGAGCGCGGGGCCGCGGCGAGTCAGGACGAGGTGACGGCGATCAACACGGGAACCGCGATCGCGCTGAATCGAGCGGTCCGCCCGATGAAGCACAGCACCGCGAAGCCGCGGACCGGCTGCCCAGCAGCACCCGCGGCCACAGTCACGAGAGCCAACGGGGGCAGTCCGATCGCGGCTGAGGTGAGCACGAGCGGGCGTGCGGTGCGCCGCTCGGACAGAGCGCGTTGAACACGGTCGGCCCACGTGCCTGATGTCAGCGCCTGGAGTCGGGGGCCTGCTCTGAACCGCCTGGTGCCACGCCGTGCTGCCTCGAACAGGAGCACCTTGCCCCCGGTCTGTCCGACGGCCAGCGCAACGACGACGAGAATGACCGCCCAGGGATGGCGAGCTGTGGCGGCTGCGGCGTAGACCTCGGCGTTGACCAGCGGCAGCAGCGCGGAGCTGACACCGACGGTGAGGCCGACCAGGACGGCGATGACCGCGCTCAAGAAGGTCCACCTGCTCCGGCTGCCCGAAGCATCGACTGCACCCGTGCCAGCGACCAGCTCTTCATTCCGATGAGCACCACCACCAGCGCCAGGGCGACCCAGGTCGCTCCGACCGCGACAAGCAGCACGACGCCGGCTGTGTTGAGGCACTTGGCCCCGGGCGACCAGTTCAGCCGGTAGACAGTGCGGTCGACTGCCGCGAAGTAGTTGGGGCTGACAATCGGCCAGCACAGAAAGGCCAACGACAGGATCGTGTCCAGCACCATGAAGGACAGGAAGAACGGCACGACGACGAAGGCGAGCTGCGGGTACTCGACGATCACCCCGATGCAGAGCACCGAGGTGCACGCGCGGTCACTGATGATGTCGAAGACGGCGCCGAGGCGCGTCTCTTGCTGCAGCCGACGCGCGGTCCAGCCGTCGAGCATGTCCCCGACCCAGTACACGGCGTAGGCGATGACCAGGAGCACGGGCTCGGAGTGGGTGAGGGCGATCGCAGCGACGGCCACCGCCGCAACCGTGCGGACGAGCGTCACGGCGTTGGCGACCGTGGCGACGCCGTCGGACAGGAAGGCGCTGGGGGGCGGTCCCAGGTCGACGTTCACGGAGGGTGCGGTCATCGGCGGAACGAGGAAGGTGGCCATGCACTCAGCCTGTCGAGGCGCCACCTCGCGCGGATGGGACCCGCGTCTGATCTCTGGGACCCAGCTGGTCGTAGAGCGAGCCGGGATCTGGTACCTCGGTACCAGATCCCGACAGATGACGACGCCCACCAGCCGCGCGGGGCTCCGTCAGCAGGTCCGTTCCGCCAGACTGCGATCCATGCACGCCGTGGGAGGACACGAGGTCCCCGCTCGATGGTCGGTCGGTGGACGACTGGCCCTGCCCGCTGGGGCACTCGCGATCTCCGTGGTGTCCCTGTACGTCGTGTCGCTCAACGGTCCGGGGCCCGTGCAGGTCAGCGGCATGGCGATCGTGGCCCTCTCCGCCACGGCGGCCCTCCTCCTCCGGCGGTGGTGGCTGTTGTCGGCGTCCGCTGCAGCGTTGGGCGGCGGCGTGGCCGTCGCGATGACCAGTGGCGAGTACTTCTCGTTCTGGCCCGCAGCCACAGCGCTGTTGGTGCTCTCATCGGCTGACGAGACCCGGGGCACCCGACGTACCGCTCCGGTCCTCGCGTGCATCGCCGGTGCACTCGGCGCGGCGGTGGCCGGGGTGCTTCCCGAAGCGAAGCCCGCGGCAACGCTGGTGCCGATCGGAGCGGCGACGCTCCTGGTGCTGCTCATCGCCCCCGCACGGAAGCTCGTCGGCGCGCTGCGCGACCTCGACGCTCGGTCGCGGGAGCTCGAACGTCAGGCACGAGCCAACGAAGCACGGCAGCGCGACCTGCAGAGGCGCAGCGACCTCGCACGAGAGCTGCACGACTCCCTCGGTCACCACGTCAGCGCGATCGTCGTCCAGGCCGAAGCGGGTCAGGTGCGGAACGCCGAGACCTCGCTCGTCGCCATCGCGGATCTCGGACGCCAGGCACTCACGGAGCTCGACGCCGTGCTCTTCGACCTCCGCGACGCGTCCGAAGTGAACCCGCCGGCCCCCCCTCGACAACCGATCGACCTGAACCAGATCGACTCCGCCCTCGCATCACCTCTTCGCGCCGGCGGCGTCCAGGTGGACGTCGAGATCACCACCGTCACGGAGGATCCCGACGTCGTCACGGCCATCTACCGCATCGCCCAGGAGGCACTGACCAACGTCATGCGTCACGCGGGAGCCGGGCACGTCAGGGTGCGGGTGCACGACGTCGACGCCCACGTGCTGGTCGAGATCGAGGACGACGGCGTGGGGCTGCCGGACCAGCTGCAGCGCCGCAACGGACTCCGCGGCATCCGCGAGCGCGCCGAGCAGCTCGGCGGACGCGCCACCTTCAGCTCCGGTCAGCGGGTCGGCACGCTCGTCGACGTGCGCCTCCCGAGGAGCGCCCGGTGACCCGCATCGCCATCGTCGACGACCAGGACCTCGTCCGAGAAGGGCTTTCCCTCATCCTCGGAGCCGAGCCCGACCTCGAGGTCGTCTGCGAGGCCGCCAACGGCTGGGAGTTCCTGCAGGCATGGGACGCCGGGGCAGGCATCGACGTGGTGTTGCTCGACCTGCGCATGCCCGTCCTGGACGGGATCGCCACACTCGCCGAGCTGGCGCGCCGCCCCCGTCGCCCGGCCGTCCTCGTCGTGACCACCTTCGACCGCGACACCCTGGTCGTCGACGCGGTCACCGCCGGCGCCGACGGATACGTGCTGAAGAGGAGCAGCAGGGCGACGCTCGTCCAGGCAGTGCGAGAGGTCGCCCAGGGTCGCTCGGTCCTGGCGCCGGAGGTCACCCGGGCTGTCCTCGCCAAGGCGCGCGCGCTCCCTTCACCGAATCCCGTCCAACTGCAGGCATTTCGCCTGACGCCCCGCGAGCAGGAGATCCTCGCGCTGGTCGGCAAGGGCCTCAGCAACCAGGAGATCGCCGAGCACCTGACCCTCTCCGAGCACACCGTGAAGACTCACCTCACCAGCGTGCTCTCCAAGACGTCGAGCCGTGACCGGACGCAGGCGGCCATCCTCGCCATCCGCGCCGGCATCTCCTGAGGAGAGACCGATAGATGCGACCCGGCTCCAGAACACACGACCGCCCGCCCGGGAACCCGGGCGGGCGGTCGTGTCAGAGGGCTGCTGTGGTCCTCGCGGGATGGTTGTCCAACCCGACCCCACCTCCACTCGAGCGAGCCATCAGGGCCTACCGCAACCTTGACCTCAGTTGCGCGACCCCCGTTACGACGCAGCGCAGGCAAGCGAAGCGTGCCATCCAGCTCGGTGCAGACCAGGTCGCTCGCCTGGTCGATAGCTACCAATCGGGTGCCACTGTCTACGAACTGGCGGCCCAGTTCGGCATCGACCGCCGCACCGTCTCGGCGCACCTGAAGCGGCAGGGAATTGCCACCCGCTTCCAGAGCCCCACTGAGCAGGACATCGACCAGATGATCCGTCTCTACCGAACCGGCCTCTCTATGGCTGCCGTCGGCAGACAGCTTGGCTTTGCGCCACGCACCGTGCAGCGCCACATCAAAGCGAGGGGTGTGCGGGCTCGCGATACTCACGGCCGAGACGTGTCCTCTGCTTGATCTGCGCATACTTCCAGAGCAGGTTCTTCTTGACCTTGCTTCGCCCGAAAAGGTGCATCCCCATCAACGCCGTAGTCGGAGGCGAGGTCGAGAACCCAAGATAACAGCAGGGTACCGCCCCGAGGATCGGTCAACCTGGCCACAACAGACACGCTCAGTTGGAGATCTCGTCGTCCGGAACGGCAAGGCCAGCCGCCTCGCGACTCGACACCGCGCGATCTGACTCCAGATTGCGAACCACCAGAACTAGGCAGCACCCCTTGTGATCACCGAACGCCGAACCGTCGTCCGGAATCGCCTGGTTCCAGGCAACAACGCCCAAAGGCACTGCTTTTCCAACGTTATCGGCTACCGACCCGACCGAACGGAACTTCAGGTCGATCGCATTCCCGAGCTCGATACCGGCAAAGATGGCCCTCCGCAGAGAGCCACCTTTGAGAGTTTCGAGCGACCGCCGCACATGCCGCGATACATCATCGGCAGTCAGGTCGTCCACCGCAGCCTGTAAGTCATCGCACTGATTCTCGGTGAGAACCAGTCTCATGCGGGAGTTCCCCCGATCGTCTCGCCCGACAAAACACACCGCCCCATCCCCGAGACTCGCCGCTGGCAGCAAAGCAGCTGAGTCCGAAGCCTGCACGTAGTATGCCTCTAGCTCAACCGCGAACGTCGCAGGCAGGTTGGACATCTGTCCGACTCGACCCAAATCAGCCAAAACCTTTTGCTGCAGTTCGAGGACATGCGCCTCCCGCAGTCGCGCCACAATAGAAAGCGCGCCCGAGCCCAGTGCCTCATCCAGGCGTCGGCGTGAAATGCTCTCGAGGTGTTTCACTGACCACGTCACGCCCACGAGTTCGCCGTTGATCCGCACAGCTGCGGTTCGCGCGCCACTCGTGTACTTCCAGGTACTGCGGTCCAAGCTTACAATCTCTCCCGCAAGCAGGAGGATTCGTGGGACGTCGTCGCGTTGCAGATCACAGGCCGGCGTCACTACCAAAAGCACGTCTTGATCGACGATATCACCTAAGACACCGCCCGCATCGATCTGGTCTGCGCTCTTGCTTGGAATGAGGAGGTCACCGAAAGCCACCTGCGAGCTTTTCGAGCCTGGGAGTTCCAACCTCTTCACGTGCTGAGCTAGCGTCCTCGCCACGATCTGCTGCAAATCGGTAGATCCAGCAACATACGGCGGAGGGTGCTCTGCAGTGGCAAAGTCATTCATCGCAACCGCTGCGTCGATGATTCCCGTCTGCCGCTCCAACTCATATTGCAAAACTCGGTCGAAAACGTCGACCAAGTAACTGCCGACCGGTTGACCCTCTGCATCCAGTAGGAGCTGCTGAACTTGGCCGATGTCCGATAGCCGGATTTTGCGCATCAACCTTATTGCCTCGTCGGCAGCGTCGCGAATCCCGGAATCAAGTTCGAATAGAAACCGCGATAGTTTCAGCGTATCCTCGGAATTGACAGCGAGCCGTTCCAACTGTGTCTCGAGACGAGTTGACTCAATGTCCGACTTCTCAATGATTCTAAAACCGGAGTCTACGAGTCCTACACTGTCGCGAAAGTCGTCCTTCTTGGACTCCAGGCGCCCGCTTCGCGACATGAGCAATACCAACGGCGGTCGCTCATGCCGAGCCGTGACCGCGTTCCGAAGCAAACTCTGGGACCGCTCGAACGATTCTTCATCTTGACTAGCACCAAGGTAGAGGTCAATGACCACCAAGTCAGCATCACTGACCGCCGTCTCGAAGTCCCGCCCGCGCTGCTCCACCGTCAGGCCCCAAGTCTCCAACTGCGACTTGAGCGCATCGACGTACTCCTGGTCACCAGCCTGGATCTCTAGGTATGAACGAAAAAGCTGCTCCCAGTTATCCTTCTGCAACCTCTCTCGTTCCAACCACACCAACTTGACGAACTCGTCCTGGGCTTCTGGATCGTGGGCATCGTCTGCAAACTGGGGATACAACTCGCGCAATAGGCGGTCATCCTCATCTGTCAGATCATCGAAGAACGTCGACCACGGCCCGTCACGTAGATCAGACGCCGTTGGCACCCTGTCGAACACGTCGTCTACTATCAGCGCTTTTTCTATGCCAGATGTTCGCAGTTGATTCACGAGCGTCATCGATCACCACCAGGTAGCGTGAGTACGAATCTGTGATGGCGCCCAGTCTCAGAATTCTTGACCTCCGAGAGTTCCAACGAACCGCCGTTGTACTCGGCAGCATCGCGGGCGATGAATAAACCAAGCCCCCTCCTCCTCTTTGTGTCCTTGAGCGAGAAGAATGGCTGAAAGATCTTATCTCTATTAACTGCCGACACCCCGCGTCCATTATCTTCGAAGGTGAGCGTAGGAGGGTTAGATTCAACGGCAATCTTAATGAGCGGGCGATGGCGCGATTCCCTCTCGGATCGCATGTCCATCCAGTAAATAGAGTTCGAGATCAGGTTCTCCAGGATCTGCACGATCATGCCTTTCACCGCCCGGATGCGGACAGCAGCGTCCAGATCCAATTCGACGCGAACCGAGTGGCGAGCGAACTGTGACTCATGCGCATCCATCGTCTCGCGGACCAAAGCGTCAAGGGAGAACACCTCGCGGCGCTGCCGGCCTGAAACACTCATGGGATCCAGAACGCGAACGCGCTTGCTGATGCTTATCATCTCGACCCGCAGGGTTGAGAGATGCGAGGCGACCTTCTCGGGCAGCTCGGCGCCTCGCAAGCGCTCAAGCGCGCGAAGAGAATTCTGCGTGGCGCGCGCTAGTTCGTGTGCAACTACCTCCACCATCAGGCCGACGCCAGCCATCTCGACCATCTGGCGACTCTCCTTTTCGACCTCGGCAATTCGCGCGTGGGCAGCCCGCGCGAATTCATCGAGCTCAAGCAGAGTCTGTTCGACCTGGATGACCGCTTGCCGCCCCTCCTTCGGCGTAACGGTTCGCAACTGACCGACCGCGACGCGGGCGGAAGTGCGCAGTTCCTCAACGCGGTTCTTCGCCTCCGACAAGTCGATCTTGGCGCTCTTGTGGGCACGCTCGACAGCTCGCATTTCAATCCCGAGGCGATCTTGGATCGAGTAGCGGACAATCTCAAGCAGGACGCGTTGTTCGGGAGTCTCCCGCAGCCCCTCGCGATTTGTTTGGTCGACCAACTGAGGGTTCTTCGTACGTGAGATGTTCACGCGCCCGACAAACTGCGTCTTGTTGAGCGAGTAACCCGAGCGTCGAAGCGCTCGTCTATCCAACTCGAGCCAATCGTCTTCTTCCTCACCGTAAGGGAAGACGCGGAACCCATCACGGAACATCAGAATTCCGGACCACTGATCCTGCTGGTCGCGAATAGCACGGCCGTCTCCCACTGAGTCGACGCGCGAAAGCCGACGCCGATTGAACCAGTGAATTTCGAACGAGAAATCGCCCACGGTCAACAGTGCGGCATCAGAGACCTCATCCCCCTTGCCAATCAGCGTCGACTGCAGGTCGGCCAATTCTTGGGTCAAGGAGTCTGCAACAGGGGGGTGCTCAAATCCCAGATCGAGCACCTCAACGGTTGTAGTGAGCAACGGCTGCCCATCCACAACCCGGTAACTACCCACGACGCGGGCATGGGCCGCATCAGTCAGCGTCCTCGGCATCGCCGGAATGTCCAAACGTGTTCCATTCCAAACTACTGCAACACGGGGACGCCTTCGAGCGTTGACGAAAGGATCGGTCAAACGACCGAACTCCTCGTTGCACATCTGTATGACCTTTTCAGCCGTCCAGTTTCCGGAGAGGTCGGACACTCGAATCCGAGTCCCCGATGAACTACGGTCACTTTTCTGGACGCCAGTACGAGGTGCGACTGGGATCTCCTCGATGAATGCGTCTAGTCGATCGAAGTCTTTCCAGTTGATCTCGAGAACATTCTCATGCCTGTCGCCGGCGCGACTCGTAGTGACCTGAAGCCTGTCCCCCAGCCGCATTGCCGAGAGCCGGCCAATCCCCTTCTCTCCGAGAAAAGGCGTGTTCGCTTCCCCAGACCTCAAAGCCACGTCCACGCCGGCTTTGCGCGACGGGGTTCCGATCACTAGGAAATTGTTGACCAGGTCGTCGCGCGACATGCCGTGCCCACGGTCAGACACCGTAATCGAATTAGCCTTCTCCTGGGCCCTTTCCATCGCGACGAGCAGCTCGTCAAGCGTAGTGGCTGCGCGCAACTCGGACAGGTACGTATGCCGGGCGTGGTCGCTGGCGCCGACGAGAAACCTTTCCTCGATACTAGAAATGAGTTGCTCGAGGCTCACGTCCTCGTCGACGGCCTCACGAATTTTTCTAGACGCTCGGACGTAGTCGTTCTGGGTCAGAACAACATCAAATTCAATGTCGACCCCCGCTTGACTGTTTGCGTCAAACCCGTTCTTGATCAACTCGTAGAACGCAATTATGTCGGAGCTGATGAGTTCAGCGCCAAGCTCGAGGACGGTCCGCGCGCTGACTTTGAACATCTGAAACCCCCTGAGCCCTGACGTACGTTCTCGATACAAGCTGCAAGTGACTGTGTTATCACGGTAGCAGCCATCGTTAGAGATGGCAGGCGAAACAGCCCGATGCGTCGTCGTCCTCGTCAAGTGCGCTTCCCATGACCTCGATCAGGGGCAGGTTCTTTCGGCTTCTGGCAGCTCGATCCATTGCCGCGGCGTGCTTGGTCAGGATCTCGTCTCGCCTCTCGAGCAGTTCCGGCAGAGTTTCCCCGTTGCTCCATGTGTACGTGCGACCCTTCATCGCGCGCTCTTCGTAGGACTCCTTGCCCTCGATCGCCACTGCCTGGTCGAACAGCTCAGGGTGATGCTCGGCGAGCCCGACCCACTCAGCCTTACGCTGGAAGAAGCAGAAATAGCAGCCAGACCTAGTCCGCCATTCGTAGTACTTCGGGAGACCGACTCCTGCTTTGTCGAGGATATCAACGACGCCAGCTTTATCGATACCCGCTTCCTTAAACGGGTACACGGCAGTGATGTTGGGCTTTGTGCTGATGTAGCCGTCGCGGTGCTCGTCCGCCCGGATAGCGACGTAGGAGATGGCGTGGTCGTCGCCAAGCCATTCCTCGAGTGGCTTGATCTTCAGCACCTTCGTGCACCATCGCATCTGAGGACTTGGTAGCGCCCCCTGGTAGACGTTCAGCCAGTGCTCGAAGCCGCGGGTGGAATTTAGGCGGGCAATCGACTTACCCAGAACCGCCTCCAGCTTGAGGAGGTACTCGTAGGTTTCCGGCAACTCGGCGCCCGTATCGCAGAAGAAGTACTCAATTTCGGGCTGTCGGTCCCGCATGTAAATCGCCAGAGCAGCGCTGTCCTTGCCTCCAGAGATCCCCATGACATGGCGAACCTTGCTCACGCGTGCTCCTCCTTGCGCTCGGCTTCCATTCGTTCGTTCACAGCACGGGGAATAGTGGCAGGCGCCCCCGACGCTCCGCGATCTTGCACCTCGGCCCAGAGGGCGAGGATGAAGGCGTTCAGCTCGTGCGAACCCTGCTCGAGATAGCTGTCGACGATGCGGCCTGCCTCGGCCCGCGCGCTTACGACGGCCGTCTCGTTGGCGACGACCAGCATCCCCTCCTCGGTGCCGTCCGCTCGAGTGATCGTGTGCCGCTGGGCAACGAAGCCCTCCATCGGTTCGACCACCGACTCGAAGTGCAGGATTTCTAGGCGCCCGATCGTTGAAGCCGCCGCCAGGAGGGTCGAAGAAAACCGCTCGCGATCGGCAGTTCGCCATGACACGGGAGGTCGCTCGCTCAGCGCCAGGCCCATAGCCTCTAGCCAGTTCTCATCATCGAGGCCGTCCGTCGACGCCAGTTGCACAAACGCCTGCAACTTGGGGTCCAGGATCTTGTCGCCGAGCCGGCGCCCAAGCGCTTGCAGGTCCGCACGAAGCTCAGAAATAGCCGGACTGAGGTTCAGCGCAGTCGACAGCGACTGACTAATCCAGCCGAGCATCGTTGCGTACGCGCCTTCTAGTTCACCGACCGCATCGCGGAGCCGCTCGACGAAGAGTTGGCCATCCTTATGCGACGTCCTCGTGGTGATCGGCTCCAGGCCGCAGGCCACAGGAAGAGTTACGAACAGGAGCTGATCCGGATCACGGGCAGCGAGGAGAGCGTCGCGCACCGCGATTGCCGTCGGCGACAACGTTGCGTCGTATCGGACGCTGTCCGGCAGCCGCCGAACCGTGCGCAGCAAGGGAGCGACAGCTTGCATCAAGCCCTGATTGCGGAGACCGGCAACTGAAGAGTTTCCGACGAGCTCAGCAACGAGGGCGTCGAGCACCCGCTGGCGACCACCTGAAACCGCGAAGTGCTTGATCAGGAAGCGCGCCGGCGACTTGACCATGCGTTCGGCGGCGTCTGCCGAGAAGTCGGGGAGGTACGTGCCGTCCTCGAAGATGGCCACGTCGTCCTTGTGCTCCAGCAGCGCCGTCAGGAGCAGGACAGGCAGCGGCCCATCGGTAACGCCGAACGGTGCGCGTCGCAGTTCGGCCATCAAGTCCGCCGCGGTCCGGGGCGACTCGGGCGAGGTCAGCATTGCCGACTGAAGCGCCTCGTAGGCGTAACGGAGTCGATTGCCGCGTTTGGGCGCCTGGAATGCCCAACCGCCAGCCTCCGTGGGGGTGGCCACATGCATGCCCGTCTCGTACAGGAATGCTTCGTACATCGCGCGCTCCGGACCGTAGCCCTCCAGTCCGAGTTTTTCCTCCGAACCATGTTCGATCATTGCCGTCATCAGTTCACGACGGGCCCTGGCTCCTTGCGAGGAAAGTTCGCGCCGGGCCAGCATCTCGTTCTTGATTACTGGGCTCTGCGGATAAACCAGGTCGCACACGTGACTGAGGATCGGCGAGATGGAGCTGCTGGCCGCAACGACAGTGCGCAATGGCTCGGCCCGATCGCCTCGGAGCAAGACGACTGCCACGTCCGCTCGCCGCGGATCGAAATGATCGGGGACGGCCTCAGAGAGTTGACGACTCAACAGGCTCGCGCGCTCGCGAACCTCGCGCCGAGCAACCCAGTCACCGTCCAACTCCGGCCAGTGCTGTACTGCGTCGACCGCGGCCGCCTCCAACACCAAGCTGCAGAGCGAGTCCACCTCTGGCACCGATAGAAGAACTACGGGCTGAGTCGAGGCAAGGAGACTCTTGCGTACCTGCGGGAGATCACCCTCGGGTCCGACGTGGTAGGCGACCCAACCGTCGGCGGCGGTCTGCTCTGTCGGCAGCCCACGCAGGTGGTCGACATACGCCACCTCGAAGTAGCGCAGCATGCCCACCTCCTGGCTGTGGCGTCCAGCAACCACGTGCCTCGGACCTTGACGCTCGGACAGCAGGTGAGCGATTGACGAGTCTTTGAGCCGATCCCGCTCTACCTGCATGGCCGCCGGGAGGTCGAAGTCGCTCCCCTGCCACAGCCTGAACTCGTCAGCGAATCGTCGGTACGCGAGAACCCCCCGTCCCACTAGGTCTTCGAGCGCGGCAGGCGCGCCGGTGCTCGTGGTGCGGCCATCACCGAGCGCCAGGCTCACGAGTGGCGCCGACGCGCGCAGAAGACCGCCCTGGCTGACCAAGTTGAGAAGACCGACGATCTTCAGGATCCTCTGCTGGTCGGCCGGGAGCGCTGACGCCTCGCATATCCGCGAGTCGATCTCCTGCCACCTTGACGCGCCGGTAGACGCCTGCAGCTGGCGAGCGGCACTCGCCACGAAAAAGTCGTAGACGTCTTCGAGGCCGACGGTGGGAAGATCGCGCTCACTCCAGCGAGCCGTTAGGAGGTACTCACCGAGCGACTTCGGCTCCGATCCTGCGAGGAATGAGAGCAGTGTCCGTCCGTGCTGGCCAAAGCGGGCACAAAGATCCGGGAGCGCAAGCACTGCGAGCGGATGTAGCGGGTAACAAAGCTCAAGCGTCTCGACACCGTTCGAGAACTCCGCACCCAGCCCGATCTCTTCCAGCCGAGGCATCGCGGCTTCGGCCCAAGCTCGCCGGGCCTTGCGGAACTTGGGGCTGGCTGACTCACTACCGATCGCCTTCGCGATCAGGCGCGCTACATCGTCGCTTGTCTCGCTGAAGGCCACGTCCTCGAATCGCCCCTGGACCTTTGCCCACTCGCGCCGTTCAAGCAGGCCGTGGGCTCGGGCGTAGTCGTCGAACGCAAGGTGTTGCAAGGTGAAGAAGAGGACAGTGCCTGCACCACTAGCAGCTTCCTCGGCCAGAGCCTGTAGCGCGAACAGATCCCCCTCGTCAGGACGGTCGGTAAAGTGCTCGAGGTTCTTGCCGAACTCGTCAATCAAGACGAGCACGGGGCAGGCTGCC
Organism: Nocardioides zeae; assembly: GCF_030818655.1. NCBI lineage: Bacteria > Bacillati > Actinomycetota > Actinomycetes > Propionibacteriales > Nocardioidaceae > Nocardioides > Nocardioides zeae. The sequence goes on along the minus strand of NZ_JAUTAN010000001.1, from coordinate 180,041 downwards.
GCTAGGTGGCGCAGCGCGGTGCGCAGTGTGTCCGGACGGGGGTCCGCTGTTGAGACCCTCAGCGCATTCGCGATCTCCCGTGGCAGGCGCTCCTCGCTCCCGAAATACTTGATGGCTCCGCGCGTCAGCGCGCGAGCCAGAGTCACGCTGATTGGCTCACGCTCAGCCGTTACAACGGCCGCAGCGAATCCTCCCGCCAGCTCCGATCGGTTGGCCAGAACCCGCGTCAGTCGATTCGCAAGCGCTGGATCGGAAGCACGCAAAATGTCAAAAGCCGGCTCACGGAGCGACGTCGAAGTAGGGGCCAGAAGGGCCCCTAGGAACAACGCGAATGACGACTTTCCGGTGCCGTAGGGGCCGGTAAGGGACCATGCCTTGCCTCGATCGCCCTCGAGCGTGCTCGCGACTCGGCTCAGAACGTCAAGCGCCCGCGCCGTCGGCAGGTAGTGCTTGACGCTCGCATCCGCAGTCAACTCGACGTTCGCAGCCCGAAGGTAGTGCGTCGATACCTGCAGTTCCTCAGCGAGCACGCCGCTCTGCTTCCTCTCGCTCATGCCGAAAGCCGGTTCAGGCGGCCGTCGTAGATCTGGGCCGCTACCCGTTCAGCGGTATTCGCAACGTCGTCCGTTGCGAGGGCCAGCTGCCTCAGACCACCAGCCTCGGTGAGTACGAGGTCATTCCGGCCTCTCGTGGCCTCGCTGAGCGCGGCGTACAGGTCGACTTCCCGTAGACCGAACGAACGCCCCGGTCCACCCGGATCAGTCGCCAGCCGGGCGACGCCAATGGCCCGGCTCTCGGGGGCATGCTGCGTCACATAGTCCAAGCTGGCGAAAAGCACAACGTGTGAGCTGAGCGTCGGTTTGGCTCCGTAGGCAACACGCCACTTGGAGTCCTCGTGACCGGCTCGCTCCAACAGTCCAAGTTCGCGGAACGGGCAGTCCAGCACGTCGTCCAAGGTTTGGCGGCCCTGGCCCCTCACAGTGTAAGTCCGGACAAGGCAGTCGACGTCCTTCTTGATCGACGCCGGCACGACAGCTGACCACTCAGCAGCCGATGCAAGATCACTCACCCGGGCCTGCAGCTCAGACTCGGTGAACGCCACCTGCGACATTGCGTTGAAGGCAACCCACCACGTCGGCGCCTGTGACGTCCTGCGCAGTAGCTGCCAGTGCAGCAGCCACAAGCTCTCCGGCCGTTCGAGGTACGGGTCCCAACCCTCATCGTCCAGAAGTGCTCGCCCAAAGCTGGACGGGACGATCAGCGGTACACGGGGACGCTCTGGGTTCGGGGCTTCCTGCAGGACCTTGAATGCCAAACCCCAATACCGGATGGCGTTGACCATGTTCTTACCGACCCCGAGCCGCACGGGGGCATCGGCGGACGCGAAGGTGCCGCCGCCCGGCCGGTTGGCTTCGTCATAAGCCTTTTTCAACCAACCGAATCGCGGATGGAACGTCTCGTGCCTCGCGAAGGAGGATCGGCACCGCTCTCCCATCATCAAGCCGTTCATGCCATCGCCTCCTCTACTTGCCTCGCGCTCAGATGCATAATCTGCACTGCTTGGTCGACATCGTCCTGCGTCGAATCGGTGCTCAGGCTGAATCTGATCGATGATTCGGCCTCGGCCCAACTAAGTCCCATGCCGAGCAGCACATGAGACGGTTCCGGAGCACCGGCGCGGCAAGCGCTCCCCGTGCTTGCGGCAAGGTCAGGAGCGCCTGACAACAGCGCCTCGGCCGGCAGACCGCCGAAACAGATGTTGCTGGTCCCGGGTGTCCTCGGGTGACTGCCACCGTTGACCTGCGCGTCTGGGACGACGGCCAAGAGGCGTTGTTCGAGGTTGTCGCGTAGCGCGGCGACGCGTTGGCGCTCCCCCTCGGCATGAGCCACGACAAGTTCGGCGGCGGCGCCGAGCCCGGCAACCCCAGCCACGTTGACTGTGCCCCCACGCAGGCCTCTCTCTTGGCCACCGCCGGGGACCAGCGGGACGATGAGCTGCTGCTGACGGAGACGTCGCGACACGTAGAGGGCACCGACGCCCTGGGGGCCATGCATCTTGTGCCCCGACAGGCTGAGGAGATCGACGCCGAGGTCATCGACATCTAGTTGGTCCCAGGGCGCCACTTGGGTCGCGTCGGAGTGCAACAACGCGCCGCTCTCGTGGCACATGTCGCTGATGGCAGCAATCGGCGCGACCACGCCCGTCTCGTTGTTGGCCGCCATTAACGTCACGAGTAGCGTGTCGTTGTTGATCGCAGCAGCGAGCTGGTCGAGTTGCGGCATCCCGCTGCAGTCAACGTCGACCAGCACGACCTCCCATCCCCGTTCCTGGAGGCGCTGAAGCGGTTCGAGCACGGCGTGATGTTCCCAGGTGGCGCTGACAATCCTTCGCCGGCCGGAGTTGTCTCCGGAGACCGCAGCTGCCGCCACGCCCTCGATGGCTAGCGAGTTGGCTTCCGTGGCCCCGGAGGTGAACGTGATCTCCGTCGGTGCAGCACGCAGCAGCTTGGCCACCTGGCCACGGGCCGTGTCGATCCACCCGCGAGCTTCATCCCCTGCCCAGTGCGCGCTGCCAGCGTTCCGCGGATCCGTCATCGCGGCCACCACGACGTCACGCACCTCCGGCGCAGCCCTCGTGGTGGCGTTCGCGTCCATGTAGATGCGACGAGATGAAGTCATCACTCCCCGCCAATCAGAATGGAAAAGTCGCAGCCCAACGCTTTACTCAGCCGGGTGAGAGTCGCGAGGGTGGGAATGGTCTCGCAAGCTTCCAGTCTTGCTACGGCGGGCTGCGCCATCTGGGCTTCGATTGCCAGCTGGCGCTGCGTGAAGCCAGCTTCCTCGCGGAGCTGGCGCAGCGCCATCCCGAAGTGTCGACTCGGCGTCAGCAGGCACTGCGGACGAGCACACGCACGACCCACATGTGAGCGGTCGTCGGCAGCCTGGGCCTCCGGAACGGACATAACAGGGACGTTATAGACCCGCACTACGTCATGGGGACCCGACACGCCGCGCGAGCGACAACGCCGCACCCATCCGCGCCGCCGGATCAGCTTGCGTCTCCGATCTTTGCCACCCTGATCGCAGCCTCGGGCGACTGTCAAGGAGTTCAGGCATCTGCCTCGCCATCCTCCTGAGGATCGTCGGCCACGTGGTGCAGGTTCGGCGGCAAGGGCAGCCCGTACTTCTCGCTCAGCATCACGGTGGCCCCGTAGTGCCGCGCCTGTCGCACCGTGTCGCCCAGAACGTGCGAGTTAGTCGCCGCACCGGCCAGCACCGAGATCACCGGCATGCCCATGCGCGCGTTCTTCACCGGCACTCGTTTGCCGTCGCCGGCTGACTTCAGCAACTTCTCGACAGCAGCCATGAGCCGGTGGTCCTCGCGAAGCTTCTGACTCCAGTTGACCCGCCCCTTGGCTGCATCGAAGGCGGCACTGGCTTTCTTCACTGATCCAACCTTGACCGCCTGATCGCGGTAGGCCCGAGCCACCATGCGGTCGATCATGTGCCGGACTTCGGGGTCTGCAGCGTCGTAGCCGTAGGCGTAGCAAACCCTGGTGGCGATCGCTCCTGTCAGCGCCTGCATGGCAAGGAGGTCGAGCCCAATCGCTGCCACGCTTCCAACCACCGGCACCGGCACCATGGCGAGCGATCCGAGCGCTGCACCCTCGCCCGCCCCGATGGTCGCCCAGCGAAGCGCCATGTCTTTGGTGAGTTCCTCGAGTTCCTCCAGATCGAGTGCCCGGAGATCCTCCAAGCGCTGCACGTTGCGACCCTGCGCCCGATGATGCTCGAGAACCTTCTCCGGGTCCGTCAGCTCGACAACCCAACTGTTCAGGAGCTCGAGGAGGGTCACCAGGTTCCGGACAGTGGGGAGGAGCGCCGCGTCGACGGCGCCACCAGCGAAGTCCCGAACGCCTTCAGGCGTCTTGTCGGCGATGGCACGACCAGCCCTCGCTGCGGCGCCCTTCGTCGCGCGGGCACCCTTGCCTGCAGCGTCCCGAACAGGCGCAGGGACCAGCTTGCGCCGCGCCTGGGCCCTCCGCTCCCAGTGCTTCTCGAGCTCCTCCCACCGCTTCCGCTCGTAATCGGACATGGCGTCGGGACCAGGAAGCACGGCGTTCACGCGAGAAGGCTAGGCGGCGGGCCAGCCAGTTCGTGGAGTTTTGACGTCGCCAGGACTACCGCTCAGGGATTCCGGTGAACGGCCGAAGTCGGCGCGGCTGGAGCAGCAAAGCCGGGTCCGGCTTCATGCTCGATTAGACAAGAAACACAGCCGATGGCCCCTCGTCACACCCACGGGTTCAGTCCTCGTTCCAGCCCGACGGCCCAAGGCGGCGGTTCATCCTGCAGCCACGCTGCGCCGGTCGCCGGCCGGCTGGTCGCATCCTGCAAGCAAGCTGCGGCGGGCCGCCCAGTCGCTCAGCAGCGGCGATCCGCGGTATGTCAGCCTTCGAAGCTCGCCTGCTCGGACAGAACAGACGTTCCCATGCCCTTCCGAAGCTCGTGGCTGTAGCCCGAGCCGGCGTCTCTCCCGCTTGGGCTGGACGAGCATGCTGGCCCATCCGGCAGGTCGCGCGCGACCTCTTTGAAGGTATGACCGCGCACGCCTACCTACCGCGTTACGTTGGGCGAGTCAGGTTGGACTCGGACGCGACGTCCCGACGCCCCGAACGCCCGCCAGAAGGGATGGGCGCTCGCAGCAGGCCGGGGAGGCAGGTCACAGGGGGCTGCAGATGGAACTTCGGTATGTGGTGCAGTTCGACCTTCTGGGCGCTGACGCCGGGGCTCTCTCAACGTCTGACGACGTTGTGCGGCGCGTCCTCGCTCACGTCACGCGTTGGATCAACCATGATCAGCCTGAGCCGAGCCTGACCGCGGAGCGTTTGGAGGGCGACACCGGACGCATCGTGCTCGCCCAACACGAGGGCCGAGCAACCCGCGGTGTCGAGTGGCACTGGTCCGGAACTAGTTCAGTCAGGCTGCTCCGTCTGAGCCTCACAACGGACCTAGACGTGTCGGGGGTCGCGGCAGTTTGTCTGCCAGGTCTCGGTCTTGAACCAGCACGATCGGGTCGTCTTTCGCGTCGAGCTTGGACGCGAGCTCCGACAGCCCGTCTTGGCGCCCACAGGATGGAGCTTCTTGCGCCGACCCGCGCTTTTGATTCATCTGCTGAAGGACCCAGAACTCGAAGCCAGAGCAAGCGGCGTGCTCGTGACATCGGACGCGTCTCGCGTCGACGGCGACGGGGCCAACGGCCTTTGGGAGCGACTGTCCTCCCCTCGGCTGCTCCCGACGGTCCTCGTCGACGGCTCTCGCCATGAGAACGCCGCGGCGGCGGACTATGCCGCAGCCGAGTCCGTTGGACTGGCAGAGGTCGCCCATCTCAACGGCGGCGCATTGGCTGCCCTGGCGCCTCAGCTCGCGGAGATCGACGCACGTATACCTCCTGGAGGGGCGGTACTGGTGTGGCCCGACCTCACGCTTCGGCATAAGTGGTGGACGAGCGGCAACCTGCACAACCTCCCGGGCGACCTAGTACGAGTGGTCGCTCCGCTGTCAGTTCGCGCGAGAGGGGTTAACGCACTGGCTCGCACCGCGGCGGCGGCCGAGCGTGACGAGCGGAACCGGCTGTTCGAGGAGCGGCTCCACGCTTCTGAGACGGCCGACATGACAGCCACGGTTGCAACCCAAGCCGCGCAGATCCAGGAGCTCACCCGGCAGGAGGCTGCGTGGGTGGAGGAGATCGAGAATCTTGAAACGCAACTGGAGGAGACGCAACAGCTCGCTCGGCAAGCAGAATTCTGGCGTTATGAGGCGGCGCGTCTCCGTGATAGCACCAGCAACGACGATGCAGAACCCGCCTGGTCGAACTTGCCTCGCTTAACCCCGAGCGACATCACATCGCTGGCGCGGGACCTCGAAAGACGCACTGATCGTGCCATTTCGTTTACGCCACGTGTCGCTCGCGCCTGGACGAGATCTCGATACCCCCACGTGGACGCCATGGAGTCCGCGCTCGTCGCACTAGCCAAAGCTGCAGAAGAGTACCGCGCGTCGGGCGCGCAAACCGGCGGCTTTCCTGACGACTGGTTCAAGACACTTCACAACCTGAACATGGCCGGTACGGACAAGGGGCTACGACAGACCGGCGAAGACACCTTTACTTTCGAAGACACGAAGTACAGCCGGGAGCCGCACCTGAAGTTGGACGATGTAGTCTCGCCGAACGAGGTGGGCCGCGTCTACTTCGCCCTCGACTCCGCGCAACTCAGAATAATCGTCGACCACGTAGGACTAAAGCTCTATGGCCTTTGACGTCTAAGACCGGGGAGCCGAAAATTCCGACCCTGGCAATGCCGAAGATTCACATCTCGAATTGCTCGGCGAAGTGTTTAACTCGCACAAACTCGATTATCGAGTCGCCCGCAAGCGTATCCCGCCGCGGGCGAACGGCCCACACCTTTGAACATTCAGCAACGGCGCGGTGAAGCCTGTCGGGCCTGTCGGAGCGCCACCGGGACTGGCAGATGCGGCCGGATCAGCCCTCGTTCAACTCCCAATCAAGCGTAGGCACGGCCCGCACGGCAGCCGGGGCACGCCGCTGCGCACTGGACTTCGGAGAGGCCTTTGCGAGCGCTAATAGCGACATTAATCGACTGTCTACTCTCCGTCTTGACGCTCATGGCTGGGCCAACAGCCCACTGCTCGAGGCGGCCCGGGCGGATTGCACGTTCGATAAAGCTTGCGAGTCTTCGCCTTGCCGCATGCTCGACCGGACAACAGACGCAACGGGCGGCGCGTCCTGCAACCAGATGGGCCGCCCCCGCGCCCCTGCGCTCGACTCGCACGAGTCAACCTTCAACCGACGGCGCAGCCGTTCCGATTCCCGCTCTATCCAAGGCCCGTCAGTTGCACCTGCTGTCTCAAGATTGCAGAAGAAGCACTCCCACGGCATCGCCAACGTATTGACGTGGACCGCGTGTTGGTTGGAAGCGGGCGCCGGGACCACGAACTCCAGGATGTCCCGGGCGTGCACCAGGGCCACACCGAAAGGGCTTCGGCCCGACACCCACGGCGGATCGCCATAGGAGGCACCACGTTCGATCGCATCGAACCCGCACCCGCCGAACCCAGTGGTCGTCCCAACGGGCCCGAACGGCTCCACCTCGCCGTTGCAAAGGGCGAAATCGGAAATTGAGCTGTACATCCGTCCGGCCCGTATCAACCGCCGACACTGTGACGGCGCGTTCGGCTTTCGCAGTTCCTTATAGACGCCGAAAGCGACACCATCCACCTGCTTAGCTTGGACCAGCATGCTGACCCATCCGACAGGAGTCTCGATCGCCCATGCCCAGTCCGACCCAAACTGCACTTCTTGACCGATCGAGGCCTTCGCAATCTGTACGCCCGGCCCCCGGAGCGAGCCAGCTCGATAAGAATCATTCCTGTGAGGGTTTCCTCGCGCGGCCGGAATCGTGCGTCACGGAGCGTCTCCTAAACCCACGAGGATGAGTCAGACAGGTTCTTCCACACCGTGCGACACTGTCGAGTCGAAACGACCACCGGACGTTCTTTGCGTCGGCGAGGAACGGGCGTGGCGGCGTCGTCACGCCACCGCAGTCGCCGGGTCGTCGGTATCCCATCCCACCCGGGGACCAGAATGTCCTCCAGGTGCGCATTAGCCTGAAGGTGTCCGGACTTGAGATGGACTACCCCCGCAGCAGTTTACGAAGGATAGGACCCGTAACGGCAACGGTGTTGGTGTCCATAACCTCCTCGTGCAGACAGTCGAGAGGGAAGAACTCGGTGTGGCCGGCTGTAAGGCTCGACCATCCCACCCCGACCTGCGCGCGGGTCAGACCAGAGTCCCTTGTCTCGAAGCTGACCACGTTGCCGCCGTAAGCCCGCGAGCTGTGTCGACTCAGAAGATCAAGACAATACTCGGCGACCTTGGTCTGGTCGCGCAAAACCGTTTCGTCCATATCCCGGGAGCCAATGCCGACGGAGCCCTGGATGGACTCCCGGATGGCATTGCTGGATTCGGACGCCGTCGCCGTGACAGTCATCCCGTCACACTTGGCCGGCACGGAGTCAAGCAGCACCAAGTGGCTGACTTCGCCTCCAGACTCCTCGGCCACCACGGCGACCTCCTGGGCAAGGACTCCGCCGAAGGACCAGCCCACGAGCGCGAGCGGTCCTTCGGGGCAGCGCTCGACAATCTGCTCCCAGAAGGTCCGCGCCAACTCTCCCAATGTGTTGGGGCGACCGGACGCGAACGTGAGCAACGTTGTCTGGAACGCATACACAGGGTGTCCCTTGGGAATGTAAGGCAGGAATCGAGCGTAGCTCCAGCCAAGCCCACCGATGGGTGGCAAGAAGAAGACCGGCTGTCGAGTGCCCCCAGCGCGCAGAGGCAGCAGTGGCGCGAAGGAGTCGCCTACGCGCCCCTGCAGCATCAAACCGGACAGCTCGGCGACCGTGGGCGCCTCGAAGACGTGATGAACGGCGCACTCAACACCCAGCACCGCGCGGATACGTGAGGCCATTCGGCCAGCGAGCATTGAGTGGCCGCCGAGTTCGAAGAAATCGTCGTCGATCGTGACGGTCTCGACTCCAATCACCTCACAGAAGAGCTGGCAAAGCACCTCCTCCATGGTGTTTCGCGGCTCGCGTCCGCGGAATGGGCCAACTTGCGCGGGCGGGGCCGGTGCGAATGCTTCGACTTCGCTCGCTCCAGCGTCGGATAGCTCCTTCCCGACCAGTGCATCCAACGCAAGGTCGGGGTCGGCGACGGCCCTGACGAGGATGTCAACGAAGTGCCGAGCCATCGCGGTAACGAAAGGGCGACCATACAGCGCCTCCCGGTAGACCATCGTCACTCCGACTGCTTCGTCAGACCACCAAGTCGAGACGGCCACATTGAACTGGGCGGTGACGGGCTCGGTGTCGATCAGGGTCACGTCAAGCCCGGGCCAGCCCTTGGGCCTGGATACCGCGAACTCGATTGACAGCACGCTGTCAAAGAAGGTCGAACGACGCCCCTCGATGCCCGGTCGGACCTTCGCTACAACTTGCGGGTATGGGTAATTCTGGTGTTCTAGTACATCGATCAACCCGCCCCGCACGCGGCGCAGCAGGTCCCGGAAGGTGACGTCGGCTGTGGAGTCGACACGAATCGCCACCATGTTGACAAAGTAGCCGATCGCGTCCTGCATTAGGCCCTCGCGGACCGCAGCCGGGCTGCCAACCACGGTGTCGCGCTGGCCAGACGAGGCGGCCAGAACCAGATGGTAGACGGCGTGCATCAGCATGAACGGCGTGACCCGCTCGGTGGTGAGCAGCTCCTGCAGCCCAGCGACCGCCGCGGCCGGCACCTCTCGGTCGACCCTCGCTGCCGCGATCGAGTTGCTGATCGCGCTACGGTGATCTGCCGGCAAGGCCGGTTGCTGAGCGCCAGCGAGGTTCTCGCGCCAGAACTCGAGGGCCTCGCCACCCTCGGTCGATTCCAGCCACTCCCACTCGGATCGGGCAAAGTCCTCGAACTGGCCGGCGGCCGGGGCCTCGTAATCGGGATCACGGTAGAAGTCGCCGATCTCCTGCAGGAGGACTTCGACAGAGTGCCCGTCGAAGACGATGTGGTGGGCCGCAAACAGCAGCACATGCTGCTCGGGCGCTACTCGCAATAGCGTGGTCCGAAGCATTGGGCCGCGCTCCAGGTCGAAGCCCAGTTCGTTCTCGGCGCGCAGCCTTTCGCGGAGTGCGGGCTCGCCCTCGGCGAGATCCTCCTGGCGCAGCGGCACGTCCAACCGGTCAAGCACTACGAGCCGGGGTCGACCGTCGGTCTCTATGAACTTCGATCGAAGGGCTCCGTGGCGGCCAACGACCTTATTGATGGCCCACTCTAGCGCCGTCGGATCGACAAGTCCCCGAAGGTCAAGTGCAAAGACCATGGAGTACTCGGTCGAACCACCGTTCAACTGGTCGATGAGCCAAAGGCCCTCCTGCCCCGCCGACGCTGGCCCCACCGATGCTGAGATGCCGTGGCCTACCTGCTCGCTCACCGGTCCCCCGTTGAAGTCGTGAACACCTGGTCCCCCCACAACACAAACGTCGCCCACATCGTAACCGGCCCGCGGAAACGCCGATCGCTCAGACAGCAGCCTCCTGGTGGAAGCCGGTGGCGATCGCGCTTGGCCCAACCTGGTTTGCGACGCCGCGTCCGCGGTGTTATTCAGCGTCGATAACTAGCCCCCCGACGGCCGCCCGATCGAGTTTGCCGGACGTCGTAAGTGGGAGCCGGCCCACTTGCACGATCCGCCGCGGGACCATGTGACCGGGCAGCGATTTCTGTAGCATCTGGCGGACCGCCACAATCGGGATATCCACCCCCCGGGTCGCAGGGGTCACGCACGCCACCAGTTCAGGGCCAACCGCCGTCTCCACGATGCTCACTGCGCTGGCGTGCACGAGAGGGTGGAGGTCGAGCGCGGCCTCAATCTCGGGCAGCTCGACTCGCGACCCCCGGAACTTCACCTGGGCGTCGTTGCGGCCGAGGTAGTCGAGCTCACCGTTGTCGAGTAGCCGCACGAGGTCACCAGTTCGGTAACAGCGCAGCGGCGCAGCGTCGGGTCCCAATGGCAGTACGACGAATCGCTCAGCGGTAAGCTCCGGACGGTTCCAGTACCCCCGGGCGAGACCGGTGCCGGAGAGCCACAACTCTCCGGTCTCTCCTACATTCACCGTCCTCAGCTCAGGGTTGAGGACGTGGGCGCGCAGGTGCGGCAGCGCCCGCCCAATGGGGGAGCCGACCGGACCCTCAAGTGCCGAACGATCGAGTAACTTGCCGGTAGCCATGACAGTCGACTCAGTCGGCCCGTACACGTTTATCACGCGGGGTGGGTTCGGGCCGGCGTGGTCCAAGTACTCCAACACCACGGAGCGGTTGACACCCTCACCGCCGACCAAAAGGCTCGTCAGATGCAAGCGCGGGTAGCCCTCGTCGGCTAACGCGTCGACCGTGTAGCGCAGAATCGAAGGAACTTGGAACAGGATCGTGATCTCCTGCACCCGTAAGAGATCCACGAGGTCCTCAGATGACATGACGCACGACCAGGGAACCACCACTGCGGTCGCACCGGACTCAAAAGTGCACCACAACTCCATGACCGACACGTCGAAGCACAGCGAGGCAAATAGCGCCCACCGGTCCTGCGAGGCCAGGCCATAGAGGTCGCGCATGCTGGCCACGAGCGCGAGCACGTTGGTGTGGGTGACGACGCAGCCCTTTGGTCGGCCCGTCGACCCACTTGTGTAAAGCACGTAGGCGGTGCTGTCGGGCGTTGGTTCAAACCCGGCGGGCCGACGTGGAGAAGATGGTCCGCGCCGGTCACCGGGGTTGATTAGGTGTCGATCGATCAGCCCGACGCGCGCGGCCGTGGTCCGATCGCCGACAACAATCGAGAGCCCCGCATCATCGGCGATGTATCTGACCCGGTCCTGAGGGTGGCTTGGATCGAGTGGCACATAGGCCGCCCCTGCCGCCAGGATCCCCAGCAGCCACACAAGGGTGTCAAGATCGCGATCTGCGAGTAGGCCGACGAGCTGGTTCGGTCGCACTCCGTGCGTTACTAGATGGTCGGCCGCTTGGTCGACAGCCACAGTCAGCTCGGCATAGGTCATACGGTTCGGGCCGTCGATGAGAGCGACGGCGTCGGGGTGCACCTGCGCACGCGAGTCGAGCAACTGGGATAGCGTTCTCAATGGCTCCTCCGAGGTTGCGTCACCGGATCCGCGGGGTCCAGCTTATCGCGAACGGCCGTCAAGGACGCGCGCGGTCGAGGGTTTGCGGAGGGTTTCAGCGGAACTCGGATCCGACCCCGTCACCGATCAATCGGGACCAGCTGCCTCGACTCGGTGAGCTCGCGGGCCTGTTCACCCGGCGGACCAGCATCATCCAAGCAGAACTGCCGATCTGGCGGGCGAGGGGTCTGCCGGCAAGGTCGACCAAGACTTCGACCGCGAGAATACAGCGATCCACCTTGTACCGGTTCTCGTTGCTCGTCTCGATCTTGGCGCGCAGGACCTCCTGCAGGCGCATGAGCGTCGCTAGGCCTTTACGAGGTCGCCCGACCTTCAGGTCTCGCGCCAACTCGATCTGGGTCACGTCGTGGTAACCCAAGAGCCGAGTATCGATCATCCTGGCCAGTCCGACGCCCTGTATGGTCGCTGTCAGAGCGATGGCTGGGGGCGTTGCTTGCCCGTGGATCACGCAGTTGCCGCAGAATCCGCTCACGATGTCCGTTTTGACCTGAACGAGGCACGACGCTCATCCTCCGACCGCCTCCCGAGAAGCGGAAAACCTAGTCGCGAGCGCACGAGACAGTACCTGTCTGCGGCCCTGACATAGTTGTCATTCAGTTTCCTTGTAGTCTTACTACGTGAAGGGCAGGTCGTGATCGGCAACGAACCGCTTGAAACCGACGTCCCGGCCACTACGGCCGTGATCGTGCACCGGCTAGCGCCAAAACTGGCCGCAGTCACAAGCATAGTGACCATCCGTCACGACCACGTCGTGCTTACCAGCCCGGCAGTTTCCTCTCCGCAGTCGCGGCGTGCCGTCGCAGTCGCATCGCAACTGGACCTATGAAAAGCGCAACTCCATCGCAACCGCCGTGGACCTCAGTCCGCACACTGCCTGAGCTGCTACTCGCACGAGCCGACCTCACTCCAAATGCTCCCGCGCTTCGCGCGCCCGGCATTGACCTCGACGCAAAAGCCCTGCTGGGTGTCGTACGCCGCTTGGCGGCCGAGTTTGCAAACCGAGGCGTGTCCCCAGGAGACCAAGTCGGCCTGTGCGTCCCGCGCGGCCACCTCCCTTTCCTCACCTCGGCGGCGCTGCTGTGGCTGGGAGCTTCCTATGTCCCCCTGGACCCGAGCCACCCGGCAGAGCGCTTGCAGTACGTCCTCCGCGATGTCGGTGTGCGTCGGATTTTCGTCGCCGACGCCGCCGCCGATGTCGTGGCACCTCACGGCCGCGACATCCAGCTCGTTCCCGACCTGACGCTGGATACCGCTCACGAGCACACGGAGGTTCCCATGAGCGCGATCGGCGACGGGCTCGCCTACGTCCTGCACACCTCAGGCTCCACCGGTCGGCCGAAGGGCGTGCCGATCCGGCATCGGAACGTCCTGGCCATGATCAGGGGTTTCTGCCCGCTCTTCACCTTCGATACAGACGAGGTGTGGCCGCTACTTCACGCCTACACCTTTGACGTGAGCGTCTGGGAGATGTGGGGAGGGGTGGCGGCGGGTGCCTGCCTCGTCACGGTCGACGACCGCCAGGCCCGTGATCCCTGGGCGCTGGCGATGCACCTCGCCAACGCCGGCGTCACCACGCTGCACATCGTCCCTAGTGTCTTCCGCCATGTCGCCGAGACCGTCGTCGAGGAGTCACTTGAGGTCCCCCTTCGCAAAGTGGTGTTTGCGGGCGAACGCCTCAACAGGGCCGCAGTGCGGACGTGGCGGAATCACGGATCAGGGTCGGCCACGTTCTGGTTCAACGTATATGGCATCACCGAAACTACGGTCTACAACTCCTTCCACGCGGTGAGGCCGGCGGATCTCGACACCGACCGGCCGACCACGCCAATCGGACGTCCTGCGCCCGGTTCCTCTATGCGCGTTGTCGGCGAGGACCTTCGTGAGCTGCCCCCGGGAGAAGCTGGCGAGCTGCTCATCAGTGGCCCGCAGCTGAGCGAAGGCTACGTCGGCCTGCCTGACTTAACGCGCGAGCGGTTCGTGACGGCGCCTGATGGCTCCGGCCCGTGGTATCGGACTGGCGACGTCACGGTCGCGGATGAAGCGGGCGTGCTCCACTTCGTTGGTCGGCTCGACGACCAGGTGAAGGTTCGGGGAGTGCGCATCGAGCTGGGCGAGATCGAGCACGCTCTCCGGTCGCTGCCGTGGCTGCGCGACGCCGCGGTAGTCACGACTGTCAGCAGGCGGGGCGAGGTGCAGCTCGCAGCTGCCATCGTCCCGACGCATGGCGTCGGAGGAGACATCGACCTGACTGAGCGGGACTGGGCGGCCAAGGTCCGGGAAGAGTTGGCGAACATCCTCCCGTGGGGCATGTTGCCCCAGCGAATCATCGCCGTCGACAGGCTTCCTCAGAACTCGAGCGGCAAATTGGACCGCCCGGAGGTCACACTCCTCTTTGGCTGAGTGAGTAACTCTCGACGGGTTGGTCCCAGAAAGGGTCGCGCCGCTCGTGGCGCAAATCGACGCGCTCAGCGACGGCGATAGATGCCCGGTTGCTGCCGGGCACGATCATCTCTGTCAGCTTCGGGACGGACCGGTCGAGGCTCGTAGCCAGGACGGGCACGCCTTCGCCGCCTCCGCCGTGAAGGCGCGCGCCCGCGCAGATTTCTGAGTGCCGACCCAGCCTCGGTCTCACCAGCGACGCCCATCTCGGACCAATAGCCGAAACGGCACCGTCCCAAGGATTGCTGCCTGGCGGTCTCAATGGCAAACCTCACGTACCCTAGCTCTGCCGGCTGCTCCTCAAACCGGCTCTTCGCAGATCAGCATGGTTCGGGCGTGATTCTTGGGCGTCGTCGGTAGGGGCGTGAGCCACCGATGGCGAGTAGGATCCAGATCTGGCACGCCGCCGGTAGCGAAGTACGCGAGGATCTCTTCGCACCAACGGCGCCAACCTTCGCCTGAGTCGCTTCACCTCGGCGATCGACCATCTCGTTGCGCGGATGGTTAGCTTGGCTCTGGCCGGCGCGTAGGGGTGGTCCTCGGTCCAAGTCGCCCGGCGGGCAGGGCGGCTCGGGTTAGCGCCAGGTCCGCTTGCGCCAACGCACCCGCACCGGACGGCCGAAGCACGGTAAGTCGCGCAGGACCTGAACCCGGCCGCCGTGGCCGATTGCGACCACCCCGCAGTCGGGGCAGCCAACCATGCCTGCGCCGGACTCGACGTCGGACTCGGCGTCGGGGACTATCGTGCCGTCGTCGCGGCCGGACATATCGAGAACGTGGACCTCGACACCGAAAAATTCATCAGCCGGAGGAAAGCACCGAGAAGAGGGCGACGCCACGCAGGCGCACGTAGAGCGTGTCAACTACAGGGTCCACTAGGAGAAGCAGCTTGGTCGCCCGCCACTGATCCTCCGGGGCCTGACGCCTTCCGCCCCTCCGCCTGACGGGCTACCCCTCAACGATTCTCACTTGCGAAGGGGCCTCAAACCGCCGTTGCATCATAATTGATGCAGCCAGCTGGGCTGGGAAAGCCAGCGTCGATACGACAGCTGGATGACGAGTTGCACCCCAACAAGGGGGTTGAGGGCACGTGGTCCGTCGCGGCCCTGCCTGCGAATTTGGTGTGCGGTCAGCAGGCCGACCCGGTCGGTTCGGAGCGCCCGTCGAGAAGCCTCGACACGGCACTGGACGAGCGTTCTGTGAGTGTGATGCCACAATCAGAACCAGCCGTTCGGCCAAACTAAGACTGGCTGTCAAAGCCGATTGCCAAGTCCCCAACCCCGATCTCGCTAACCACTGGGCCAGGCGCACCGAGGCGTCGATACCTCACGAGATGCCGCTCTCGAACAGTGGTGAGGTCTCGCCCCGCGCCCAGCGTCGCACCGCATGTCCCGTCTCCCGAATCGGGCGTTCGCTCGCCATGCCGGGGATCGAGATCGTCCCTCCCCGGGTGCCAGGTGCGGCCGTGATTCGGATCGAGGCGCCGAAGTCGGGCGCGGCCACAAGAACCGACTCCATGCAGCCAGCCAGCTCCACTGCGAGACCGTCGACTAGGGCGGGATGGCCCACCGCGACGTCGGGCGACCATCGGTTCACTGACCCCCATCTGACCGGCCCCGGACCGCCAGAGCGGCGGGCAAGGACGTCACGGGCCATGAGGAGGTGAGCACCGACGAAATGCCGTGCGTCCCGCCACGGCGGCGGGTGCAACCCCGCAGCCAGCCCTTCGCTCAAAAGCTGCCGCAGGACCGCCTCATGGCCGTGGTGAACGTATACGAACTCGGGGTCGTACGCCCTCGCGCGCACCGTCAGAGCTCGAAACAGCGACTCGCGCAGCACTTCTCGAAACGCTACCAGGAGGGCTAGTCCCACCTCGTCGCACTCTGCGGTCATCCGCCACGACCGCAGTTCGGACAACAATTCTGCGAAGACCCCGCGATCAGGGAGGTACCTCTGGGCTAAATCCCGATAGAAGCAGAAGAACCGGGCATCGGTGTCGAGCTGCAGGAGAGCATGTGAATCGACCGACCCGGGGGTCTCCACGCTGCGGAGCAGCCCGCTGATCCGCAGCGCCCGGCCGCTGGAGAACCAGTTCCATCCCAGCCCGGCATCGCGCGTCGACTCCGGGGCGTTGTTCGCATTCAAGACAAGACCGTCGCGACGCACCAAACGAGGCAGTTCCGATGCAGCTAGGCGGTCCGGCTCCGTCGCAGTGGCAGACGAGAAGCCGCGGGGCGCTCCGGACCGGCGCCGGTGTCGGCCACCAACCGTGACCCCGACCACGCCCGCCGCGTCAGCCAACACCACGTTGACAGGTGGAAGCCCGCTGTGCGTCACGACATCGATACCCTCCTCAACCGAACCAGCTTCCCCAAGACCAGCGCATCCGAAGTCGAGTGCCGACGGGTCGAGCAGGGACGAGCGGAAAGCCAAGGCCCGACCAGCCAGGGTGCCCACCACGGGGCCGTACATGGTGTCGCGCACGGTGAGCTGGACCGGCTCCGCGCCCAGGACGTGGATCGTCTCGATCCGCTCGGCATACTCGCCCGGGAGCGTAGGTCGTCCTGGCACCTCGCGGAGCTCGGCCGGCAGTTCGACGAGGTCAGCGTTGTCGCTGGCCAGACGGGTGAATCCCCACGCCAATCGATCATGCGTGCCGACGACCAAGAAGGGCAGGCCAGGCACGGTGGCGCCGGCCACAGCGCGACCCGCCACCTCGGCTTCGAACGGATACCAGATCGGCGGTTCGGTCAACGGAAGGTGCATATCGTTCGCGAGTACCGTTTGCCGACCGTCCGAAACCGCCCAGGCGTTGCTCCCCGCGGGTCGCGTATCGCGGACGACGAGGCGATGCCCGGAGGTCGCGATTGGAGCACTCTCAAATAGCGACCGCAGCTGGTCGAATGGCAGTTCAGGCCAGGGCCTATCGACCTCCTGCCCTGAGGCATCCACTCCCCCCGGATCAGCGCCGCACAGCAGAAACTCCACGACGCTCGGATGGAGCGTGCGTCTCAGCACCTCGGTCATACGAAGCTCAGACCCGTCGGAGCTCAGTTGCTCGAAGAACAGCTGCGCAACCGAGACGGAGTCCACTGGGGCCCAGTCGCGCAGGCTCGGCGGGCCAACGGCCTTGACCCCCCGTGCGAACGCCGCCGCGAGCTCCACCTGACTCGTGGGCAGCCCCTCTAGGACCTTTCGGCCCAGCCGGCCAAGACCGAGCCTTCGGTGGTAGACATCCGAGTCGACCGCAGACGAACCGCGCACCTCGGCCAGGCGCCCTTGAGTCGTCCTGCGGAGCACGTCGAGCTGACGCGGACGGTCAATAGCGACGCACCAGCCCAACGCATGGGCGAGGTCGACCCAGCTACGCACCCGTATGCGCCGGATCCCGTCGGACCGGGTTGTCACCTTCACTTCGCCGTGCTGACCCTCAAACCGGTGCGGATGGCTGGTAGCGCTCATCCGAGATCGGCTAAGTCGCGGAGTTCGTGCACAATCCCGTCGGCGAGCGCGGTGGCCTCAGGCGCCGCCTGGTAATCCAAGGCGACGTCCACCTCGCCACCCGCGCGGCGGCGGGCAGGACCTGCTGCACGAGGAACAGGACAGCTATAGCGCCCACGGCCCACCACACCCTGCTCGAGGCGAGACCCGAGCCACCTCCGGGAAGATCGGCGAACGCGTCGAACAGTCGGCCGCTGGCCAAGGCGATCCCGGGTGCGACAGCGCACGCCACCCCGACGGTCTTGGCCGTCATCGCGGCGGTCGTCCCGGCGACACACACGGCGGCGCCGGCGAGGCGTATCGCGGGCGGCACCGGACGGACGGACCGACGGGGCATTCGACGTGCGCCTCATCGTGCAACCTCCAGTGTGCGCTCTCCCAAACATCAGCGCGTGTCTCCGGCGGGCGGTGCCGCCTCGCTGCTTGCCGGAGACACGCCGCCAGCCATTTCGAGAGCTTGCACGGTCGAGGGGCAGCTCGGGGAGCACGGTGTCCTCTCCTCCGCGTCGAAATCTTCGTCAAGTGCCGCCAGCGACTCGATGTAGAGCGTGGCAACGTCCGGGAGCTCTTCCTCACTTGGGAACCGGGAGAACGAACTAGGCACCCTTCACTCCTGCTGCGGGGTTGGGTCCGGGGTGCGTCTGGTCGTGGGGCACAGCGAGCTGCGGCGTGCTCTTCGCGCCATCCGAGCCCACTAGGACGTTGTCGACAATGCGCTCGGCGCAGTCCCGTATGGAGTCGCCGCGCCCTGCGACGACGGTGACACCGGTGGGCTTGGTCATCAGCTCTATTACGCGCAGGCGGGCCACAGGGCCGAGGGTCTCGTAGCGCTCGCGCAACAGCCCATCTGGCAAGACGGCCGAGCCGGAGACCGCGAGGTCGCCAAGGGGATGGCGGCCGGTCAGGTCGACCAGCCGGCTGGAACCGTCGTTGTTGATGCTCACGACGGAGAGCCAGTCGACGCACTGCCCCGCGAACAGCTCGATGATGTCGTCGAATCGGACGGCGTTCACGATCGGGTTGAGGTAGGCGTCAGCGTCCACCGACGCGACCGCAGCCGTCGAGGCGGCATCCCCACGCGACGTGTCGCCGTACTGAGCGCTCGGCAGCGAGAGACCCAGCTCGCGCACGATGGCCAATCCCCCGGCGTCAGTGTCGGGTCCAGCCAGCTCGCGCACCAGCTCGCGATCAAGCAGGCGGTCGTGCTCGCCGAGCGCGCCGTACATCCACACGTATATGAGGCCGTCGTCAGCCAGCTGGTCGATGGCCCAGCGCAACGCGGCCTTCGGCTCGGGTAGGTGGTGCAGCACTCCTGTCGACACGACGAGGTCGAAGTCCGTCGTGAGCTCTGCGTCGGGGACGGACCCGTGCACAAGCTCGACGTTCGAAACACCGTGACGCGCTACCAGCTCCGTTGCGACCTCGATCGACCGCGCACTCGCGTCCAGGCCGACGAAGTCGGCCTCCGGATGCTGCAGAGCGGTCGCGACGAGGCGATGGCCCGTGCCGCACCCCAGGTCGAGGACCCGCCATCCGGTCAACTCCGACCCACCGAAGACCGCCGCCAGCCCGAGCGCGGTGTCGGAGATCAACGGCCCGGCGGGATCCGGCGACGGGTAGGGGAACGACTCGTAGAGCGCGGACGTGCTGCCCGCGGTGGGTGCGGTCACGAGACCTCCTTCTCGTAGAGCACCCCGTCGCTCCAGAGCCGCGAGACGGCGCCCCACTCGGCAGCCGACCTCACGTCCGGGAAGAACCCGCGGCCGTTGTAGTTGGCGCTGGTGTTACACAGCACCGGAACTCCGCTCGCCTGTTCGTATGCGCGAAGTAGTTCGGCCAGCACCGGATCGTCGTTGCCGTCAACAGTCTGCAGCCTCGCCGTTCCGTCGAGGTGCAGAATCGCCGGGATCCGCTCCACCCACTCCTCGCGTACGACGTGGTCGAAGAGCATATACGGGTCCGGAACCCCAGGGTCGAAGATCTGGGGAGCGCGGTCCACCATGCAGATGGGGGCCACGGGGCGGTAGTGCTCACGCTTCTTGATGTCGTTGAGCAACTGCTTGGTGCCAGGGTTCGTGGCGGGCGCGATGATGCTCCGCCCGCCCAGGGCTCGCGGGCCTAGCTCGGCGCGACCGTAGAGAACCACAACCGGCTCACCGGTCTCGTGAAGAAGTCGGCCGAGCTCTGCAGGGGTGACCGGACCGGACCTGGTCCAGCCGGGCGGGATATCACTCGGGACGACTGCCGGACCGCTGCGCACATGCCAGGCGACGGCCGAGGTCTCCCCCCGCGCCGCGCGGTGCGCGCACGCCGCGCCAAACGCCGATCCGGAGTCGTTGGGGAACGGCGGCACCCAGACGTCACGGAAGATCGACTGGGCACGGAGCTGGCTGTTCCACTTGATGTTGAGCGCGCACCCGCCGACGAAGCAGAGGTTCCACGGACCCTCCCCCGCTTGGGCGGTGTCCCAGCCGCGCACAGCCTGCGACACCCTCTCGACTAGAAGGTCGCCGAGAAACTCGTGCACGGTCGCCAGCACATCCTCGTCAGTGGCCTCAACCGCGCCCCGGAGGTCCCGGTAGAAGGCGTGGACGAACCTCAAGGACGGCTCGGCGTTGGACCCGACGCCGTTGATCGTGCTCCGGTATGCCTGGGCCTGCTCACCCGAACCCTCGAAGTGGCGGCCGAACAGCTCTGCGAGCACAACACGGACCGCGGGGTCAGGCGTCCCGAGCGCAATATAGGCCATGAGCTTGCCTGCCACGGAGAGGTCGTCGACCGTTGTGGCTTCGTTGTCGCGGCGAAACGGACCGAAGTGGTGCGCGGCGGACGCGTAGGCGTGCCCGATCAGGGGGAACATCGCGCCGCCCAGCGAGACCCGACCGTCGGACCCAACGTGATACAGCCTCGGGAACAGTCCGCCGTCCCAGATCAGCACAAAGGCGGGCTCGCCCACGAAGGGGCTGGTCCAGTAGGCACTCGCGAGGTGGCCGGCTACATGCACGTAGCTCACAAACGGAACCTCCGTCGCCCCCAGGGCGAGCGTTCCACGAGCACCGGGCTCGAGCAGATTGGTGATGGTGTCGTTCTCCCGGTAGGGCGCCACGACGAACTCCTGCTCCCGCCCGTCGTTGACGATCCTCACCGAGCCATGTTCGTGACCGTCCCACCCGTCGACGACCCACTCATCGACATCACCGGGCTTGTAGCCGAAGGCTGCCAGGATCTCGACGATCGTCTTGGTGTCCTCGATCTCGGAGTAGCGAATGCCGTTGGCCACCTTCTCCACTTCAACGCTAAACACGAGTCGCCCGTCCTCGAGCAGCGCGACCGCGCCGTCGTGGGTCAACTTGAGACCACAAGTGATCATCGCGACTCCTGGTCGATCTCGTCGAAGATGCTCTGCAACTCCTCAGGGTCCATCTGTGACAACAACTCGTCGAGCTCCTGGTCTGCCGACACGGTCCCTTGTTCTCCCGTGTCCCCTGTTACGGGCGGTGCGAGCGACGACGAAGGGTGAGTGCCATTGGTCTCGGTCGCCCCACCCTTCTGGCGGACCTCCTCCTCCACGACGACGCACAGCTCCGCGGCCGTCGGGTTCTCGAAGACCTGGGCCACCGGCAGGTCGATGCCATACCGCTCCCGCAACTGCACGACGAGTTGAAGGGCCATCAGAGAGTCGGTGTGGAGCTCGAAGAAGTTGTCGTTGACCCCGATCTTCTGCAGACCGAGAATTGCAGCGACGACCTCGACGACCGTCGCCTCAGCATCGGTCCGCGGCGCGGCGTAGGGCGTGCTGAGGTCAGGCCGAGGGTGCCTGTCCTCGTTGCCCTGGACACCGATCGGGGGCACAGCTTGCACGCTGGCGGCCGGCTGGGTCGCAGCAAGGGGCTCGACGAAGGGCGGCGCGACCTGTGCGGTGGACGTCCCCTGGGCAATCTGGGCAGGTTGGGATGCCGGATGAGCCGGCCGCGGGGTCAACCAGAAACGCTGGTGCTCGAACGGATACAGCGGCATTGAGAGGCGGCGCGGCGTAGCGTCCGAACGCAGCTGCTCGAAGTCGATGTCGATGCCGGCGGTCCACGCCGAACCCAGCGCTTGGAGGAACGTCAGAGCGGTGTCGGAGCCCCTCTGCCGCGGGTCCGCGCACAGCGCCACGGCCAGTGGCTTGGTCTGCAGGGTCGCCGACCCGAGCTCGACCAATGGGAGCAACGTCCTACCCGGTCCGATGTCGACCAGCACCAGGGAGGGGTCTTCGAGGAGCGTGGCGACACCTCGCGCGAACTGCACTGGCTGCCGCATGTGCTGTACCCAGTAGTCCGGGTCGGTGGCCTGGGCCTCAGTGATCCAGGTCCCGGTCAGGTTGGAGACCCAGGGCACGCGCGGTGCCGCGAAACTCACCGAGCGGCATACCTGGGCGAACTCCTCCAACACACCGTCGAGATGGGCGGAGTGGAATGCCCGGGAGACTGGCAGTCGACGGGCCCGGACGCCGTCCGCGTCCAGACGGGCGACGACTTCGTCGAGCTCGGCCTCACCGCCGGAAATGGTGACGAAGGAGTCGGAGTTCACCGCAGCGACCGTGACACCCTCGGTGAGGTAGTCCGCGACCTTCTCCCCTGACAGGCTCACCGAGGCCATCGCGCCCGGAGGGGTCGACGCCATCAGACGGGCCCGCTCGCTGACCAGACGTGCACCGTCAGAGACGCTCAGAACCCCCGAGACCACGGCGGCGACGTATTCGCCGATGCTGTGCCCGAGCATTGCTCGGGGCGTGATGCCGAACTCCTCGAGCAGGCGTGCGGCGGCGTACTCGAAGGCGAAGATGGCGGGCTGTGTCCACTCGGTCCCGGCGAGCAGCGCCGCAGCGTCGGCGTCGTGAGGCGCAGCCTCGACCAACGCGCGGCGCAGCTCGTCGCCGGCCGGGTGGTCCGCGAGCGCCTCGTCCAACGCTCGACGGAACGCCGGATAGGTCTGGTGCAGCCGCGCGGCCATGCCGGGGTGCTGGGAGCCCTGGCCCGGGAGGAGGAGCGCCACCCCCGACGCCACCGGGTCGCATCGACGCGTCAACACCCGCGACGAGCCGGAGGTCCCGAGCGCGTAGCCGGCATCCTCGGCATCGCGCACGACTACCGCACGTCGGTGACGCAGCTGTCGACGACCGACCTGCAGCGTGTAGGCGACATCGTCGAAGCTTGCCGCCGGATGGGCGACGAGCCACTGGCCCAAGTTGGCGCTCATCCGGTCCAGTGCGGGCCGGGTGTGCGCTGAGAGCAGCAGCAGCTGGGGCTGCCCGGAGCTCGTGCCTGTCTCTTGGGCAGGGGGCTGCTCAATGATTACGTGAGCGTTGCTGCCACCCATGCCCAGCGAGTTCACCCCGGCGCGGCGGGGCTCGCTCCCGGGCCACGGGATCAGCTCGTTGTTCACAAAGAACGGGCTTTGCTCGAGGTGCAGGTGCGGGTTCGGCTCGCGGAAATGCAGCACCGGTGGCAGCAGTCCGTTCTTCAGCACCAGCATGGCCTTGATGAAACTGGCCACTCCCGCGCCGGCATCGAGGTGACCAATGTTGGGCTTGACCGAACCAAGCGCGACGGTGCCCACCGTGTCGGTTGACTCACGGAAGGCCTGGGTCAGCGCGGCGACCTCGATCGGGTCACCCAGCTGGGTTCCGGTGCCGTGGGCCTCGACGTACCCGATATCCTCGGCCGTCATCTCGGCGGCGAGCAATGCGCCGGCCACAGCTCGCGCCTGCCCGTCCACGCTGGGCGCCGTGAAGCTGACCTTGCGGGAGCCGTCGTTGTTGATGGAGGTGCCCTTGATGACTCCGTAAATGTGGTCCCCGTCCGCCAGCGCCTCCGTGAGATGCTTGAGCATGACGACGCCTGCTCCGTTGCCGATGATGCTGCCGACAGAGTCAACGTCGAAGGCACGGCAGCGCCCGTCGGGCGAAGTGGTGCCACCCGGCACGTGCATGTACCCCTCGGCCCACGGCATCCGCACCGAGACCCCGCCAGCGAGTGCCATGTCGCACTCGTCGTTGAGGATGGCCTGACAGGCGACATGGATAGCGGTCAACGAGCTGCTGCAGGCGGTCTGCACCGCCATGCTCGGTCCGCGAAGGTCGAGCTTGTAGGAGACGCGCGCGGGCAGGTACTCTTTGTCGCCGCCAAGCATGATGTGCAGGTCACTCATCACGTTGACCACCCCGCCGTTTGGGATGATGTTCATCGGCAGGTAGGTGTTCATCGTGCAACCGGCATACACGCCGATCCGTCCCGGGTAGCGCGTTGGGTCGTAGCCCGCCTCCTCCAAGCCGTGGTAGGCGACCTCGAGGAAGTGGCGGTGCTGGGGGTCCATGATCTCGGCTTCGCGCGCGGTGTAGCCGAAGAAGTCCGCATCGAAGCCTTCGCCGTCCTCGAAGACGGCAGCGGCACGGACGTAGTTGGGGTTGGCCAGCAGACTCGGGGAGACGCCTCGGGCTCTGAGTTCCTCGTCGGTGTAGAAGGTGGCCGACTCGACGCCCTCGCGCAGGTTGCGCCAGTACTGGTCGAGGTCGTTAGCGCCCGGCAGCCGCACCGCGGCCCCGATGACTGCGACGTCTGCTGGTGACGTCGATCCGTCGATGCCCATTCGCCTCTCCTTATCGCTGACGCTGACGCCCGCGGGCGCGCCGCGGGCGCGCCAGCTGGCTGGTCGTTGGTGTGGTGTCTGCTGAGAGCTGTTCGAGGTGGGCCGCCATGGTCCGCACGGTCGGATACTGGAAAAAGCGGGGCACCGCCACATCCAGCCCTGTGCTTTGGCGAACAGCGACGGCGGCCTGCGCCAGCACGAGCGAGCTGCCGCCTATCTCGAAGAAGTTCGCGTCGATGTCTTCGACCGGACGGCCGAGGAGCGAGCTCCATACCTCGGAGAGCACGGCGACCATCGGCCGCGGTGCCCCGGTGGCGTCCATCGACGGCTGGCTGACCAGGCGGGCGGTGTCGAGCTTGCCGTTGCGCGTGCGGGGCAGCGACTCGACCGCGCTGATACTCGAAGGCAACATGTAGTGCGGCAGCCGCTCGCTCAACGCGAGGTGAATCTGCCCGGGGTCCAGCTCGCCGCCGGAAACGAACGCGAGGAGGCGGGGCGCACCGGAGGCCGGCCGATCGACCACGACAACGCAGTCCGTTCCGAGCGCTCGGATTTGCGCCTCTACCTCGAGGGGTTCGACACGGTACCCGCGGAGCTTGAGCTGGTCATCGAAGCGCCCGAGGATCATCAGGGTACCGTCGGCCAACACACGTCCACGGTCACCCGTGCGATACATGGCCCCCTCGCCGGACACGACGTTAGGCACAAAGCGGGTCGCAGTCTCCTCGGGCCGGTTGACGTAGCCGGGCCCCACACCGGGACCCCCGATGTACACCTCACCGGCCATCCCAATGGGGAGGGGCCGCTGCTGCGGGTCGAGCACGTACAGATGGGCCAGCCCGGTCGGCGTTCCGACGGGCAACGCGCCCTCCGTGGCCGTGTCCGAGGTGAGGTGCATCGCGCAGTTGATGGCCGTCTCGGTCGGTCCATAACCGTTGAAGATGCGGCACCTGGGCGCGAACAGGGGACGGACCCCGCGCACGACGGCACCCGTTAGGAGCTCGCCAGCGATCTGGATGACCTCGATCGTGGGCATCGGCACGCGCCGAGCGATGAGGTCTCGCACGAAGGTCGGCGTTGCGTACATGGCGTTGGCGCGGTCCCTCGCTAGGAAGGCGCCGTAGTCGTCGGAGGAGTACCGCTCGGCCGGGAGCGGTATGCAGATGGCTCCTCCGAACATGAGAACGGTGAGCAGCTCCTGGAGGCCAACGTCGAACGACAGCGCACACGTCTGCGCCATGCGCATCCCGGGCCCGGCGCCGAAGGTGTGGTGTTGCCACCACAACAGTGGCAACACGTTGCGGTCGCGAATCATGACGCCCTTGGGGTGGCCCGTCGTGCCGGAGGTGTAGACGACGTAGGCGAGGTCGTCGACCTGCCGCAGCGGCAGAGTCTGCGACGACGCGAGGTCCTCGCCGACGACACGGCCGTCCTCATCGACTGCGACAACCTCGACGGGGTTTGCACACGCGGCCACCATTGAACGCAACCGCTCGGCCTGGTCCGCTAGCGCGAACGCGACGTCCACCTCCGCATCGTCGAACAGGAACACGACACGGGAGGAGGGCAGGTCCGGGCTCACAGGGAGGAACGCATGCCCGGCACGTAAGGCGCCGAGCATGCCGACCACGAAGCACGGACTGCCCTCCGCGAAGACCGCGACCACGCCCCGTCGTCGCAACGGCGCGCTGTCAGCACCGGGCGAGACCGTACGCGACAGGACAGCGCGGCCTGCTTCCTCGGTGCGGTAGGCGAGCTCGGAATAGGTCAGGACCTGTTCGCCATAGACTACCGCCGGCTCGTCCGGAAACGCCGTGCTCGCGCGAAGGAAGAGGGCTGCAAGGCTTTCCTGCGGAACCTCCAGCGCGTCTGGGATCAGCACTGATCCCCCACCGCTGGTCATGGGCAGTTCTTCTAGGTCCGCATCCGGGTCGCGCAATGCTGACCCGACGAGGGTCTGCAGGCTCTCGGCGAGTTGCACAGCCGTGGTCTCGTCGAAGGCCTCGGAGCTGTAGTTGATCCTGACGAACAGCCGGGAGTCGACGACACCGAATGTCACGTCCAGGTCCGAGACGGCGCTGTTGCACGGCAGCGGTCGCGTCATCCCCTCGAGCGGCCCAATCCGGACCGCGGCTCCGGGAACCTCCAGTGCGAGTCCGGCCAGCTGCTCCTGCCCGGGTGCCGCGTCGTCGTAGAAGCCGCAGCTGACCTGGAACAACGGGGAGGGATCGGACGCGAGCCCGAGTCGCTCGACGAGCAGGGCCAGCGGCACGTTCGCGCGGCCGAGCGCCGCGCGAACAGCAGACGACGCCCGACGTACGCGGTCCGCGACGCTGCGGTCACCGGACCCGGACACGCGGATCGGCGCAGTGTTGATCAGATAGCCGACAGAACGCGCAGAGCCCGGAGCGGCTCGCAGGGCGATGGGGACTCCGATGACAATGTCGTCCTGGCCGCTCAGCCGTTCGAGCCAGGCGTGATACGCCGCGAACAGGACCGCGAAGCGGCTCGTGCGGAGCTGGCGCGCTGCCGCGTCGAGCGCGGGCACCGAGCCGGCCTCGAACTCGAGCAGCAGCGTGTCGCCCTCGAGACGGGTGCCGACGCCGCGCGAACGGTCGCGGGGCAGGTCGACGTCAAGCACCCCGCGCAGCTCGTCGAGCCACGCCTCGGTGTCGCGGCGTCCCTGTGGCGACGCAAGATAGGCCGACTCGTCGGCGGCAGTGGTAGCGGCACTGTCATATCCGGCGGTGCCGGGGACCGGTAAGCCACCCAGCAGCGCGCCGAGGTCGTCGAGGACGACCCCGAAAGAGTGAAGATCCGTGACTGTATGCGACGCGACCACGAGGAGCACTGGCAGCGCCTTGGCCCGGCGGAACAGCACGATGCGAAAGAGCGGGTCCTTCGACAGGTCCGGAACGCGGACGGCGTGCTCGCGCAACGCGTCGTCGATTTCGTCGTCGCCGACCTCGACTACCTCGAACCACGAGTGGCCGGCCACAGCCCACTCCCCGCGTGTGAGCCTGGTGCCATCGTGCTCGAAGCGGCTCCTCAGCTGCGGGTGCCTGTCGACGACTGCCGTGACCGCGTCTCGGAGGCGTTCGTCCGTAACGTCGTGCATCAGGTCGATGGCCCGCGAGATCAGGTAGGCGCGCGCCGCGCCGTCGTTCCACTGGCTGAGCCACCACAACGCCTGCTGCCCGCGGGTGACTGTAGTCGGGGGCGACTCGGCTGACGACCCGTGTCGCACGATCCCTGCCGACGGGGCGAGTGCCAGCAGCTCCCGGAGCGTGGGACCGGAGAAGATCAGCTCTAGTCCGGGGTCGATGCCGCATTCTTCGACCAGCAGCTGCTGCACCGCCATGGCCCGGAGCGAGTCCATGCCCTGCACGTCGAGGGGGACACCTTCCTGAAGCTGGCCGGGCGCGAGTTCCATGATCTCGGCGACTAGCCCGGCGATTCGCTCCTCGCTGGCCCGGTCCGGCTGGCTGTCGGCGTCGCCGAGGCCGCCCGCAGACGGCGCAGACTCAAGGTCTTGGTGGACAACCGGCAGACGGCCGGCGAGATAGCGTTGGCGGCATTCGTTGCGGCGCACCTTGCCGCTCGTCGTCCGCGGAACGCCGCCGGGGCGCACTAGGAACACTTCGCTTGGGGTCACGCCGTGGCGCACCGAGACGGCGCGGCGCACTTTCGCGGTCAGGTCGGCCAGGTCGAGGGCGTCGCCGCCCGCAGCAGACCCGCGGATCGCCTGGACCAGGATCAGCCGCTCGGGTTGCCCGACCGAGAAGGCAGCACCGCTGCCCGCGACGAAGCGCGACGAGACTGATATGACGGTCTGCTCGATGTCCTGTGGGTGGTGGTTACGGCCGCGCATGATGATGAGGTCTTTGAGGCGGCCAGTAACGAATAGCTCGCCATTGCTGAGGCGTCCGAGATCTCCGGTGGCGAGAAACGGATCCGGCTCACCGGGCAGCCGCGCCCCGAAGGTCCCCTCAGTGGCCGCGTCGTCGCCCCAGTAGCCGCAGGCGACGTTCGCGCCCTGGATCCACAGCTCACCCTCCTCACCCTCCTCGCACATCCGGCCGTCGCGGACTGCGATTACGCGGCTCACCGGCGTCCCGCAGGAGACGACCCCGTCGACGTGGACCGGAAGCCCGACGCTGCCGCTGACAAGTAGCGTCGCCTCCGCAAGGCCGTAACACGGGGCAAACGAGGTGTTCCCAAAGCCGACAGGGCCGAAGCGCTGCTGAAAGGCGGCGACGACGGCCGGCACGACCGGCTCGCTCCCATTGAAAGCGATCGTCCAGCTCGAGAGGTCCAGACGGGCGAACTCGGCGTCGGAGACGCGACGCGCACACAGGTCGTAGGCGAAGTTGGGTGCGGGCGACATACTCCCCCGATAGCGGCTGATCGCTTCCAGCCACCGCGCCGGCCGACGCAGAAACGCCTGGGGCGGCATAATCACGGCCGCGCCTCCCAGGTACAACGGGTGGAGCACCCCTCCGATGAGGCCCATGTCGTGAAACTGCGGCAGCCAGCTCACCACCACCGCGTCCTCGCCCGACCCGAAGAGCTCCTTCATCTGCTCCTGGTTGGACACGAGGTTCGCATGACTGACCACAACCCCTCGCGGGCGCCCAGTGGACCCAGAGGTGTACTGGAGGAAGGCTACGTCGTGGGGCGAGGGGTGGACGCCGAGGGATGGCGCCGCGCCGTCGCATCTGCTCAGCACGTCAGACATTGACACAATCGGGCAACAAGCCGATGCCCATCCACCGAACGACTCGTCAGGCAGGTTGGTCAGCACCAATCTGGGTTTGGCGTCATTCAAAATCGCACCCACCGTGTCCAACGCCTCGGCGCCCGCCGGCGGGGCGACCGGCACGGCCGTGCATCCGGCGCGCAGAACAGCGAGAAAGCTGACGACAAAGTCCAGCGACGGCGTGAACAGCACCACCACCCGGTCACGGGCCGTCACATAAGCGGCCAAACCAGCGGCTAGCGCATCGACCTCGTCGCGCAGCTCGGCATACGTGAGCGTGCCGACCTCGGATTCCCCGTCAGGAAGGAATCGGTAGGCGACCTTATCGGGCAGAGTGCTGCCCCAGTGGTCGAGGCGGTCGAGGAGCGTGGCCGTCACAAGAAGGCTGTCCGTCGCCAGATCGCGGGTCCACTGGCGGAACGCAGATCCGCTACCACCGGCGTAAGGAAAGCAAATAAGGCGTGCCCCGGCGTTCTCGCGCGCGGGCGACAGCCAGGTTCCCGACATTAGCGCGGACCCCAGCACGGTGTGCAGGTCGCCTGCTGCGCGCGCGCAGCACGAAAAACTTCCGAGATCATGCTGAACCCCCGAGGATCGAGCCGTCGACGCAGTATTGCACATTGGGCCCGGGGTATCAGCCCCCGACGACCAGAGCCTCACGCCTCCAGCGTCGTCAATGCCACGACCCGGGGAGGCCCGTATGCAGCCACCGCGCAATGAACGCCGTCTCCCAAGTCCAAATCGCGCACAAAAACATCGAGCGCGTCCTAGCGAGTTCGGGTAATGCGGTCTGCGATGCTCATTGCGAACTCATCGAGCATGGCCAAATCCCACCGGGACCGCGGAACGAGGAGTTGGGGCGGCGTCCGGTCGTGGAACACAGTCAGAGTGAGGTCGTGCCGCACGCGCAGGTGGCTGCGGGGGCGCGGGATGACCCGCAGCCCCGCGACGTCTCGTGGCGACATGTCAACGTTGAACTGCTCGACGGCCACGTTCGTAACCGGGTCGTCAGTGCGGCCCGTTCTTGAGGAGAGCAACCGCGCTATCTCGCGGTACGGAACGTCGAACCCTTCGAGGGCCTGGGTCCAGGCCGTTTGGCCGACTGCGATGTCGTCCGACCCGCCCTCAACGATGGTCGGGAGCAGGTCGACCATGCAGCCGGCGAGATCGGCGCCCTCGGACTGCCGCCACCGTTGGGATAGCGGCACCGCGAGAGTGACCGGGGCGCCGGTGCGTTCGGCAAGCTCGACGCCGAAAAGGCCGAGCAGCGCTGAGAACAGCGTGACCCCGCCGCCCGATGCGCGGGCCAAGAACGCCTCCCAGTCATCGGCGGCGACGGGCACCGGCACGACATGCGCACGCCGGTCGCCGTCGTCGGCGCCACAGCCCGGCAGATCGAGCCGGCGCGGAGACTGTGCCGCTCGATCCGCGACCTTCTGGGCGCGCGCAACGGCCGCATCCTCCTGGGCAACACGAGTGCGCAACCAGTCGCCGTAGCCTGTGACCGCAGGCAGCAGCGGGTCGGCGTAGCCTCGCAGGAGGTCGCGCCAGACCAGGTTGTGGGACTCACCGTCACCGATTAGGTGGTGCACCACCAGCACGAGTAGGTGGCGACGCTCGTCCAGGCGGATGAGGAGTCCACGCCATAGCGGCCCCACGTCAAGCGCGAAGGGCTCGGTCGCAGCGATACCCACCAGCCGGTCGACGTGGCGTTCCTGTCGATCTGCGGCCCGTCCGCAGAGGTCCACCGTCTCGATCGCGGGAATCTGGCGATCGAAGATCTGCATCGGCACATCGTCGTCGGTCTCAATCCTGGCCCGCAGCGCCTCGTGGCGGCGCATGACGGCTGCTAGCGCCCGCCGCAGCCGTCCCGTGTCCAGGTGCCCTTGCAGCTCGACCTGGGCGACGTCGTGGTAGCCCGATATCCCGGGGTTCAAGGTGTCGGCGAGCCAGATGCCCTGTTGGGTTGCGGAGAGAGGATAGCTATGGGCGGCATTGCGCGCCTGTCTTTCGCGCAGCAGTTGACGAACCCGAGCATGGCGGGCTTCATGACCCCACCCTTCGACGAGGCACATCCTGACCCCTCCCGAGACGTGTGGATCAGAGACCGGGGTGATTGTATCTGTCGCGGGCCCTCTGACATGATGGGGGTCCAGTCCATCTCCTGGCCACGACGCAAAGGGCGGGCATGAACGGCAGCGAATCCCTCGGAATCACGCGCGCCCTCCACGATCCAGCGCACCTCGAGCAGATCGCCCACCTCGACCCTAGGGACCCGCTGGTCCCCGAGGTATTCGAGCGCGACGGGGTCGTCGTTCTCGACGGTGTGCTCACCGAGCGAGAGGTCGCCCGCATCGAGCGGAACGTGGAGCGTTACCGCAAGCACATGCTGGCGGCCCTGCCGGAGGACTGGGTACGTCGTGTCGGGGACGATGTCGTTAGCGGCATGTACTTCATGGAGCGGGTGGATCCCTTCTTCAAGGGTCTCGGCGAGGACCCCGTGCTGCGAGCCTTGGTCGAGGTCGTCACCGGTGCTCGGGCTCACCCGATGGGAGTCGAGACGTTCGACAAGCCCGCCCAGGTCGGTAGCCCGGCGCTCCCCCACCAGGACGGGGTGTACTTCGCCGAAACCTCCACCCGGATCGCCCACGTCTGGCTACCGCTGGATCCGACCGATGCCGGTAACGGCGCCATGTGGTACTGGCCGGGCTCGCATCGAGGCGAGATTCTTCCCCACGTGCCGACGGACGACCCGTGGCTGGTCCAGGTCGACCCGGACACGGTCGCCATGTTGCCGGCGCCGCGGCTGGCCGCCCTCCGCCCGGGATCGGTGATCATCCATCACGACCGCATTGTCCACGCCAGCCCGCCGAATGCCTCCCCGCAGTCGCGTCGTGCCGTCGCGATCGCGTGGCAGCTCGACCTGTGACGGGGACGGCCACACAGCCACCTCTGCAGCACCTCACCTCGGCCTCCGCGCTGCCAGAGCTGCTGCAGGCCCGTGCTTCCCTGACCCCACATGATCCGGTGCCGCATGCTCAGGGCATCACTCTGGACGCACAGGAACTCCTGTCCGACCTGACCCACGAACGATTGGTCGACGCCCCGAACGACTCCGGTCCGTGGTCCCGGCGCCTTGCCACCAGCAGTGCCGACTTCACCGCACGGACTGGCCCGCAAACGTCCAGCGGGCGTTGGCGGAGCCACTGCTGCGGGGGATGGCGCCTTAACGGGTCACCGTCGTTGTTGGTCTTCCGCAGAATCCCCGCGACAAGCTCGACCGTCAGCGGGCAAAACTGCTCTTCCGAGTGACCGAGTAGACCTCGATGGGGTTGCCCCGGAACACATCACTTCGCTCATGGCGCAGGCCGACGCTCTCGGCGACCGCAACCGATGCCTGATTGCCGGGCGCGATCATGGCTGTGACCTTCTCGACTGTCCGGTCTCGAGCCCAGAACCACGACAGGCAGGCCCTCGCCGCCTCGGTAGCGAAGCCGCGCCCGACCCACGCGGATCCGAGCGCCCAGCCGATCTCGGTCTCGCCAGAGTCGCCCATCTCCGGCCAGTGGACAAAGCCGCACCGACCCATAAATTGCCGGTCAACGCTCTCGACCGCGAACATCCCGTAGCCGAACTCGGCCCACTGCTGCTCGAACCTCTCGAGACGCGCCGACGCTGCTGTCAGGTCGAAGGTGCCCAGCCAGGCCTGGACATGCGCCTCCGCGTGCAGGTGAACGAGCCGGGCCGCGTCCTTGACGGTGAGCGCACGGAGCCGTAGTCGCGGCGTGGTCAGCGTGACGGGCAAACGAACCACCTTCAAACCGTCGCGACGATGTCGTCGTTGATGCAGCCAGCGAAGATGCGGTCCACGAGCTCCCATGTTCGGTCAGAGACCATCATGCCCTCAGCGGCTCCGACATTCTCGAGGACCTGCTCGCTGGTGGACGCCCCGACCACGGTGGCGGATACCACCGGCCGCGACAGCACCCAGGCGAGCGCCAGCTGGGCTGGAGAGACGCCGCGACGGCGCGCCAGCTCGACGAAGAGCTGAACCCGGTCCAGAACGGGGTCAAGCAGGAGGTAGTCCATCGTGGCCCGCCCGGATCCCGCCGCCCGGCTGCGCGGGGGCGGGCAAGCGCGTCGAAGGTACTTGCCGCTCAAGATCCCCTGCGCCAGGGACCAGAACGCGACCTCGCCGATACCGTGCTCGACGCACATAGCGGCCACCTCGGACTCCGGGACCCGCCACAGGATGCTGTGCTGGCATTGGTTGGACACCGGTCGGTCGACGCCGAGGGCATCACTCATCGCCACGGCTTCGTTGAGCTGCGACGACGTCCACTCGCTAACGCCCCAGTGCAACACCGTCCCAGCGGCGATCTGCTCACCCATGGCCCGGACGACGTCCTCGAGAGGCGTCGCCGGGTCATAACGATGGGCACTCAGCAGGTCAACCCGGTCGGTGCGAAGGGCCCGCAGGCTCGACTCGACGCTGCGCCGAATGGAGGCTGGGGTTAGCGCACCGGCGTACGACGGTGCGTCCTCGCCCTGCCAGGGTTGCACAGGGGCCACCTTGGTCGACAGGACACAACGATCGCGATCGGCCGGGCGCAGGACTCGTCCGAGCGCCTCGGGTGCCGTGCCGTAGGATTCCGCGGTGTCGATCAGGGTGACGCCGGAGTCCAGCGCGGTCAGCACGAGCCGCTCAGCCGTTCCCAGGCTGGCGGTAGCCACGGACTGCCACGTGCCAAGCCCGATCTCGCTCACCACCGGCCCGCGTGCGCCAAGCTGTCGGTATCTCACCGGGCATCACCCGCGGCCGGACCGACCTCGGTTCCCGCGCTTGCGAACATAGGTGACGTCCGAGCCGAGCGCACGGCTCGGGCGGTAAGGGTTGCCGATTGCTCGCGCACTGCTCCGGGTACCGCGATCGTTCCTTTGCGGGTACCGGGCACGGCGATCATGCGAAGAGAGGCACCGAAGTCGGGCGTGGCCACGAGGACTGGCTCCATGCAGCCGGCAAGCTCGACCGGGTCTTCGGCGGACCGCGTGAAACGGGCAGCCACTGATTGTGTCGACCACCGGTTCACGGAGCCCCTTGTGGCTAGCTGCGCGGAGGTGGCGCGTCGGGCGATGACGTCGTCGCGGGCCATGAGCTGGTGGGCGCTGACGAAGTGCCGCGGTCCCTCGAGACGACAGGGGTCAGTGGTCGCGCTCATCACAGCCCGGCGAGGACGTACAGCTCGTTGACAACCCCGTCAGCTAGTCGATCGGCGAACGAGGCCGCCGCGGGGGCAGCGCGGTGGTCCACCACGACGTCCACCGCGCCGCTTGGCGACACGACGGCCATCACGGTCGGCGGCCGGCTCAGCGCGGCTCCGGCCACCGGGCGCTCGGTGTCGAAGAGCCGGCGCATCCCCAGCGAGCCGACCCCAATGCTTGCCTCACCCTGCTCGACGGTGACGATCGCATCAACCAGTGCGTCGACAGAGTCGACCCCGGCTTCGTCGGCGGCCGGTGCGACGGCG
Source organism: Nocardioides zeae (assembly GCF_030818655.1). Lineage (NCBI taxonomy): Bacteria > Bacillati > Actinomycetota > Actinomycetes > Propionibacteriales > Nocardioidaceae > Nocardioides > Nocardioides zeae. The sequence continues at coordinate 145,361 of NZ_JAUTAN010000001.1, read as the reverse complement.
ACGGGCAAGGGGAGGTGGGCAAACCGTCGGCTAGCCGCGACCCCCTCCACCACCGAGCGAAGCAGCTGCAAGTCGCTGTCGGGACCGCTTACATCCCAGCCGAGCGCCAGGACACTGCTGGTCGCAAAGGCGCCGACGACGCGCTCGAACCCTGCCACGTCTCGGTTGTCGAAGTGGACACCGAGGCCAACGAGGTCGCGCCCGGTTGCGCGACCGACGGCTCGCGCTGTCGCACCGGCCACCAGTGCGAAATCGGTCACCGCGAACTGGGCGAAGCGAGAACGGCCTGCGTGGAGTACCTCCGCAGGCAGCTGACGGTGCAGCCTGGCGACCGGCGACACCGTGTGTGCCGAGTCGTCGGTGTCCAGCCCCGCACCGGATCGAATCAGTCTGCGTACCACGTCACGCCAGTAGACCCTCGCCTCCGCACCGACGGCCCGCTGGTGCTCGCCCTGCCACACCGCGTAGTCGACGTAGGTCGCATGCTCCTCGGGGGGCAGCGCCTCCCCTGCCGCGGCGCGGTCGAGCTCGTCCAGCACGATCTCGGCGGAGACCCCGTCGAACACTGCGTGGTGCGCATGCAGCGCCAAGATGTCTGGATCGTCGGTTCTCTGCACCCATTGCACGCGCAGCAAGGGACCTGAGCCGAGGTCGAACGGCGTAAGCGCGCCGCGCGCGACCCGCGCGCGGACCCGGTCTACGTCGCTTAGGGCGCACACCTCGACCGGGATGGTCCGCTGGTCGCCGTCCACGGCCTGCTCGCCCGGCAGGCGCATCTGCTTGAGGCCGTCGTCGAACACTGCGACCAGAGCAGGATGTCGCGCAACGACAGCGTCGATCGCGACCCGCAAGACGGCCTCGTCGACGTCCTTCGTGATTTCGACGGCGGCGACAGCGTTGTTGATCGGCGAGGGGCCCAACGCGCGGTCCACACTCAGAAGCTCTTCCTGCTGCAGCGAGACCGGTCCGAGGCGAGCAGCCGCCGGGGCAGGGGCGGGCTTGTGTCCCGCGACGATCGGCGTCTCATCGTCTGCCAGGGCTTCGCGGTAACGGAGAACAGCCTCGACCCACGCGCCGAATGTTGGGCTGTCGAACACCAGGTCCGGTGGCACCTCGGCTCCGATGGCGCGGGTGGCTCGCATCCCGAGCCGTGCAGCGAGCATCGAGTGGCCCCCGAGCACGAAGAAGCTGTCGTCGGGCCTGACCTCGTCGATCCCAAGCAGCGACGACCAGACGTCGCGTAGCGCCGCAGTCACGGTCTCGGTCTCGGTCTCGGTCTCGGTCTCGGAGGATCCCATCATCTCACGTCCTCCGACATGGACCTGATGGTCCGGGCACCGCCGTCCCGGTCCGCCCCGAAGGGTCCAACCCCGTAGCTGAGGGCCTGTCGCCGGAACATCTCGCGGTAGTGCCCATCGGGCATTGACATCAGCGTGTCGTGGTCGCCGTGCTCGACGACCTTCCCACCGTCGAGCACGACGACGATATCGGCGCGCCTGGTGGTCGAGAGGCGGTGGGACGAGAACAGGGTGATTCCTCCGGCTCTCTCTGAGGTCTGGCGCGCGGTGGCGACGTAGCTGTGCAGCAGTTGCTCTTCCGCCAATGGGTCGATGGCCGAGGAAGGCTCGTCGAGCACCAACAAGAGCGGCGCTGGCCGCATCCGCGCCCGCGCGAGTGCCACTCGCTGCCATTGACCGCCCGACAGCTCCACTCCGTCTTCTAACGACTTGCCCAGGCCGGTCTGGAGCCCCTGGGGCAATCGCTTCGGAAGGTCCTCTGCCCCGCTCTGGGCGAGCGCGCCCTCCACGGCGGACCGGTCGTCGACTCGCGCGAGGTCACCGTGCCCGACACTCTGCTGGAGGTCGAACTCGAGTCGGCTGAAGTCCTGGAAGCAGGCGCTGGTCGCGGCGTGCCACTGGTCGACGTCCATCTCCACGAGCGGTCGCCCGTCCACGAGGACGGCTCCCGAGGACGGCTGGTACAGCCCGGCCAACAACTTGATGAGCGTGGACTTGCCCGACCCGTTGTTGCCCACCACCGCAACGATGGCACCGGCTGGCAGTTCGAGAGACACCTCGCGCAGCGCATCCTGCTCGGCGCCGGGGTATCTGAAAGTCACGTCCTCCAATCTCACGCCGTGCTGAAGCTCCCGGTCCGGCGACTGCTCGCCCCGCCAACGTTGTGCCTCGGCGCGGCACAGCTCCTCAAGGTCGAGCAGCTTTGACGACGACGACCTGGTCTGCTGCAAGAACGCCGAGAAGGCGATGGCGGACGCTACCTGGACGTTCAGACTGGTGACCAGGGCTAGGGTCAACATGATCTCACCCACGCCCGAACTTCCGACGCCGTACCCGTGCACGACCACCCCGAGCGAGAAAACAAATCCAGCGGCGAAAATTGCCGCGCCAACCAGAGTGCCGACAAGCGACGCGGCTGTCGCGGCGACGACTGCTCGGTTAGCTCGAGTGCGGAGCTCCCGGGTACGGACTCTCAGCTCCTCGGCGAGACCAAAGAGTCGGATCTCGCTGGCGCCGTTACCGATCGCGGTGCGCAGCAACGCATCGGCCCTGCGAGTATCCGACGCCGCGGCACTGACTGCGGAGCTCCGGCGCTGTTGTTCCCGTCGCGACGCCAGCACCGCCGGCACGGCAAGCGCCAGGGTGAAAAGGAGCAACGGGTTAATCATCGCGAGCAGGACCACCGTGAGGCCGCCACGAACGACGACGCCGAGGATCAATGACAGGGCGTCAGCGCCCTCGGCGAGGTAGACCCGCTCTTGGTCGAGGACCTCGAGGCGGTCTAGGAGTTCAGGGTCTTCGAGCCGGTCGATGCCATGCAGACCTCCGACTAGCGACATCAGCCGCTCGTCAACGCGCACGGAGGTCGCCTCGATCATCCGAGCGCTGATCTCCACGGCAAGCGGCGCCGTCACAGCGTGGAGTGCAGTCAAGAGCGCAGCAACCGCCGCTACCGTCCACATCACGCTCCGGTCGCCGGACGCAGCCGCATCGATCACCAGCGCTAGCATCCAGGTGGCGATCACGACCGCCGCCGGGCGTAACGCAAAGTTCGCGAGCGTGATGATCGTGGACCGGCGGTCCGCCTCCAGTGACAGCAGCAGGGCGGCGCGCAGCGCGCCGGGGTGTCGATCTGTCACGAGAGCTCCTGGCGCAGCGCGTATCGGTCGGCCTGGGTGCGGAACATGCCGTGGTAAAGCTTGCCCAGTGTCATCAGTTCGTCGTGCGTACCGCTTTCCACGACGGCCCCGCAGTCGATCACGTGGATCTCGTCGGCGTGGCGCACGGCAGCCAAGCGGTGGGAGACCAAGACGACTGTCCGCCCTTCAGCCGCCGAAAGCAGTCGTTCGTTGAGCTCGGTCTCGCCCTTGACGTCGAGCGCCGACGTGGGCTCGTCAAGGACCAGGATCCCGTCGTCGTTGCTGGCGAATAGGGCCCGTGAGATACCGACACGCTGCCACTGGCCGCCCGACAAATCGACGCCGTTGAAGGCACGGCTCAGTTGGGTGTCCCATGCCTGGGGCAGCTGTTCCACCACCTCGTCCAGCCCCGTGCGGTGCGCCGCATCGTTGAGGCGCACCACGTCGTCTGCCATGTCCGGCGCTCCCCACGTGACGTTGTCACGCACGGTCATTGGCCAACGAACCCAGTCCTGCCCCAGCAGCGCGCAGCGTCGCTGCCACGCCGCTTGGCCGACAGATGCCAGGTCCACACCGTCGACGGTGATGCGTCCGGAGTCGGGCCGGTACAGGCCGCACAACAGCTTGATGAGAGTTGACTTCCCGGCTCCGTTCGGCCCGACGATCGCCGAAGACATCCCGGCGCGCAAGGTGAGGGAGAAGTCCCGCAGGACCGGCTCGCTAGCACCGGGATAGGTAAAGGTGACCCGGTCGAAGACCAGTTCCTTGCGCAACTCGAGGGCTGGCCGCGGCGAGACTCGCGCCGCTCGGCCGGAGGTGGCGCAGACTTCCCCCTCAAGCTGCGTCATCTGAGCAAGCCGGGTGCCGGCGACCGTGAGGTTCAGGAGTTCGGGACTAAGGCTCAGCGCTGCGGACAGACCTACGATCGCCACGGCGCAGGTGGTGAACTGACCGGCGGTAAGGCGGCCGGCGACAAGGTCGGCGGTTAGGACCCATAGCGCAATGCCCTGGACAAGGATGACAATCGCGCCGCTGCTTGCCGCTGTTCGGACGACACCGCCACGTCCGCCGCGGCGCAGCTCGGTGAGCGCGCGTCCGGACTCCAAGCTATAGGCCTTGCGGAGATGCTCGAGTAGGCCGAAGACACGCACGTCCTTCGCGTCCTTCGACGTAGCCGCGAGGTCTCTTAGGTAGCCCGCGCGCCGGAGCAGGGTTGGCGACCCCTCTGACGACAAGAGCCCGGCCTGGTAGATCGACGAGATCTGCGTGATCGCGACGACGTAGCCAGCAATCACGAGAACGGCCAGCCACCAATGGTGAGGCACCAGCACCACGACCCCGATCAGGGCGCCCCCTCGAACGATGGCCACGTTCACGAGGCCGGTCACGCCGTCCCTCATCGAGGCCGAGCCCGGCCGCCCGATCACTTCGGCGACGAGATCTCGCACCAAGGGCTTCTCCAGAACGTCGATCGTTTCAGGCTCGCACATTGTCACCAGGAGCCGCTCCGAGATCTCAAGGTCAAGTCGGCGCCCCACCGCCTCAGCCATTACCCGCGCGGCGGCGGGCACGACCTGCTGGGCCAGAAAGAGCACACCGATTGCACCCACGGCCCATCGAACCTCGGCGGACCCGAGAGCAGAACCACCTAGGGGAAGGTCTGCGAGTCCGTCAACGAGATGACCGCTGGCCAAGGCAATCCCCGGAGCGGCTGCGCAAGCCAGCGCGACCGCCACCGCGGTCACCGCGGCCGGGACACCCCCGATACGGACGGCAACGCCGGCGAGCAGCAGCGCCGGGGGCCTCGGGCGGGTCGTAGACGGCTTCCACCGCCAAGTCACTAGGCCACCCCGATCGTGCTCGTCGGGAAACTCTCCAAGACCTTGAGCAACCGGGTCCGCGCGTGGTCGTAGTTTTCATCGGTCCAATGATCACGCGCGCGGCGCACGACGCCCGAGCCGGACTCGGTCAGCTCGACAACGAGGGGGTAGGTCGTGGGGTCGATCCCGTCGATCGGTTGTTCGACGGGCCGCGGCCGCATCGAGCAACCGGGCAGTGCGACCGATCCGGCCGGCACTGGCTGGATCGAGAAAGCCAGGCCTGGCAGGTTGCCCATTATGGACTTGCCGCGCCCCTCCAGCTGCCGGAGCGCATGATCGAATGGGAGCTCGTCGTGGGATACAGCGGCAGCAAGGCTCACCCCAACCTCCTGCAAGAGGTCCTGCAGGTCGCCATGTTCACCGGTGGTCGCGACATGCACGACGTTGGAGAAGCACCCGATCAAGTCCTGACTCCCCGGCCAACTCCGGTTGGCGCTCTGGATGCTAAGCAGTTGGCGCGAGGAACCGGTCAGCTCTTGGGCGAAGCTGAGCACAGCCGCAGCAAGAGTGACGAACCGTGTGGTGCCCGTCCGCAGCGCGAGGTCGCTGTAACGGTCCATCACCTCTGACGAGAGCCGCACGCGGTCGATCCCGGTACGGTAGGATGGCCTCGCTGGCGGTGCGGAGCCAATTCGTGGCGAGCGAGTCGCGAAGACCCGGGTGAGATGGTCGAGGTGCTCTTCGAGCCTCTCCCCGACAAGGGTGTTTCGCTGCCAGTGAGCGAAGTCGAGATACTCACCGGCGCTTGGTAATGGTTCCTGTCCCGTCACCCGTCGGCGGTAACTTTCGGCCAGGTCCTGGGCCAGGACTAGAGTCGACCAGCCGTCGGTGGCGAGGTGGTGCAAGGTGACCACGACCGACCAGACTCTCGACCCGAGCCGAAGAATCGTGATTCGGACCGGCGGCGCGCTCGCCACGTCGAAACCCGTGCGGTGCTCGCGTAGCAGAAACCGATTGAAGCTGCTCGTGGATGCTGCGCCGCGCAGGTCGAACTGGCGGACGGGGTGCGGCTCGTCACAGACCCGTTGCACAGGGCCGGCCGGAGTCTCGTAATAGGTGGTGCGCAGCACCGGCTGGCGCTCAACGACGTCGTGGACGGCTCCATGAAGAGCTTCTACGTCGACCTCGCCGTCGAACTGGAAGTCCATGACGGTGTTGAAAAGCCCCGCGCCGCCGGTAGCTCGGTCCATCTCCCAGAACGGCAGCTGGCTGAGCGACAGCGGACCGTACCGGAGGGGCCGTCTCGGCTGCTGAGGCGGGGACACCTCCCCAGCCTCGGCCTCAAGAACCCGGGTCGCGAGCTTGCGCGGCGTGTCGTGCCGGAACATGTCGCCCATAGAAATCCGCACGGCATAGGTTTGCCGAACCCGGGCCAGGACCCGCGCGGCCTTGAGGGAGTCGATCCCGACGGAGAAGAATGTGTCGTCGAGCCCGCAGTGCACCCCCGCCAGCTCAGCGGTCACCAACTCCGCGACGTGTAAAGCGATCTCGTCCGCGGTTCCCGCCGGCATCAGCGGGACTCTGCAGCAGGAGGTGCCGCGTCGCTGCCAACCCCTCCGGAGCCGCTATCCGTTGACGGCGAGGGGGGCGCAGGCTCAGGCTCCGCGTCTAGCCACTCGTCCTCGTCCAGAGCCGCCAGCGACTCCTCATAGAGCTTCGCGACGTCTGCGAGTTCCTCCTCGCTCAAGAATCGGGAGAACGAACTAGGCACCTGACACTCCTTCAGTGGTGTGATTGTGCTCAGGATGGTCGAGAGCAAGGCCCTTTTGCAGCGCGGCGTCGCTTGAATAAGCACGCACGAGGGCGTTGTCGGCGATCCGATCGGCGCAGTTCTGCAGAGAGTCGCCGCGACCGGCGACCACGGTGATGCCGAGCCTGGCCGTCAAAAGAGACTGTCCTTTCACCTTGCACCCTTTCCGCTATCAGGGCCAGCGGTACGGCTCGGCACTTCCCGATCGGCCATGTCCTTTAATGCGGCCAGGTGTTTGAGGTGCTCGAGTACGCGGCTCGGCGGCAGACCGAAGTCGACCAGACACCCGACCTCGTCGACACCCGCATCGACCAGACGGTGCACCATCTCGAGCGCGTCCTCGGGCGCACCGAATAGCCCGTGCGTCGCGAAGTATCGGGTGAAGGCAATGTCCGCGAGCGCGTCCTTGTCCGCGTCGGTGACCTTGTCCGCATCCAGGTTCAGGTCCGCGCTACGCACCAGCTTCTCGTAGAGCCCGATGTGGGCACGCAGGTAGGCAGTGAGAGGAGCCCGCACCTCCTCGCGCACCGACTCGAGGTCGCTGCCGATGAAGGTGTGGACCATCGCCGTGACGGTATGAGCCTGCGGCTCGCGCCCCGCGGCCGCCAGGGACTCGCGGTACATCTCGACACGGTCGCGCACGTCCTCGACGCTCTGCTCGACCAGTCCGGTCAGGACGTTGAGCCCGAGGTCAGCACCCGTGCGCCACGTCTGCTCGGACGAAGAACTCGTGATCCACATAGGCAGCTCGCCGCGGCGCGGGAGGGGATAGGTGCGCAACGACACCTCGTTACCTGCCCCGTCGGTGCGGGTAATGTCGCCACCGCGCCATAGCGTGCGGATGGTCGCCAGATCGTCCACCAGGGCCTGCTTGCGGCCCTCGAAGCGGTCGGGCGCTAGCACGAAGTCGTTCGCGTGCCAGCCAGAAGCGAGCGCCAGCCCGGCGCGCCCGCCGGAGATGCCGTCGACAACTGCCCAGTCCTCCGCCACTCGCACCGGGTCGTGCAGCGGGACCACCACGCTGCCGGCACGAACCTGCAAGCGTCGGGTGGCCGCCGCCAGAGCGGCTACGAGAACAGCGGGGCTTGGATACGGCGCGCCGAAGACGTCGAAGTGCCGTTCCGGCACCCATACCGCCTCGAAGCCATTCTCATCGGCGAAGCGCGCGCAGTCGAACACCAATCGGTAGTGATCCTCGATCTCGCGCCCCTCCCCCGTGCCGAAAAAGAAGAGGCTGAAGCGCAGGCGCCCACGGCCCTCCGCACCTCGCGGGCGCTCGGCGCGGCGAGCCCGAACTCGCTCAAGTAGCCGCTGTCGCTCGGAACTATCGAGGGCAGCAACTCGGTCGGACAATTGATCCATCTCGGGCCTCCTCCTCCGTGGTGCTGGCTGGCATATGAGGTCAAGGACGACCGGTGGGAGCTCGTGCACGAAGAAGTGACCACCCTCGACCTGCACCAAGTTGAATGCGGCCCGGGTGCGCCCCGACCAACGTCTCATGTCGTCGAATTGCACCGTCGGGTCGCTTTCACCGTGCAGGGCGGTGATTGGCGTTGACTCGAGCACGTAAACCTGAGTCGACGTGACTGGCAGTCGCATCGAAGTCGGCGCGAAGGCTGGGCATCAGCATCGCCACCATCTGCGGATCATCGGAGATCCCCGGTGGCGTCGCCCCCAGACTGCGGATGAGCTGAAGGAACTCGTGGTCGGACAAGCTCGATGTAACCGCTCGCGCGCTGGCCCGCTCGGGCGAGGGGAACGACGCAACGTACAGATGGTCAGGAGGATGACCCAGCTCTGTCAGCGCCACGGCCGTCTCGAAAGCAACGAGCGCGCCCATGCTGACCCCGAAGAGCGAGAACGGGCGCCCGACCAAAGGGAGAATTGCCTGCACTGAGCCGTCGACGATCTCGCTGAGGCTCGAGAGCGCAGGCTCGCGTAACCGCCCCACGTGACCGGGCAGCCGGACCGGGAGGACATCAATCTCGGGCGCCAGATCGCGGGTCCACTGGCGGAACGCAGATCCGCTACCACCGGCGTAAGGAAAGCAAATAAGGCGTGCCCCGGCGTTCTCGCGCGCGGGCGACAGCCAGGTTCCCGACATTAGCGCGGACCCCAGCACGGTGTGCAGGTCGCCTGCTGCGCGCGCGCAGCACGAAAAACTTCCGAGATCATGCTGAACCCCCGAGGATCGAGCCGTCGACGCAGTATTGCACATTGGGCCCGGGGTATCAGCCCCCGACGACCAGAGCCTCACGCCTCCAGCGTCGTCAATGCCACGACCCGGGGAGGCCCGTATGCAGCCACCGCGCAATGAACGCCGTCTCCCAAGTCCAAATCGCGCACGACAGCACCTTTAAGGGCGCCCGGGCCGACGAGGGGAGCGCTCTCGCCATGCTCCTCACCACGCCCCTGACGCGAGGACTGAAACGAAAGAGCAAGAGAGGACATCTGTCGACGCAGCCCTTCGCCGGACAACTTCAACAACGCTTCCTTGCGGGTCCAGATCCGCAAGAACCCGTCCCGGCTAATGGGCCGGGGCTCAACCCCGCCGACGACCTGCCCCAAGAGGTCTTGCCAGTACTCGACGCGCCTGCCCGCGTCCTCCAGGTCGAGCCCGACGGCACCGCTGTCGGCTAGCGCTAGTGCCACATGCGCTCCCGAGTGCGACAATGAGCAGGTGAGGGAGGTACCGCGAAGGAGCGGGCGCCCGTGGTCCGAGCCGCACCCGGCGCAGGTGCGGTCGACCTCAACCTCCGACGGTGGGAGACCGAGGCGGGCGCCGACCGCAAGGCGTACAAGAGCGGCACCCACAACGAACCGGACACGGTCCTCGGCTCGTACGTACCGCTCACTGCGCCGCCGCTCGTCGTCATCGACGAGGTCATGGGCCCAGCTGCCGTCGCAACGGACAACGACGTGGTAGATGCTGATGCCGCCCACCGCAGGTCACCGTCCTTGCCGCGGTCCATACCATTGTTGCCCTGCTGACGGCGACAACGATACGGCTTGACTCACGAAAGCCGCGGGCCCAAGGTCTCGGTCACGATCGCACGATGGGCCTACTCGCGAGGACGCCCCGACCGCGGCAGATCGCCCAACCCACGCAGGCCGCGTTCCTCGTAGCGGCGAATGCCTTCCACTCTGTCGCTCGGCTTTCCTGTTGAGTTCCTAGGGGCAGGTTTGTCGCCCCGCTGCTCACATTCGATGACCCGATCTCAGCTTCGTCGCGGCGGGCGGTTGTTGAGCTTCTCCGCCGGTGGAGGCAGCGGACGTCCCCGCGACGGGCACGAGCGGCTGCCGATACCGCCTCGTGCACGAGCATCGAGCGTGTGACCGCGCGACCGCCTTCTCTGCCATCGACGAGCAACGCGTCCTCGAGCTGCCGCGCCTTGAAGGCAGGCATCGGATGTCCCCGGCTCGTCATGTACCTGCGGGTGTCCACCACAGAGCAGGCGACCCGCGGGGGACGTGAGGAGGGGTTCTCGATCCCCGCCCAGCGGGACGCTAACCGCCGCAGGGCAGACACGCTCGACGCCGACGTCGTCCACGAGTTTGTGGATGCAGGCGAGACCGGAACGTCGATCGCCAAGCGACCCGAGTTGCAGCGTATGCTCGCCTACATCCGCGACAATCCCGTCGACTACTGCATCGTGCACAAGATCGACCGCCTCGCGCGTTCGCGTGCCGACGACGTGGCAATCAATCTCGCTCTCAAGCAAGCAGGCGTCACCCTCGTCTCCACCAGCGAGAACATCGACGAGACACCGTCCGGCATGCTCATGCACGGGATCATGAGCAGCATTGCAGAGTTCTACTCGCGCAATCTCGCCAACGAGGTCACCAAGGGGATGACCCAGAAAGCCAGCCTCGGCGGCACAGTCGGTCGCGCTCCCCTGGGCTATCGAAACGTCCACCGAGCGGACGAGCTCGGACGCATCAACCGCACCGTCGAAATCGACCCTGAGCGGGCGCCGCACATCGCCTGGGCCTTCTACCGCTACGCCGAAGGGGACTACTCGCTCTCGCTGCTGCTGGAAGAACTCACCGACCGCGGGCTGGTCACTCGGCCAACGCCGAAGCAGGCAAGCAAGGCGCTGACGATCAGTACCTTGCACAACATCCTCAAGAGCCCCTACTACAAAGGCGAGGTCAGCTACCGCGGCGTCACCTACCCCGGGGCACACCAACCGCTTGTCGACGCCGCAACCTGGCAGCAGGTGCAAGACCTCCTCGCGGCCAACAACAACGCGGCCGTCTTCGAGCGAAGGAACCTCTCCTACCTGCGCGGCAGCGTCTTCTGCGGCGACTGCGACTCCCGCCTGCTCGTGGTCTATGCCAAGAATCGCCACGGGACCACGTACCAGTACCTCATGTGCTCTGGTCGGAAGCGGCGCGTGACGGACTGCACCCGCCAGGCCATGCGTTACGACATCGTTGAGCAGTTGATCGAGGACGAGTACCGCACGATTGCGCTCTCGCCAGAACTACGCGACCGCGTCGAGGAACTGACCCTCGTAGAGTTCGACGAGCTCCAGGCCGCCGACGAAACCAAGCGCGCGATCATGCTCAGGCAGCAGGGCGACCTCACCGCGAAGAGGCAGAAACTCCTCGAGGCGCACTATGCCGGTGCCATCCCGCTCGACCTCCTAAAGACCGAACAGGACCGCATCGCCACACAGCTCCAGCGTGTGCAGGACCAGCTAGCCAGGGCAGAGACCACCCACGAGGAAGGTCGCCAGCGCCTCGCCGCTGTGCTCGATCTGGCACGCGACTGTCACGCCGCCTACCTCGAAGCGCCCGAGCCCGTACGCAGACTTTTCAATCTCGCCTTCTTCACGAGGATCTACATCGACGAGGCCCACGACGACGCCCGTGAACTCACCGTCCGAGTCGACTACAACGAGCCGTTCGACCACCTGCTCTCACGCCTCGTGCCTGCCCATGTCCACCGGGACCTGACAGAAAAGACGAGGGAAAACAACACTGCCCGCCCGGGGATCCGGGCGGGCAGTGACGTGACGAACTCAGAAGCGACCGAGGGGCAGGGTTGCCCTCCGAGCACTTTGGTGGAGCTGCGGGGAATCGAACCCCGGTCCTCGAGCGCAGTGTCAGGTCTTCTCCGGGTGCAGTCTGTGCTGTCGCTTTTCTCAGCCCCGCTGCTCGCACAGACACGTCAGCGACAGGCTCAGTCAGGAAAAAGTCCCGCTCACCCCTCCTGACAGGAGGTGAGCAGCAAGTCTCCTAGTCGACGCCAGGGTCCGGGACGGAGACGGATGCCCGGTCTGACGCTTCGATCACCGCTCAGGCGGCGAGAGCGAAGGAACTGCGCTTGTTGTCGGCAGTTATTGGTTTCCAGCGATCGTTTACGAGATGACGCTGGCTTCTCGACCCGCTTCCCCTGAGACGTACGTCCCAAGTCGAAACCGATCAGCCCCTCTTGAGTTGTCCTGCATCCGCAGCACCGCCGCGGATGCCCCAGACTACCTGCTCCAACGAGCCGGCACGACCGACTATTCCGGCCCCACGATCCCGCGCCGCAGCGCGACGGCGGCGCGCAGGGTGGCGTCGTACGCGCTCCGGCTCACGGCGGTGACGTTGATGAACGCGTGGATGAGGTCCCCCTCGCGGGCCAGCTCCACCGGCACGCCCGCCTCCCGCAGGCGCTCGGCGTACGCGATGCCCTCGTCGCGGAGCGGGTCGAAACCGGCGACCGCGACGTACGCCGGCGGTGCGCCCGCGAGGTCCGGGGCGAGCAGCGGGGAGACCCGCGGGTCGGTCGCGGCGGCGGGTGAGGGCAGGTAGCGCTCGGCGTACCAGTCCATCTGCGCCTCCGTGAGGAAGAAGCCGTCGCGGAACTCCGCGTAGGACGCGCTCTTCGCCGACAGGTCGGTGACGGGGAAGAACAGCAGCTGGAAGCACGGCCGCACGTCCTCCGAGCGCAGGTCCAGCGAGAGCACGGCGGAGATGTTGCCGCCCGCGCTGTCACCCGCCACGGCGATCCGCGCCGGGTCGATGCCCCAGCCCGGGGCCTGCGCGACGGCGAAGTCCCAGGCGGCCCGCGCGTCCTCGAGCGCGGCCGGGAACGGGTGCTCCGGCGCCAACCGGTAGTCGACGCTGAGGACGTCGCAGCCCGTGTGCTGCGCGAGGAACCGCACCGGCGAGACCGTGGAGTGCCGGCTGCCCAACACCCACCCGCCGCCGTGGAAGTAGATGACCAGACCGGCGGGCTCCCCCGCCCGGAAGCGGTACCGCGTCGCCGGCACCGGCCCGCCCGGCCCCGGCAGCTCGAGGTCCTCCTCGAGGTGGAAGGGCGGGTACGACGCGCCGAACACCGCCGCCTCGGCCTCGATCTGGTGGCGGGCCCGGTCGAGGGGCTGGGTGGAGAAGTCGCTGCCCGGCAGACGGTTCAGCGCGGCGAGCGCCAGCGCGATCTCCGGCGCCAGGCGCTCCCCGTCGCGGTTGACCGCCCGGCGCACGACCACCCGCTCGAGCACCCGCGGCGGCACCTTCGCGAGTCCACGGACGACGAGGCGCTCGGCCTTCTCGGGCAACGACAGGCGGGGTGCGTTCACCCGCGTCATGCCAGCAGTCGCGGCCGGCCCTGTCGAGGGGCGACGGACGACGTGGCCGGGATCCTCAAGGCAGGAGCACGATCTTGCCGCGCGTGTGCCCCGCCTCGCTCTCCTTCGCCGCGGCCACGACGTCGTCGAGCGCGAAGCGCCGCGAGACCTCCACCTCGAACACGCCGCGGACGAACAGGTCGGCGACGACCGGGATGGCGTCCTCCCGCAGCCGCAGCTGCTCGGGCGTCAAGGGCCACGGCGCACCGCCCGACCACGCCTGGATGCCCAGCTCCGGGGCCTTCGGACCCACGACGATCGTGCCCACGTGCTGCGGGTCGTCGACCAGCGCCAGGGAGGCGGCGAGCGCCTCGTCGGTGCCGGCCGCATCGAGCACGCGGTCGACGCCCTCGGGCGCCAGCTCCTGGATCCGCTCGAGCAGGCCGTCGCCGTAGGCCACCGGCTCGGCCCCCAGCTCCCGCAGCCGGTCGTGGTTGGCGGGGCTGGCGGTGGCGATCACCCGGGCGCCGAGGTGCCGACCGAGCTGGATCGCGGCCTGGCCGACCCCGCCGCTACCGCCGTGGACGACGAGGGTGTGCCCGCGGCGTACGTCGAGGGAGGCGAGCGCCTGGTGGGCCGTGGCGACGGGGATGCCGAGGGCCGCGGCCTGCTCGAAGTCGAGGGCGGCGGGCTTGGCGACGAGGTTCTGGCGGGGTACGACGACGTGGGTCCCGTAGGTGCCGGTGGCGCCGCTCACGATCACCTCGTCACCGACGGCCCAGTCGTCGACGTTCTCCCCCACGGCCGCCACGACCCCGGCACCGTCGGCACCGAGCCGGCGCGGCTCTATGATCGGCGGCGACGGCCGGAGGCCGGACCGCAGCTTCCACTCGATGGGGTTCACGCCGGCGGCGCGCACCTCGACGAGCACCTCGCCGGGGCCGGGCACCGGGTCCGGCACCTCGACGACCTCGAGCACCTCGGCGGGTCCGGTCTCGGCGTACTGCACCACGCGGGCCATGCGTCACTCCTCCGGGACGGGGTCAGGGTCCTCCAGTACGACGCCCCCGGGCCCGGCCGCATTCCCGGCGGCCGGGACCGGGTCAGGACGCCGTGGGCTCCACGTGCTGGATCGCTCCCCGCACGGTGGCCGCCAACGCGACGAACTCCGGCAGCTCGCGGAGCTCCTCGGGCGGGACCTCGTGGCTGCGCGAGGAGAACTGCGCGGGCTCGTCCAGGACGATCCGCCCGGGGCGGGGACTCATCACGAGCACGCGGGAGCCGAGGAAGACCGCCTCGTCGACGCTGTGGGTGATGAAGAGGACCGTCTTGCGCGTCTCGCGCCAGATCGTCAGCAGCTCGTTCTGGAGCCGCTCCCGCGTGAGGGCGTCGAGCGCACCGAAGGGCTCGTCCATCAGCACGATGTCGGGGTCGTTGGCCAGCACGCGGGCGATCTGCGCGCGCTGCTGCATGCCGCCGGACAGCTCGTAGGGCCGCAGGTGGGCGACGTCGCTCAGCCCGACCAGCTCGAGGTACCGGTCCGCCGCGCGCCGCCGCTCCACCTTCGCCGCCCCGCGCAGGCGCGGTCCGAACGCGACGTTCGCCCGCACGTCGAGCCAGGGGTAGAGCGTCGGCTGCTGGAAGACGACGCCCCGTTCGGCGGCCGGGCCGCGAACCGGCGTGCCGCCGACCGTGATGGAACCGGTCGACGGCGCGCCGAAGCCGGCGAGCAACCGCAGCAGCGTCGTCTTGCCGCACCCCGACGGGCCCGCGAGCGTGACGAAGCTGCCCGGCTCGATCGTGAGGTCGATGGGTCCGAGGGCGTGCACGTCCCCGAAGCGCTGCTCGAGGCCGGTGACGACGACCCTGCGGTCACCCTCCGTGGTCATGGCCGGGTCACTCCGCGTCCGCGGCGGCCTGCGCCGGGGCGGCGTTCACGCCGTCCGCGTAGACCGACTCGTCGGCGACGGCCGCGATGCTGTCCTGGGTGAGCAGGAACTGCGCGGTGCTGAACAGGTCGGTGCCGAGCTTGCCGCCGAGGTAGTCCGGGCCGACCTGCTCCGAGGCCCGCAGGTAGACGTAGCCCGCCAGCTGCGCCTTCGCCTCGTCGGTGGAGATGCCCACCTCGACGGCGATCGACTCGGCAGCTTTGTCGGGGTCGTCGGTGATCTGCTGGACCGCGTAGTCCTGCGCCCGCGCCCACGCGTCCATCACGGCCTCGTTGTCGGCCACGAAGTCGCGGTCGGCGATGGCCAGGTCGAAGGTCGGCTTGCCCGCGGCCGCCGTGTCCTCGCTCGTGAGGATGACCTGGCCGCCGTCGGCCTTGAGCTCGCTGAGCGTCGGGTCCCAGATCCACGCGGCGTCGATGTCGCCGCGGCTCCACGCCGGGGCGATCTGCTCCGGCTCGGAGTTGACCAGGTTGTAGTCCGCAGGGTCCTCGCCCGCGTCGGCGATCGCCTGGAGCAGCGAGAAGTGGGCCGTGGAGCCGAAGGGCGTCGCGATGGTCTTGCCCTTGAGGCCCGCGATGTCGGTCGCGGCGCCGTCGCGCACGACGAGCGACTCGGCCGCGCCGATGACGTCGTGGATCCAGACGACCTGGACCGGGAGGTTGAGCGGCTCCGACAGGGCGCGGGTCGCCGGCGAGCTGCCGACGAGACCGATGTCGAGGCTGTCGCCACCGAAGGCCTGGATGACGTCGCCACCCGAGGCGAAGTTGCTCCACTCGATGGTCGCGTTGGGCAGGCAGTCCTCGAGGATGCCCTGGTCCTTCACCACGACGTCGCCGTTCGGGATCTTCTGGTAGCCGATGCGCACCGTCGTGTCGACCGACTCGTCGGCCTCCCACGGGCAGGCCGACGCGTCGCCCTCGGTGTCACCGCCGCCGACGCAACCCGCGAGGGCGAGCGGGGCGAGCAGCGCGGCGCCGAGCAGGGGCGAGAGCTTCTTCATGGGTCAGGCCTTTCCTCGCCACGGGGCGAGCTTCTTCTCGAGGGTGCGGAGGACGACGTCGAGGGCCACAGCGGTGAGGCCGATGACGAGGATGCAGGCGATCGACAGGGCGATCTTGTTCTGGGTTCCCGAGAGGTAGGCGAGGCCGCCGATGCCCGGCAGGCCGTTGACGAGCTCCGCCGCGACGACCGTCGTCCAGGCGAACCCGACGGCGACGCGGAGGCCCGAGATGATGTCGGGCAGGGTCGCGGGACCGAGCACGAACAGCAGGGTCTGCCGGCGCGTGGCGCCGAGCGAGAGGGCCGCGTTGACGTGGTCCTCCCGCACGCCGCGCACCCCGTTCAGGGTCGCGAGCGCGATGGGCGGGAAGGCCGCGAGCACGAGCAGCCAGATCTTCGACGTGTCGTAGAAGCCGAACCACGCGATGAGGAAGCCGATGTAGGCCAGCGGCGGGATGGAGCGCAGGAAGTCGACGTAGGGCCCCACGAGCCGGCCGAAGCCGCGGAAGTACCCCATCGCCAACCCGAGCGGTACGCCGATGACGAGCGCGATCGCAAGGCTCAGCCCGATCCGGCGGAGGCTGACGACGAGGTGCTCCCAGAGGAAGTAGTTCTCCTCGCCGCGCACCACGCGGTCCACGCCCCCGCCCACCGGGTGGTAGGTGTTGGCGCGCACGAAGGCGTCCCACACCTCGAGCGGCGACGGCGTCAGGTAGGCCGGCGACACGATGCCGGAGGCCGCCACCGCGGTCCACGCCGCGAGCAGCAGCCCGAGCACGAGCACGTGGGGCAGCGCGCCGCGGACGACGGACGAGACTCGGTTCACGTCGCGTGAACCTAGTGTCTCGATGCACTTTGTGTGAACTCGTCTCACGAATTCACCCCTGGTACGTCACGACCTCCGGCTCGTGCCGCACCTGGGCGGGCGTCGCGCCGTACCGCTTGCGGAAGGCCTGGCTGAAGTGGGGCACCGAGGTGAAGCCGCAGCGGGCCGCGACGTCGGCGACCCGGACCCCGACGAGGTCGGGGTGGCGGAGCAGGGCGTGCGCCCGGGCCAGCCGCCGGGCGAGCACGTAGCGCGGCACGCTGGTGCCGCTCTCGGCGAAGAGACGGGACAGGGTCCGCTCGGAGACCCCGGCGCCCGCCGCGACGGCCCCGGCGGAGAGCGTGGGGTCGGCGAGGTGGTCGTCGATCCAGGCCCGCGCGGCCGCCCGGTGGGCCACCGGGGACGCCGCGCGGCCCCCGCTCGCCAGCACGGCCACCAGGTCGAGCAGCGCCTGCTCGTCGGCCGGCACCGGGACGGGGGCGTGCACCGCGCGTCCCACGGCGCGCACGAGCGCCCGCGCGACGGCGTCGTCGCCCGGACCGCGGGCGTCGACGACGACGGGGGCCACCAGGCTCAGCCGACCCGTCCGGGCGGCGAGCGCGGCCACCGGAACCCGGACGGCGAGCTCCTCGACACCGTGGTCGAAACCGCGCGCGAAGGGGCGGTCGGCGTCGCACACGACGACCTGGCCGGGGCGCACCACGCGGCGTCCCCCCGCGTGCTCCAGGACCGCCTCGCCGCGGAGCGCGGCGTACACGACGACCGCGTCGACCGGGCGGCTCGCGATGAGCGCGCCGTCGCGCACCACCCGGTGCGGGGTGGCCCGCACGTGCGCGAGGTGGACGTCCTCGAGCTGGAAGTTGACCTCGCGCGCGCTGAACCCGGTCCGGTCGCGCACGCCGCACCGGAGACCGAGCAGCGTCGCGTCGTTGTGCCGCTCCCAGGCGTCGACCTGCTGCCGCACCGCGAAGGCGCGCGGACGGGCCGATCCCGCGTCCACCACCTGGTCCACCACCTGGCCCGCCACCGGCACCTCCTCGCCCTCGGCATGGTGGCACACCGGGTGTGACGGGCGACATACGCATTTCCGCCATCCCGGCTCCGGAGCCTTCCGGGACCGCCGCCGGCGATCGAGACTCGCGGCACGCCGTACAGGAAGGAAGCGCACATGCCCGTGTTCGACGACGGTCTGCAGGAGACCGAGGTGCCCCGGGGGTCGGTCGTGGAGACCGACGTGCTGATCGTGGGGTCGGGTCCGGCCGGCGCGGCCGCTGCGCTCTGCCTCGCGGAGCTGGGCGTGGCCACGACGATGATCACGAAGTACCGCTGGACCGCGAACACGCCCCGCGCGCACATCACGAACCAGCGCGCGATGGAGATCTTCCGCGACCTCGGGATCGAGGACCAGGTGCTCGCCGACGCGACGCCGCACGAGCTCGTCGGCGACACCGTGTTCTGCACGAGCATCGCCGGGGAGGAGATCGGGCGCATCCACACGTGGGGCACCCGTCCCGACCGGGAGGGTGACTACCGGCTCGCCTCCCCCTGCCTGACCGTCGACATCCCGCAGACCTACCTCGAGCCGATCCTCGTGCGGAACGCGGCCCAGCGGGGCGCGCACGTCCGCTTCTCGACGGAGTACCTCGGTCTCGTGCAGGACGACGACGGCGTGACCATCGACGTGCGGGACCGGCTGACCGGGCACGAGTACCAGATCCGCGCGAAGTACGTCATCGGCGCCGACGGCGCTCGCTCGAAGGTGGCCGCGGACATCGGGCTCACCTACGAGGGCGCCATGGACATCGCCGGCTCGATGAATATCACCTTCAAGGCTGACATCGCGGCGCTCGTCGACCACCGCCCCTCGGTCCTCTACTGGGTGATCCAGCCCGGCTCGAACGTCGGCGGCATCGGCACCGGCCTCGTGCGCATGGTGCGCCCGTGGGACGAGTGGCTCATCGTGTGGGGCTACGACATCGCCGGCCCGCCGCCCGTGCTCGACGAGGAGATGGCGAAGGACATCGTGCGGGACCTGCTGGGCATGCCCGACCTGGAGCCCGAGATCACCGGGTTCTCGCTCTGGGGCGTCAACGAGATGTATGCGACCACCCTCCAGCAGGGCCGCGTCTTCGCCGCGGGCGACGCGATCCACCGCCACCCGCCGTCGAACGGCCTCGGCTCCAACACGTCCGTCCAGGACGCCTACAACCTGGCGTGGAAGCTCGCGGCCGTCCTGCAGGGGTACGCCGCGCCCTCGCTCCTCGACTCCTACGAGGCCGAGCGGGCCCCGGTCGCGCAGCGCATCGTGACGCGCGCCAACCGCTCCGCCCGCGAGTTCGGCGACCTCTTCGAGGCCCTCGGCGTCGTGGGGCTCCAGGGCGAGGAGATGGCAGCGGCGCTCGAGGAGCGGAAGGCGGCGACGCCGGAGGGCGCGCGGAAGCGGGCCGCCCTCGTGAAGGCGATGGAGACCAAGAACTACGAGTTCAACGCCCACGGGGTGGAGCTCGGGCAGTTCTACGAGTCGAGCGCGATCCTGTCCGACGGCACCCGGCCCGCGCCGAGCCGCGACGCGGACCTCTACCACGTCATGTCGACCTCGCCCGGCGCCCACCTGCCGCACGCGTGGGTCGGCGACAACGTCACCAAGCACGCCCTCATGGACCTCGCGCCCTACGCGCGCTGGACACTGCTGACGGGCATCACCGGCGAGGCGTGGAGCGACGCCGCCGCCGCGGTCGCGTCCGACCTCGGGATCCCGCTCGCGACCGTCGTGATCGGCCCGGGCCGTGCGGTGGAGGACCTCTACTTCGACTGGGCCAAGCTGCGCGAGGTGGAGGAGTCCGGGGCGGTCCTGGTGCGACCCGACAAGCACGTCGCCTGGCGCGCCACGAACCTCCCCGACGACCCGACGGCCGTGCTGCGCGAGGCCGTCGCGACCCTCCTGGGGCGGCTGTGAGGTTCACCCACGAGACGCTCCCGCAGCGGGTCGTCTTCGCCCCGGGCGCCGCCGCCGAGGCGGTGGCGGCCGAGGTCGACGCCCTGGACGGCCGTCGCGTCATGCTCGTCGCCTCGAAGCGCGAGGCGGCCCTGGCGGACCCGATCGCGGCCGGGCTGCCCGTCGTCCTGCGCCACGAGGAGGTGGTCATGCACGTGCCGGTCCCGGTCGCGGAGCGCGCGCGGCAGGCGGCCGCCGAGGCCGACGTCGACGTGGTCGTCACCGTCGGCGGGGGCTCGACCACCGGGCTCGGCAAGGCGGTGGCGCTCACGACGGGACTGCCGCTCGTGGCCGTGCCCACGACGTACGCCGGCTCCGAGGCCACCGACGTCTGGGGCCTCACGGAGGACGGCACGAAGACGACGGGGGTCGACCGCCGGGTGCTCCCGCGGTCGGTGGTCTACGACGCGACGCTCCTCACCTCGCTGCCCGCCGGGATGGCAGTGGCGTCCGGCCTCAACGCGCTCGCCCACTGCGTCGACGCGATGTGGGGGCCGCGGGTGGACCCCATCGACCAAGCGCTGGCGGGCGAGGGCATCCGGGGCCTGGCGGCCGGGCTGCCCGCCGTCGCCCGCGGCGAGGACGCCGGCGTCGAGCAGACCCTGTACGGCGCGTACCTCGCCGCCGTCTCCTTCGCGAGCGCCGGCTCGGGGATGCACCACAAGATCTGCCACGTCCTGGGCGGCATGTTCGACCTGCCCCACGCGCAGACCCACGCCGTCGTCCTGCCGCACGTCCTGGCGTTCAACGCCCCGCACGCGCCCGAGGCCGAGCGCCGGATCGCCGCGGCGTTCGACGCACCGAGCGCGGTCGCGGGGCTCGCCGCCCTGCGCCGGGCCGTCGACGCCCCCGTCGCGCTGCGCGACCACGGCATGCCGGAGGACGGCATCGCCGCCGCCGTGCCGGCCGTCCTGGCCGCGATCCCCGCGGACAACCCCACGCCCGTCACCATCGACAACCTCACCGCGCTGCTCCGAGCGGCGTGGGCCGGAGAGGAGCCAGCATGAACCCTGAGACCAGCCCCGGGACCAGCCCTGAGCAGGCCGCCCGCGAGGAGGAGCTCGTCGCCCGCGTCGTGGCGTCGTTCGACGGGTGCGAGGACGACCGGCTGCGGACCCTCATGCAGGCGCTGACGCGGCACCTGCACGCGTTCGTGCGGGAGGTGCGGCTCACCGAGGACGAGTGGGGCGCGGCCATCGCGTTCCTCACGGCCGCCGGCCACATCACCGACGACAAGCGGCAGGAGTTCATCCTGCTCTCCGACGTGCTGGGCGCCTCGATGCAGACCATCGCGATCAACAACGAGGCCGACGGCGACGCCACCGAGGCCACCGTCTGGGGCCCCTTCTTCGTCGAGGGCTCCCCCGAGATCGAGCTGGGCGGCGACATGTCCTTCGGCGCGCCCGGGCAGCCCTGCTGGGTCGAGGGCACGGTGACGAGCACGGACGGCACGCCGTTGGCGGGCGCGCTGGTGGAGGTCTGGGAGGCGGACGAGGACGGCTTCTACGACGTGCAGTACAGCGACGGGCGGACGTCGGCACGGGCGCACCTGCACACCGACGCCGACGGGGCGTTCCGGTTCTGGGGAATCACGCCGACGCCGTACCCCATCCCCCACGACGGTCCCGTCGGTCGGCTGCTCGCCGCGACGGGACGCTCGCCGATGCGGGCCTCCCACCTGCACTTCCTGGTGCGGGCACCGGAGCACCGCCAGCTGGTCACCCACATCTTCGTGGAGGGCGACGAGCTGCTCGAGAGCGACAGCGTGTTCGGCGTGAAGGACTCCCTCGTCAAGGAGTTCGTCGAGCAGCCGGCGGGCACGCCGACGCCGGACGGGCGCGCCGTCGAGGGCACGTGGGCGCGGACGCGCTTCGACGTCGTGCTGGCCCGGGAGCCGCAGACCGACTGAGGCGCCATCCATCGACGCGGCGTTGCGGGGAAACTTCCCCGAAACGCCGCGTCGCTACGCTCGGCGCGCCCGAGTTCAACGGACAGCGGGACCCGCGCAGTCGTGCGGGTCGGGAAAGCGGACACCTCCGGGCGGAACCGTCCACCGCATCCCAGGAGCGCACCATGCCCCCCTTCGAGGTCCCCGTCGTCGACATCAGCCCCTACCTGCGGCGTTCGCTGGCAGCGAGGCGCAGGGGGACGTCGCCATCGCCGTGTTCGAGGCGCTCCGTGACGGGAACCTGCTCGACGAGGCGGACAACGTCTTCGTTGCCGAGATCGCGGGCGCGGTCGCGCGTAACGTGCTCACCACCCCGGATGCCTTGCCGGGCTCCGCTCAGGAACCCCCGAGCGAACGGGGATGACGCTGCCGGGGTCGACCCACAAGGGCGGGGTCCCCAGGCTACCGAGCGTTGAGCGTCAGGCAGCAGAGTCGGCGATGCGCTGGATGTCCGCCGGCGTATCGCGCTTCAGGTCCCGGTCGAGCGCGACGCGGAGCTTGGCGGCGCGCACCTGAAGGGCCGTGTAGCGCCGGCCCTCGGGACGCGTCGAGGTGGCAATCAGGTGTCAGGTCTCCCAGCGGTGCCGGACTGTCGGTCGCTGGGGTGATTCCACGGAATCACCCCAGCGTCGGCCCCCGTCCTTGCCCCGGCCTGCGGGCGGGAGACGGGTGTGGGTGGGGCAGTGGTTCTACGGAATCACCCTGCTCGCTCGAGGCGGTCCGCACAGACCCCGGGCCCCGGTCGAGTCGTTCGCGCAAGGCGACGTGCTCGCTGCGGAAACGATCGCGGGCATCCGCGTCATCAGTTGTTGAACATCCGACGCGCTTCCGCGCGGCCCGGGCCAGCGACTCCACTGCGGCACCAACGCTCGCGCGCGTCCGTGGGTCCACGCTCGGCTCCAGCATCCGGGCCCGCTCGCGCAAGGCGTCGGCGTCGAGCAGCCCGTGCTCGAGAAGCGCTCCTACGAACTCAAGATCTTTCGGGCGGTGCGCGGCAAGCTTCGCGACGGCCAAGTCGTGCTTGTCGAGGAACTTGGGACGGGCCGGCTCCGACGACCTCAGATCCCACGTCGTCAACCGCGACTCCCAGCCCTCCGGCAGCACCGCAGTCTCGATCGAGATGCCCTCGCCGTAGTAACCGAAGGTGTCGTCGAACTGCGACAGCTCGCCGATGGAGCCGTTGACCCGCTCAGCCCGTTCCCGATCGGGCCCGTCTGCCAGCCACGCGAGGTCCGCCTCAACCGACGCGGTAGCAAGAGCCGGCAGGGCGTCCTCGTCGTAGGCCCCCAAGATCGCCTGCGAACCCAGCACCACGATCTCGGGGTCCTGGCTCACCTCGCACGCGGCCCGCAGAATGTGCGCGAGGTCCTGGCGGCGCATCAGTCACCGACCAGCGGGTCGTCGTGGTGACTGCGCCAGTGCTCTCGGAACGCCTCCAGCACTCGCAGACGGTCATCGGGCTCGAGGGCCCCGGCGAATGGCGAGTTCTGACGCAACTCGCACGCCGCGGGGGCGCGACTCAACAGAGTCTCGACCACAGCGTCCACGCCACGATCGAGCGTCTCGCTCCACACGTCGAAGTACGCCTGCGCCACCGCTCCACGGTGGACCTCGCGCCGGCGCAGGAGGTTGTCCCGCGCCCGCGAGAGCACCCCGTCAGGGTCCAACATCATCTGACCCACCACCGCGCGGTGCAGCCACAACGATCGCTCCTGCTCACGGGTCAGCGTCTGCACCCGACGCGTCACCTCACGGCGCGGAATGCGGCGGTGCTTGCCCGTCCGGACCACCTCGACCTCGCCTCGGTCGCACAGATCGACGACGTGTTGTCGCGACACCCCGAGCATGCGGGCCACCTCCCCCGAGGTCAGCAGGTCATCGTCCATGGCTTCATTCTCCCAAAACACCAAAAACACCACAACCGCGTTGTTCGCGCTGTTGTGATTCGACGGAATCACTGCAGCCGGGGCCCGTGATCGACTCGGTCGGCGGGCCGGATTTGCGTGCGGGCGGGGCGGTGATTTCGTGGAATCGCGGCTGGCCTTGATGCCCGTCTCGCGTCTGTCTGGCACGGGTCCTGTCGTGTTGCTCCGTAGTCCTCGTGATTTCACATGGCCGGTGTCTCGTTGTTGGCGACGAGGACGATGGGCCAGCCCACGGATTCCTGGAGAGCACCTACTGCAGCGGGGTCGGTGTTGAAGGTGGTGGGGTCGTAGTCGACGACGATGCCGGCGCCGTCGTTGCGGGGACTTGCGCTGAGGACACCTTCGACGTCGGTGATCCCCGATGCGTCGATTGCTGCGGTGAGTGTGGGGCGATCTGTCACGGACACATGGACTTCGACGGTCACCTCCGGGGCATCCCGGGCGATCGCGGCCAGCAGTTCGTCCGGCGCAGCCCCGTCGACCCACCAGATGTGCAGCGTCATCGTGGCTGCTACGGGCCAGGCGCCCCCGAGTCCCGGCTGCGAACGACGAAGACCGTGGGTTTCCATCAGGAGAGACAACGCAGCGGAGTTGTCCCAGAGGGTCCCTTCATCCACGGCCTCGAGTTCCTCTTGCGTTGCCTCTACTCCGTCCGGGCCGACCGCCTCCGCGAAATCGTTACCGGCATCGGTGACGGGAGGAAGCTCCAGGGCCGGTGAGGCCGACGACGATGATGAGGTGGACGACGCCGCCCTCTGGTCCTTCTCGGGGTTTCCGAGAACCTGCACACCCGTGGCGACACCAGCAACCGTGGCCGCCGTAACGAGGACCACCGCGCCCAATCGCGAACGTCCGCGCCACGCCCCCGAGGGACGTGACCGACGGACTGCACCCTCAGCGGATCGGCTCTGCGCGACGAACGACAGATCCGGCTTCCAACCGCGAGCGTCATCGTGGGCGACTCTCTTGAGCAGAGCGATGGCCTCGAGATCTTCGGGGTTGCGCCCCGCGAGGTCGGCGTGTGGCGGTCGAGGACTGGACGTGTTCATGACGGCTCCACTCGGTGTGGTCGCGGTGGGATGGGGTCGGTAGCGAGAGGCATGGGTTTCTCCAGCCGCTCACGTACGCGATGTGGTTCGCGGCTGGAGGAGTCAGGCGCGATGAGGTCATGTGCGTCCCGCAGCCGTTGCAGCGCATCAGCCGTGGCCCGTTTGCCGGCAGCTCGAATCGAGACCGCCAGGGGGCTCGCTGCGGTCCTCATCGCCCCCCCATACGGGCTGCGATGCTCTGCCCAGCTTCGGACGATCCATGCCGCCCAGTCGGACGAGCCGCCGACCGGTGGGGGTGATTCCACGGAATCACCCCCTGGCCCTCGCGGCGCGCGGCTTCGTCCGTGGCGTGGTCCGTGGCGAGGTGCGTGGCCGTGGCGACCGTTCACGTGCCCTCGCCCAACCGCCTCCCGCGCGGAAGGCTCACGTGCGCGACCTGGAAGGGCTTGCCGGCGTTGTGCTCGTCCTGAGCCGCCTGCACGGCGGCTCGCAGTGCCTCGGTCGTGAACGCGCCAAGCGTGATCTGAGGACCCACCAGCCGCTGGAGGGCAGCGACCGTGGCGCGAACGTCGTCCTGGACGGCCTCGTCGACCTGCGTCGAGAACCGGACCTTCCGGCTGCCCTCCGTGGGGCCATCAGCGGGCGCGGGGGTGCTGGCCGCGGTCACAGGACGCCGGCCTTCTCCAGCGAGGCCAGGACCGCGCGGTAGTCCTCGGTCACCGGGTCACGTGGCGCGTACGCAGGCAGCGTCTCGTGGTGCGACATGGCCTCCGGTGCCCGGACCGTCTTGCGCACCGTCGGCGTCACCAGATCGCCATAGGCCTCCTGCAGCGCCGCGAGAGCATCGGTGTAAAGACGCCCGGCCGTGGCGGGCGGCACGATGCACGGCACGATTGCCCCAAGTTCCAGATCAGGGTTGTGCGCCTCGGCGACCTCCTCGATCAACGCCTCCATCTTCGGGATGCCCTCCAGCTCCTTGCTCGAGGGGGCGGTCACGGTCACGACCGAGGTGGCCACGACCAACGCTGACACCGTCAGCACGCTCATCGAGCCGGGGCAGTCGATGATGATCACGTCGACGTCGTCGGGGCAGGCCCGCAGCGCGAGCTTCAGCCGCATCTCCCGGCCCGTCTCGCTCAGCAGCGCGATCGCGTCACCATCCAGGCCCGGCGTCGCCGGCACCAGCCGCAGCCGCGGTGTGCTCGTCTCCACGATCGCCTCCTCCAGGCGCGCGCGCTTGAGGAGCACGTCGCCGCTGGAGATCTCCACGTCGTCAGGGTCGATGCCCAGCCACGATGTCGCGTTGCTCTGCGCGTCGACATCGACCAGCAGCACCTCCCGGCCTGACTCGGCCAGCAGCGCCGCCAGGGTCACCGCCGCTGTGGTCTTGCCTGCGGAGCCGGCCATGTTCGCGACCGGCACCACCGGGCGCCAGGCGCTCGTCTTGTTCGTCATCGCTCAGCCCTCCCGGCCGTCGGTCTGCTCGTTGGGCTGCTCGTCGGGGTCGTCTGCGGCGTCGTCGGCCCGCGCCTGCTCGACGCTGGAGGAGACGAGTGATTCCGTGGAATCACCCACGGGCGCGTCCTCGCCGCCGTCCTCGTCAGCAAGCCGCTCACGGCCTGCCTCGAGGCGGGTCACCTCCCACGGAGTGGGTTCGTAGCCCTGCACCATCAGCCAGTCGAGGTACTCCACGACGCTGCGCTCGCCCCACGAGCCGTGGGTCCACGCGGCCCGGTCCTCCAGGCCACCAATTGCCAGCAGCACGGCGACCGACCGCTTCGCGGTTGCGCTCGCGAGCGAGCCTGCGGCGCCAGCCCCAGGTCTCCCCAGTGGTCGGTTCGGGCCGATGCCGGAGGTGCCCCGCACCTTGATCGCGACCTGAGCTGCGGTGTCGCCGAGGTTGACGCCGCCCACCACGCACAGGGCGATCAGTTGCCGCGCTGCGCGGATGAAGCCCGGGTCAGCCAGGCGAGCCGCGAGAAAGTCGCGCCTGGCCGTCATCGCCTGCTTGCGGAACCGCTGCTGCTCGCGCTGCTCCTGCTCGTACGGCGAGAGCCTCTTCGTCGCAGTGTCGCGCTTGGACTCCGGCCACGCCGACCGCGCCGCCGTCGCCGACCAGATCGACACCGCGTGCCGCGAGGTCGGCTTCGTCCAGATCACCGGACACGGCGTCCCCGACGCGACGGCCGGGGGTCTCGCCGACGCGATGGACGCCTTCTTCGGCCAGCCGATCGAGGAGAAGCGACGCTGGATCCGTCCGGCGCACGAGAACCGCGGGTACACCCCGCCACGCTCGGAGTCGCTCGCGCTCAGCGCGGGCGTCGTCTCCGAGACCCGGATGAAGGACTTCTTCGAGGCGTTCAACGTCGGGTCCAGCACCACCGACCACCCCGGCGTCGCGCTGCCGGAGGACCACCACGCGGCGAACACCTGGCCCGAGGTCGCGGGCTTCCGCGCGGCGGTCGACGCCTGGCGGGCGGAGGCCGGGCGGGTGGCGCGCACGATGGTCCGCGTGTTCGAGGACGCCCTCGACCTGCCGTCGGGCACCTTGGCCGACCTGGCCCGGCACCCGATCGAGGTGCTGCGGATGAACAACTACGCGTCGCCCGAGGGCGTCGTCGTCGAGCTCGACGAGGACCTCGTCGGCATGGGCGAGCACACCGACTACGGCATCGTGACGATCCTGTGGGCCGACCGGGTGAAGGGGCTGCAGGTGCTGCACGACGGGGTCTGGCACGACGTCAGCCCGGCCGACGGCGCCCTGCTGGTCAACCTCGGCGACCTCACGACGCGGCTGACGAACGAGCGGTGGCTGTCCACGCTGCACCGCGTCCGGCCGCCGGTCGTCGACGGCACCATCCGTCGACGCCGCTCCGCCGCGTTCTTCTTCGACGCCGACGCCGACGCCGACGCCGTCGTGGGCCCGCTGGCACCGTTCGTCGACGCCGACCACCCGCCGCTGTACGCACCCGTGACCGTCGACGCGCACATCCGCGCCAAGCTGGCCGGGTCCCGCGCGGGCGTGCTCAACACCGACGCCGCCCGCGAGGCGGAACGGCTGCGGATCGCGGGGTGACGGGGCGCGTCCGGCTGAGGCTGGCTCAGCCCGCCCCGAACAACCGCGTCGCGTTGTGCCACAGCACCCCGGCGAGCCAGGCGTCGTCGAGCGCCGGGTGCCGATCGCGGAGCGCCTCGAGCACCTCGACCTGGTGCGCGTAGGCGTAGGGGATGTTCGGGAAGTCGGAGCCGAACAGCACCTTCTCCCCCACCGCCGCGAACCGGTCGAGGAGCTCGTCGGGGTAGTCGCCGGCGTGCCGGCACACCCCGGCGACCTCGCCGAACCGGTCGGTCGTGTCGGCGAAGAACCGGGTGAACGTCATCGTCGTGTCGAGGTGCACCCGCTCGTAGGTCTCGGCCATGGCGAGGAACTCGTCGTACTCCGGCGCCCCCATGTGCGCCATGACGAGGGTCAGCCGCGGGAACCGGGCGAGCACCTCGGCCACGGGGCCCGGTCCGGTGAACTCGGTCGGCACGGGGCCGGACCCCGCGTGGATGACCACCGGGGTGCCGGCCTCCTCGAGCGCGGCCCAGACCGGCACCAGGTGCGCGTCGCGGACGTCGAAGGCGCCCACCTGCACGTGGACCTTGAAGACCTGCACGCCGGAGGTGATCCGCGCGGCGACGTACTCCCCCGCCTCCGGCTCGGGGAAGAAGGTGCCGCAGTGCAGGGCCTCGGGGGTGCGCCGCGCGAAGTCGGCGGCCCAGTCGTTGAGGAACTCGGCCATGCCGGGCCGGTGGGGGTAGGGCAGGGCGGTGAAGCGGCGTACGCCGAGGGAGCGGAGCAGCGCGACGTTCACGTCGTCCGGGTTGAGGTACCGGATCGGCCACTCCCGCCCGATGAGCGGGCCGGCCGACGCGAACACGGCGCGCACCTTCTCCGTCACCCGCGGTGGGAGGAAGTGGGTGTGGACGTCGAAGATGCCCGGGACCCCGAGGCGCTCGGTGGTGGCCCGCAGCCAGTCCGCCCGCTCGTCCGGGTCGTGGGCGAGCGCCCCCTCCGTCACACCCGGTCCATGCCCTTGAGCTGGCGGCCGAGGGCCTGCTCCTTCTCGCGGTCGGCCTGGCGCTCCGCCATCGCGTGCCGCTTGTCCCACGACTTCTTGCCCTTGGCGAGCGCGATCTCGATCTTGGCGCGGCCGTCGGAGAAGTAGAGCGCCAGCGGGACGATCGTGTAGCCCTTCTGGCTCACCTTCGTCTCGATCTTCTCGATCTCGGCGCGGTGCAGCAGGAGCTTGCGCTTGCGGCGGGCGGCGTGGTTGGTCCAGGTGCCCTGCGCGTACTCCGGGATGTGCACCGCGTGCAGCCACACCTCGTCGTTCTCGATGTCGACGAACCCGTCCGCGAGGTTGGCCCGACCGGCGCGCAGCGCCTTCACCTCGGTGCCCTGCAGCACCATCCCCGCCTCGAAGGTGTCCTCGATGTGGAAATCGTGCCGCGCCTTGCGGTTCTGCGCGATCATCTTGCGCCCCTGCTCCCTGGCCATCCCGCCATTCTCGCAGGGACGCGCAACGGGTTTGCGGCGCGACCTAGAAGTAGTTCATCGGGTTCGTCGGCGACCCGTTCCGGTAGACGGTGAAGTGCAGGTGGCAGCCGGTCGACCAGCCGGTCGTGCCGACGTACCCGACGAGCTGGCCCCGGCGCACGTGCTGGCCGACGCTCACGACGTAGCGCGTCGCGTGGTTGTAGATCGTCGAGATGCCCGCGCCGCGCATGTAGCCGTTGTCGATGATGAGACGGTTGCCCCAGGCCGACTGGTAGTAGCGCTCGACGACCTCGCCGTCGGCCGCGGCGTACATCGGGGTGCCGCAGGCCGCGCCGAAGTCGACGCCGTCGTGCAGCGAGTAGTAGCCGTAGATCGGGTGCACGCGCATGCCGTACGGCGAGGTGACGCGCCCGTTGACCGGGTAGCTCAGCCCGCTGCTGCTCCCGCCGCCGCCCCCGCCGCCACCGCCGGAGGAACCGCCGCCGCCGGACGAGCCCCCGCCGGAGCCGCCGCCGGCGTTGTTGCGTGCCTCCTCGGCGGCTGCCGCGGCTGCCGCGGCTGCTGCCGCCTGCCGGGCCGCCTCCGCGCGGGCGGCGAGCACGCCGGCGATGCGGTCGTTCTCGGCCTCGAGCGCGTTGAGCTCGGCGCGGTCGGCGTTGCGGGCCTCCTCGGCCGTCGCCTCCGCCTGCTCGTTGCTGCTGACCAGCTGGGCGACCTGGGCCTCGGCGGCCGACGCCTCGGCCTCGAGCGAGGCCATCACCTCGAGGTTGGCGGCCGCCTCGGCGCGCTCGTCGGCGACGAGGTCGCGGGCGGCCTCCACCTGCTGCTCGTTGACGTCGAGCATGACCTCCGAGGCCCGGAGGTCGTCGTAGGCCCGCGTCTCGGTGCCGAGCACGGTCTGGCGGGAGTTCTGCGCGCGGGTCAGGTCGGAGAGGTCGTCGGCGCCCAGGACGGCACCCAGCGCCTCGAGCTCGGGGCCCGGTCCCATCGACTGCGCGACGATCTGGTCCCCCACGCGGTCGCGCTGCGTCGCGACGCTCTGCTGGCCCTGGACCAGCTCGGCCTCGGCCGCGTCGAGCTGCGCCTCGGCGACGGTGAGCCGCTGCTGCATCTCCGCGTCGTACGCCTGCGCCTCGCCGAGCTGGGCCCGGGCCGTGGTGAGACGGGCCTGGGCGCCGGCCAGCTGCGCCTGGGACTCGCGCAGCGCGGCCGTCGCGGTCGCGAGCTGTTGGCTCGACTCGGCGAGGTCGGCGTTGGCGCCGGAGATCTGCTGCTGGACCTCGCTCTGCTGGTCGCGCAGGTCGTCGTCATCGTCGTCGGCGTAGGCGAGCGGCGACATGGCGGCACCGACGCAGAGCAGCACGGCCGTCGTCGCGGCGGCGAGCCGACGACGCTGGAACGCGGGGAGGAGGCGCATGGGGAAGGGGCCTTCGCTCGTTCGGGGAAGTGAATCGCAGGCGACGCTAGACGACGCGGGTCAGACTTTGAGGTATTTCCGCGTGAGGAGGAGTGTCGGCAGCACGGTGAGCAGCGGACCGAGCAGCGCGATCACCAGCAACGCCACCGCGTAGTCGCTCCCGTCCACCCACGGCATGAACCGCAACGTGTCGGCCGCGCGGTCGTGCACGACGAAGCGCAGCAGCGCCGCGAGGGCGCCGCCGGCGAGCACGACGCCGATCAACGCGGTCACCAGCGCCTCCAGGAGGAACGGCAACGCGATGTAGAGCGTCGAGGCACCCACCAACCGCATGATGCCGATCTCCTTGCGCCGCGCGCGAACGCGGCCAACCGGATCGTGTTGCCGACCAGCAGCAGGGCCGCCAGCACGAGCACCACCGCGGTGCCGAGCGCCGCCCACTGGGCCGCGTCGAGCACGTCGAAGACCGGTTCGAGCAGCTCGCGCTGGTCGGAGATGCGCAGCACGCCGGGCAGGTTCGCCACCGCGCTCACCACGCCCTCGGACTTCTCCGGGTCGTTGAGCGAGATCCAGAGGGACTCGTTGAAGTCGTCCACGGTCACCGCCGCGTCCTCGCCCTCGAGCAGGCGGGTGTCGCCGTTGGACTCGGCCAGCGCCAGCGTCTTGTCGAAGGCGTCCTGCTTGCTCTCCTCGCGGAACCCGGAGGTCTCCGGGCTCTCGTCGACGGCCGCCTCGATCGCGGCCTTCTGCTCCGCCGTGACGGCACCGTCGCAGGGCGCGACGTCCGTCTCGTTGCAGAGGTAGACGGTGATCTCGACCTGGCTGCCGAACTGGCGGTCGGCGATGTCGGCCTGCTGCTTGAGCAGCACGCCGACACCGACGAGGGTCAGCGAGACGAAGAGGGTGAGCACGACGGCCAGGTGCATCGACACGTTGCGACGCAGACCCTGGCCGAGCTCGGTGAAGACGTAACGCAGCTGCATGGGGGAACTCGCTCCTGGTTCGAGGGGGCGCGGGAGGGCGGTCGGCTAGTTCTGGAAGCCGTAGGCGCCCTGCGCCTGGTCGCGCACGAGGTGGCCGTTCTCCAGCTCGATCACGCGCTTGCGCATCTGGTCGACGATGCTGTTGTCGTGGGTGGACATCAGCACCGTCGTGCCCGTGCGGTTGATGCGGTCGAGCAGCTTCATGATGCCGACCGACGTCGACGGGTCGAGGTTGCCGGTCGGCTCGTCCGCGATGAGGATCTGCGGCCGGTTGACGAACGCCCGCGCGATGGCGACGCGCTGCTGCTCACCGCCGGAGAGCTCGTCGGGCATCCGGTCGGCCTTGCCGTCGAGGCCGACGAGGTCGAGGGTCTGCGGGACCAGCTCGGCGATCTGGGCGCGGGGCTTGCCGATCACCTGCAGCGCGAAGGCCACGTTCTCCGCGACCGTCTTGTTCTGCAGCAGCCGGAAGTCCTGGAACACGGTGCCGATCTGGCGGCGGTGGCGGGGGATCTTCCACGAGGCGAGGCGGTTGACCTCGCGGCCCGCGACGTACACGCGGCCCTGGGTCGCGCGCAGCTCCCGCAGCACGAGGTAGAGGAACGTCGACTTGCCGGATCCGGAGGAGCCGACGAGGAAGACGAACTCGCCCTTCTCGATGTCGACGGAGATGTCGTCGAGCGCGGGGCGCCCCTGGCCGGGGTAGGTCACGGAGACCTTCTCGAAGCGGATCACTGGCGAGAGGGTAGTCGAGCACCCTGAGAGCCTCGGCGACCCCGCGGGCGCGTGTCCGTCACCCGGTAGGTTCTCCCGCGTGAGCCCCGAGCCGTCCTCCCGCCAGCGCCGCCGCCCTCGTGCGGGGGCGGCCGCGGCGGTCGCCGCAGCGGTGCTGCTGCTCGGTCTCGGCGCCTGCTCCGGCGACGACGAGCCGGAGGAGGCCGCGCCCACCGCCGCTCCCCCGCCGGTCCTCACCGACCTCGACACCACGGCGCTCGTCGTGGAGCGCGCCTCCTTCTGCGACGACGTGGACCCGGCCGCCGTGGCCGCGGCCCTCGGGACCGGCGAGGACAGCGAGGCGCAGGCCGCGCCGTACTCCTCCGGCGACGCCGTCGACCTCGGCACCGGCGAGGAACGGCTCGTGCACGAGCTCGGCTGCCGCTGGAGCGACGGCGCCGCGTCACCAGCGGGGGCCGCGGCCTGGGTCTTCGTGCCGCCGGTGCCGCCGGCGGACGCGGAGGAGTACGTCGCGGCGACGCCCACCGACGGCTGCAACGTGCTCGAGGGTCCGGCGTTCGGTGCGCCGACGCTCGCCCTGGCGTGCGCGCTGGACGGGGCGACCGAGGTGTCGTTCCGGGGCCTCTTCGGGGACGCGTGGCTGACCTGCACCCTCACGGCGCCGACGGCCACGACCTCCGCGGAGGAGCTCGTCGAGCGTGCCGGGGCGTGGTGCGCCGCGGTGGCGGTCGCCGCCTCCTGATCCGGGCGCGACCACAAGTTGGCTTGCGTCCGTTGATTGCAGAATCGTGAACAGTGGCTCGCACCACGTCAGGCTCGCTCGCGGCCCTGACCACCGCGAGAAACGAGACGCATGCATCCCCCCACGCTCCTGCTCGCCAGCGACGAGCTGCAGCTGTCCTACGACCTGGGGGCCGGCGCCCTGCTCGGCATCGCCGCCGTCGCCGTCGGCGCCCTGCTGGCGCTCATCATCGGCGCGAAGATGCACCCGCTGCTGGCCCTCGTCATCGTCAGCATCGGCACGGCCTTCGCCACCGGCGTCGAGGCCGCCGACGTGCTCGACGTGCTGCTCGACGGGTTCTCCGGGACGCTCGGCGAGGTCGCGCTCCTCATCGGCTTCGGCGCCATGCTGGCCCGGCTCGTCGAGACGAGCGGGGCGGCGGAGGCGCTGTCGGAGGGCCTCGTGCAGCGGCTCGGCGAGAAGCGGGCGCCGCTCGCGCTCGGCATCGCCTCGCTGATCTTCGGCTTCCCCATCTTCTTCGACGCCGCCTTCATGGTGATGCTGCCGATCATCTTCACCGTGGCGCGTCGCGTCGGGGGCGGCGTGCTGCTCTACGCGCTGCCCGCCGGCGCCGCCCTCACCACGATGCACGTGCTGCTGCCGCCCCACCCGGGCGCTGTCGCCGCCACCATCCTGCTCGGCGCCGACGTCGGCCTCGTGATCCTCGTCGGCCTCGTCGTCGCGATCCCCACGTGGTGGGTCGCCGGCTACCTGTACGGCACCTGGATCGGTCGCCGCATCGTGCTCCCCGTGCCCGACGTGCTGATGGGCGGGCCCCGGACCGACGCCGCCGATGCCACCGGCACGGCGCCGCCCCGGGTGCGGACGTTGTTGCTGCTCCTCCTGCTCCCCCTCGTGCTGATCTTCCTCAACACGGCAGTGACGACCGCGGCCCGCACGGGCGCGGTGTCCGAGGACGCCACCTGGGTGCACCTGCTGCAGCTCGTCGGATCGACGCCGATCGCGCTGCTGCTCACGGTGCTCGTCGCCTCCTGGGCACTCGGCACGCGGCGCGGCACCAGCCGTGTCGTCGTCGAGGACCTGCTCGACAACGCCCTCAAGCCCATCGCGCCGGTCCTCCTCATCACGGGCGCCGGCGGCATGTTCGGTGGCGTGCTCATCGCCAGCGGGATCGGCGACGCGCTCTCCGCGACCCTGCAGGACACGGGGCTGCCGCTGATCCTGGCCGTGTTCGTCATCTCGGCGATCATCCGCGTCGCGCTCGGCACGGCGACCGTCGCCATCACCACGGCGGCCGGCCTGCTCTCCAGCTCCGTCGTCGCCGCCGACCTCAACCCGGTGCAGGCCGCGGCCATGGTCATCGTGCTCGCCGGGGGCTCCTCCGTGCTGTCCCACGTGAACGACGCCAGCTTCTGGCTCATCGGCAAGCTGCTCGGCATGAGCGTCACCCAGACCGTCCAGACCTGGACGGTCGTGAAGACGCTCGTCGGCACCGTCGCCGCCTCCCTGGCGACCGTCATCTACGTGGTGGCGTCGTGAACGCCCCCGTGGTGGTGCTGCACGCACCCTCCGAGGCTGGTACGGCGGCGCTGCTCAGCGCCGCCCGCATCGCACGCGGCGCGGACGCACGCCTGGTGGTGGTCGCGACCACATCCGGCGTCGACGACGACCGCTCCGAGGAGGTGGAGCGCGAGGTCGCGGTCGGGCAGGTGACCGCCGTGATCGGCGTACCGGGCGGGGAGGTGCCGTGGACCCTCGACCTCGTGCGCCCCGGGTCCGACGCCGCGGCCATGCTGGTCGGTGCCGTCGAGGCGCACGACCCGCGCCTCCTCGTCCTCGGGTCCCGCCAGCGCAGCCCGCTCGGCAAGATGCTGCTCGGACGCACGCTGCAGCGGCTGCTGCTCGAGGTCAGTGTGCCGGTGCTGGTGGTGAAGGCCGGACGGCCGCTGGACGACGGAAATCCCTGAGACAAGGCCCGCCGACCCTGGCACCATGGGCGACAGACCGGAGGGCCGGGACGAGCGTGCTCGTCCCGGCCCTCACGGCTTGCTGCGTCAGTTCGACTCGGCCTTCTCGGCGCCGCGGCGCCAGCGGATGCCCGCCTCGAGGAAGCCGTCGATCTCGCCGTCGAAGACCGGCGTCGGGTTGCCCGTCTCGTAGCCCGTGCGCAGGTCCTTCACGATCTGGTACGGGTTGAGCACGTAGTTGCGCATCTGGTCGCCCCACGACGCGGCCACGTCGCCCTTCAGGTCCTTCTTGAGCGCGGCCTCCTCGGCCTTCTTCAGGGCGAGGAGCTTGGCCTTGAGGACGACCATGGCGGACGCCTTGTTCTGCAGCTGCGACTTCTCGTTCTGGCAGGACACGACGATGCCGGTCGGGATGTGGGTCAGGCGCACGGCGGAGTCCGTCGTGTTGACCGACTGGCCGCCGGGGCCGCCCGAGCGGAAGACGTCGGTGCGCACCTCGTTCTCGTCGATCTCGATCTCGTCGGTCTGCTCGAGCACCGGCACGACCTCGACCGCCGCGAACGACGTCTGGCGCCGCCCCTGGTTGTCGAACGGGCTGATCCGCACGAGGCGGTGCGTGCCGACCTCGACGGAGAGGGTGCCGTAGCCGTACGGCGCGTGGATCGCGAACTCGGCCGACTTGATGCCCGCCTCCTCCGCGTAGGACACGTCGTAGACCTCGACGGAGTACTTGTTCCGCTCCGCCCAGCGCGTGTACATCCGCATGAGCATCTCCGCGAAGTCCGCGGCGTCGACGCCACCGGCGCCGGCGCGGATCGTGACGATGGCCTCGCGCGCGTCGTACTCCCCGTTGAGGAGCGTGCGCACCTCCAGCGCCTCCGTCGACTTCCGGAGCCGCGCCAGCTCGGCCTCGGCCTCGGCCAGCGAGTCGGGGTCGCCCTCCTCCGTGGCCAGCTCGACGAGCACGCCGAGGTCCTCGACGCGGCCGCTCAGGCTCGTGAAGCGCTCGAGCTCGCCCTGCAGGGCGGAGAGGCGACCGGTGACGCGCTGGGCGTTCGCCTGGTCGTCCCAGAGGTCGGGAGCCGCGACCTGCTCCTGGAGGTCCGCGATCTCGGCCTTCATCTTGTCGACGTCGAGCACCTGCTCGATGGTGCGCAGCGTCGCGCCGAGCGCTTTGATCTCTTGGTCGAAGTCAGGTCCAGCCACGAGGAGCAAGACTACGGCAGGCGGCGGCATCCGCCGTGGTCGCGGCAGCGCAGGGGCGGTACGGCGCGGGGCCGGGCATGCTGCGCCGCCCGGCCACGGGGTGGGGGCGGGCGGCGGGTGGTGCTGGTCCTCAGGTCTCGT
The DNA here is from genome assembly GCF_030818655.1 of Nocardioides zeae. Lineage (NCBI taxonomy): Bacteria > Bacillati > Actinomycetota > Actinomycetes > Propionibacteriales > Nocardioidaceae > Nocardioides > Nocardioides zeae. The sequence continues at coordinate 108,586 of NZ_JAUTAN010000001.1, read as the reverse complement.
CGGGCGGTGTCCAGGGTCGGGTGCCGTCGGGGTCGACGAGGTAGCACAGGCCCATCGGGCTGGTCCAGATGACGGCGTTCGGTGGCTCGTTCTGGGTGGGGTCGGTGGGGCGGTAGGTCCACTTGTTGCCGGTGGTCATCTCGCGGTGGGTCTTCATGCGGTGGTGGCGGCGGCAGAGCGGGAACAGGTTGGCCGTCGAGGTCTGCCCGGGCGGGCCGGTCTCGTCGTAGGCGCGGCAGTGGTCGAGGTCAGCGGTGCGTGAGCTGCGGGTGCAGTACGGGAACACGCATCTGGGCCAGCGGACACGGACGTGGTCGGCGATCCGGTCCGGTGCGGTGTAGCCGTCGACAGCGTCGTGCTGGTTGAGGTCGATGACCGGCTTGATCGTGACGGTGGTGTCGGGGCTGGCGCACCACGCCTGGACCTGCTCGACCGTCACGGCCCCTCGGGGTGCGCCGGGGGTGTCGAGGCGGGCCAGGTCGATCCCGGTCGTTCCGGTGCAGGCGTCGATCCCCGGACCCATGCCGTTGAGCGTGCCAGTGATGGCGGCCTGGTCGAGGTGGACGAACAGCACGACCTCGCGCCGCGCCCGCTGCACCGGTCGGGGCTCGTCGCCAACAGGCCCACTGGCCGCGTCGTACTGGAGCGTCGTGACACCGTCGCAGCGCCGGGCGATCTCGCCCAGGGCGATGGAGCGTCGGACGTCGAGGTCCTGGTCGCAGCCCAGCTCGGTCAGTTGCCGGGCCACGTGCGCGACCGTGCGCTCGAGGTCGAGCGCGTCGGCGAGGTCGAGGGTCCCGTGGACGTCAACGGTCCCGCGTAGGGTCCCGGTCAACGGATCTGCGTAGCCCACGTCGCCCAGCTCGATCGTCAGGTGCCGGCCGCCGTCAGCCTCGGCCCGCTCGGCCTCGGTGGTCTCGGAGTCGAACCGAGCCGCCGCCTCCGCCACCAAACGGTCGACCTCGGGACCGGTGGCCTTGTGCGCGACGTACGCGATGTGGCGGTCCACGAACCCCGCCGCCTCGAAGGTCAACGTCCGTGTGGTCTGGGCGATCCGTCGTCCTCGCCAGACATCGACCTCACCGGCCACGACACGGGCGTGCACACGGGGCAGGCGGTAGCGCAGCTCGATCGCATCCCCCACCAACCGCCGGGCCGCATCGAACGAGCACCCTCGGGCGGCCGCCACCTCGCCGATGCAGAACTCCGCCACCACCGGCGCTCCCGGCCCGCCGAGCTCGAGGAAGTGGTCTCCAGCCAGTTTCTCGGCGTAGGACTCCTCGTGCCACTCGCCCAACGCCGTGATCGGATCCCCCACGACCTCCTCAGAGGTGTGCGCAGAAACCCAGTCACCCACCGCCACGAACGCAGCCGCCTCCGCGACGCGAGCAGCGTGTGTGCGCTCGCGGACCGCATCGATCAACGCAGTCGCTGTGGTGTGGGTCCCCCGATCCATGACCCCACTCTAATCGAACAAACATGCGATCACCACCTCTCGGTGGTGACCTGTGGATGACCGATCCGAGGCGTCGCCGAGTTGTCACGTACACAGCAACGAGCTCCCGCCTGCACCGCGGCGTACATGACAACTCGACGCTCCCGCCGCGCCGTACGACCCAACTCGACGCTCCCGCCGCGCCGCCCGACCCCTCTCGACGCGACCTACAGCAGCCCGCGCGCCCGGAACGCCCGCTCGAAGATGGCGCGCACGACGGGCTCCTTGCGAGCGTTGTAGTCCATGACCACGCCGCCCACGGCGTTCGTCTCCTCGGCGGCACCGACCTTCGCCGCGGCGTACCGCTCCACGTCCTCCGGGTGCTCCCGCAGCCAGTCGCGCAGGATGCGGTGGCGCTCGACCTCCGGGCAGTCCGGTCCCCAGACGTGCACGTTCGATCGCGGCTCGGCACCCCGGAACGCGCGGTGCTCGTGCCAGCGCGGCTCCCGCAGCTGCAGCACGAAGCCGGCGGCCTCGAGCGCCGGCACGTAGGCCGCCTCGTCCGTGGGGTCCGCCACCATCACGTCGACATCGATGACCGGCTTCGCCGCCAGCCCCGGCACCGACGTCGACCCCACGTGCTCCACCGCGACCGCGCCGGGCCCCAGCGCCGCCCCGATCCGCTCGGCGACGACGGCGTACGCCGCGGGCCAGCCCGCGTCGTACGGCACCACCGCGACGTGCTCCACCACCTCGGGCACCACACGGTCGACCTGCGCCGGGTCGTAGGCGTAGTGCTGCGTGATCTCCTCCCGCCGGATCACCGCGCGATCACCGCCGCTCCACCTTCCCGTCGACGACGTGCCAGTGCTGGTCGAGCGTCACGTTCGCCAGCAGCCGGCGGTCGTGGGAGACGAGCAGCAACGCACCCTCGTACGCCGCGAGCGCCGCCTCCAACTGCTCGATCGCGGGCAGGTCGAGGTGGTTGGTGGGCTCGTCGAGCACGAGCAGGTTGACGCCGCGCGCCTGCAGCAGCGCCATGGCGGCCCGGGTGCGCTCCCCCGGCGACAGCCGCCCGACGAGCGACCCCACCTGGTCGGCCTTGAGCCCGAACTTGGCGAGCAGGGTGCGCACGTCCGCGGGCGTCCAGTCCGGCACGGCGAGCTCGAACGCCTCACCGAGCGGCTGCTCCTCCGCCAGCCCGGTGCGCGCCTGGTCGATCTCGCCCACGGCGACGGAGACGCCCTGCGAGGCCCGGCCCGCGTCGGGCGCGATCCGCCCCAGCAGCAGGGCCAGCAACGTGGACTTCCCCGCGCCGTTGGGACCGGTGATGCCGACCCGCTGCCCCGCGTCGACCTGCACCGAGACCGGCCCGAGCGTGAACCCGGACCGCCGGACGACCGCCTCGTCCAACGTCGCCACCACCGACGAGGAGCGCGGCGCGGCGGCGATCGAGAACCGCAGCTCCCACTCCTTGCGCGGCTCCTCGACCTCCGTGAGCCGCGCGATCCGCGACTCCATCTGCCGCACCTTCTGGGCCTGCTTCTCCGACGACTCGCTCTGGGCCCGACGCCGGATCTTGTCGTTGTCGGGGCTCTTCTTCATCGCGTTCCGCACGCCCTGCGAGCTCCACTCGCGCATCGTGCGCGACCGGGAGACGAGGTCGGCGCGCTTCTCCGCGTATTCCTCGTAGGCCTCCCGCGCGTGCCGACGCGCGACGGCGCGGGCGTCGAGGTACGCGTCGTACCCACCGTCGTACACCGCCACCTGGTGCTGAGCGAGGTCGAGCTCGACGATGCGCGTGACGCAGCGCGCGAGGAACTCGCGGTCGTGGGAGACGAGCACGACGCCGGCGCGCAGCCCCCGCACGAAGGTCTCCAGCCGCTCGAGGCCCTCGAGGTCGAGGTCGTTGGTGGGCTCGTCGAGCAGCACGACGTCGAAGCGGCTGAGCAGCAGCGCGGCGAGCGCCGCCCGCGCAGCCTGCCCGCCGGACAGCGACGTCATCAGGGCGTCCGCGCCGACGTCGAGGCCGAGCTCGGCGAGCACGCCCGGCAGACGGTCCTCGAGGTCGGCCGCGCCGCTGGCCATCCACCGGTCGAACGCCACCGCGTAGGCGTCGTCGGCTCCGGGCACGTCCGAGCCCAGGGTCGGCGGCCGTGCGCTCCATCGCCTCCGTCGCGGCCGCGGCGCCGGTGCGGCGGGCGACGTACGCCCCCACCGTCTCCCCCGGCACCCGGTCGTGCTCCTGCGGCAGCCACCCGACGAACGCGTCGGACGGCGCGAGGTGGACCGTGCCGTCCATCGGCTCGTCGACCCCCGCGAGGAGCCGCAGCAGCGTGGACTTGCCGGCGCCGTTGGCGCCGACGACGCCCACGACGTCACCGGGGGCGACGGTGAGGTCGAGGGCGTCGAAGAGCACGCGATGGCCGTGGCCGCCGGCCAGGTCCTTCGCGACGAGGGTCGCGGTCACGGGCGAGAGCCTAGGCGCTCCCGCCGACGGCTCAGCCCGCGTACGCCCGCGCGATCGCCGCGCCCAGGCGCGCGTTCGCGCGCACCAGTGCGATGTTGGCGGTGAGGCTCGCGCCGCCGGTGATCTCGACGATGCGACCGAGCAGGTACGGCGTCGCGTCCTTGCCCGTGATGCCGAGGTCGTCCATGTCGGCGAGCGCCTGGGCGATGATCCCGTCGATCTCGGCCGCCGGGATCTCGTCCTCCACCGGGATGGGCTGCGCGACGACGACGCCACCGGCGATGCCGAGGTCCCACTTGGCCCGCATGACGGCGGCGACCTGCTCCGCGCCGTCGACGCGCATCGGGGCGGCGAACCCGCTGGAGCGCGAGAAGAAGGAGGGGAACTCGTCGCTGCCCTCGACCAGCACGGGCACGCCCAGGGTCTCGAGCTTCTCGAGGGTGAGGCCGATGTCGAGGATGCTCTTCACGCCGGCGCTGACGACGGTCACGTCGGTCTGGCTCAGCTCGGTGAGGTCGGCGCTCACGTCGAACGACTCCGGAGCACCGCGGTGAACGCCGCCGAGGCCGCCGGTGACGAAGACGCGAATCCCGGCGAGCGCGGCCAGTCGCATGGTCGCGGCGACCGTCGTGGCGCCGTGGACACCGCGCGCGACGACGTACGGCAGGTCGCGCACGCTGACCTTCGCCACGCCCCCGTGGCTGGCGAGCAGCTCGAGGTCGTCCGCGTCGAGGCCGATCCGCGGCACGCCGTCGAGCACGGCGATGGTGGCGGGCACAGCGCCGTGCTCGCGCACGATGCCCTCGACCTCCGTGGCCATCGCGACGTTCTGCGGGTAGGGCATCCCGTGGCTGATGATCGTGCTCTCGAGGGCGACGACCGGTCGGCCGTCGCGCAGCGCGGCGGCGACCTCGTCGGTGATCCGGAGCATCGGGTGGGGCGTGGTCATGCGTGTCTCCTGACGAGGCGGTCGGTGAGGTCGCGGCGGACGGTGCGGGTGCTGGCGATGGTGAGCGCGGCGGCGGCGTGGCCGTAGGCGGCCGCCCCCACCTCGTCGTCGCCGGAGAGCAGGGCGTGGCAGAAGGCGGCGAGCGAGGCGTCGCCGGCGCCGGTGACGTCGACGACCTCGTCGGTGCGCGCGGCGGGGAGCTCGTGGCGGCCGGTCGGGCCGCTCAGGAGCGAGCCCTCCGCGCCGAGGCGCACCCAGACCCAGGTCACGCCCCGCGCGTGGAGGGCGTCGACGTCGCCGCCGAGCACGGCGAGCTCGTCGCGGTTGGGGGTGATCGCGAAGACGGGCCGGGTGCCATCGAGCAGCGGGGCGAGCCGCTCCGCCTTCGCGACGCTCACCGGCTCGAGCACGACGCGCACGTCGGAGGCGGCCGCCAGGTCGAGCGCGAAGGCGAGGGTCTCGGTGGGGAGGTTGCCGTCGAGCACGACGAGGCTGGCCGCGGCCACGAGGTCGCGGGCGGCGTCGACGTCGGCCGGCGCGAGCGCGTCGCTCGCCCGCATGTCGGCGACCGCGACGACGAGCTCGCCGTCGGCGTCGAGGACGGCCGTGTAGGTGCCCGTCGCGTGCGGGCTGCGCCGCACGTGCTCGACGCGCACGCCGGCGTCCGAGGTCGCGGCGAGCACCTGGTCGCCGAGCGGGTCGGCGCCGACAGCGGCGACCAGGTGGGTCCGGGTGCCCAGGCGGGCGAGGTTCTCCGCCACGTTGCGGCCCACGCCGCCGGGGGCGAAGGTCGTCGTGCCGGGATTGCTGGTTCCGGCGGTGGCGGGCTGGCCGCTGCGGGCCTTCACGTCCATGTTGGCGCCGCCGACGACGACCACCGACGGGCCCTCGCCGAGCACGTAGCCGCGCCCCAGGATCACGCCCTTCTTGCCCAGGTTGGACAGGTGGACGTTGACGGCGGCCCGGGTCGTGCCCAGCGCGTCGGCGAGGGCCTCCGAGCCGAGCAGCGGGTCACGTCGCAGCATCGCGACGATCTCCCGCTCGCGCTCGGTCAGATTCATGCTTAGAACCCTAAGGCTCCTTTAGTGCAACAAACAACCCCCCGACCGAGAGTCCCCCAGGATCAGAGCCGCGCCGCCAGCCGGTGGTACGCCGCGTTCCACTGCAGCTCGCGCTGGAAGGCCCGCGGGGTGGTGGACGCGTCGATCGTGACCATCTCGACGCCGGTCATCTCGGCGAAGTCGGCGAGCGGCTCGACCCCGATCGCCTTCGACAGCACCGTGTGGTGCGGCGCCCCCGCCATCAGCCACGCCTCCGCCGACGTGGACAGCGACGGCCGGGGCTCCCACACGGCGCACGCGACGGGCAGCAGCGGCAGGTCCTCGTCGGGCTCGACGCAGTCGATCTCGTTCACCGTCAGCCGGAAGCGGTCGCCCAGGTCGGACAGGCCCGCCACCACCGCCGGGCCCGGGTCGGCCGTGAAGCGCAGGCGCACCGGGTCCTCCCGGCCGCCGATGCCGAGCGGGTGGATCTCCAGGCTCGGCTGCTGCGACGTGATGGTCGGGCAGACCTCGAGCATGTGGGCGCCGAGGATCTTCTCGTGGCCCGGCACCAGGTGGTAGGTGTAGTCCTCCATGAAGGACGTGCCGCCCGGCAGCGTGCCGGCCATCGCCTTCATCGCCCGCAGCAGCACCGAGGTCTTCCAGTCGCCCTCGCCGCCGAACCCGTAGCCGTCGGCCATCAACCGCTGCACCGCCAGACCCGGCAGCTGCCGCAGCCCGCCGAGGTCCTCGAAGTTCGTCGTGAACGCGCGGAAGCCCCCGTCCTCGAGGAACGTGCGGAGGCCGAGCTCGACGCGCGCGCCGTACCGCAGGGAGTCGTGGCGGTCGCCGCCGGGCAGCAGCGCCGGGTCGACGCGGTAGGTGTCGGCGTACTCCGTCACCAGCTTCGTGATCGCCTCGTCGTCGATCGCGTCGACGACGGCGACGAGGTCGTTCACGCCGTAGGTGTTGACCGAGACGCCGAAGCGCAGCTGCGCCTCGACCTTGTCGCCCTCCGTGACCGCGACGTCGCGCATGTTGTCGCCGAAGCGCGCCAGCTTGAGGTGGCGCACCTCGTCGCGGCCGACGGCCGCGCGGGCCCAGTCGGCCACGCGGGCGGCGACGCCGGGCGAGTCGACGTGCCCGGCGACGGTCTTGCGCGCCACCCCGAGGCGCGACTGGATGTAGCCGAACTCCCGGTCGCCGTGGGCGGCCTGGTTGAGGTTCATGAAGTCCATGTCGATCGTCGACCACGGCAGCTCCATGCCGGCCTGCGTGTGCAGGTGCAGCAGCGGCTTCTGCAGCGCGTCGAGCCCGGCGATCCACATCTTGGCCGGGGAGAACGTGTGCATCCACGTGATGACGCCGACGCACTCGCGGGCCAGGTTGGCCTCGAGCACCTGCCGGTGGATGGCGCCCGCGTCGAGCAGCACCGGCTTCCAGACCACGTCGACCGGCAGGTCGGCGACGGCGGCGAGCCGCGCGACGATCCCCTGCGACTGGGCCGCGACCTGGTCGAGCGTCTCCGGACCGTAGAGGGACTGGCTGCCGGTCAGGAACCACACCTCGGGCGTGGGGGCGGAGGACTGCTGGGTGGTCATGGGTCTCCTCGAGAGCGATGGGTGCCGGGCCGCGGGGGCTCAGCGCTGGCCGTAGACGTTCTGGTAGCGGTCGAAGAGCGCGTCGACCTGCGCGGGCGCGAGGGGCACGGGGTCGCCCAGCTGGCGGGAGATGTGCACGGTGCGCGCGACGTCCTCGCACATGACGGCCGCCTTGACCGCCGAGCGCGCGTCCTTGCCGATCGCGAACACCCCGTGGTTGCGCATCAGCACCGCCGGCGAGCGGCTGCCGCGGAGGGTCTCGACGATCCCGCGCCCGATGGAGTCGTCGCCGATGACGGCGAACGGCCCGACGGGGATCTCGCCGCCGAACTCGTCGGCCCCCATCGTCAGCACGCACGGCACCGGCTCGCCGCGCGCGGCCCACGCGGTGGCGTACGTCGAGTGCGTGTGCACGACGCCGCCGACGTGGGGCATCTCGCGGTAGACGTAGGCCTGCGCCTCCGTGTCGGAGGACGGCGCGTGCTCGCCCTCGACGACGCGGCCCTCCAGGTCGCAGACGACCATGTTCTCGGGCGTCAGGTCGTCGTAGGAGACCCCGCTCGGCTTGATGACGAGCAGGTCCTGCCCGGGCACCCGGGCCGAGACGTTGCCCGCGGTCCACACCACCAGCTGGTAGCGCGTCAGCTGCTCGTGCAGCGCGCACACCTCGCGGCGCAGCCCCTGGATGGTACTGCGCACGTCGTCGACGACGGTCATCGCTCTCCTCCGCTCTCGCGCGCCAGGCGTGCCGCGACGGCGGCGCGCCGACCGGCCTTGAGGCGCCGCATGACGGGCGCGCTCCGTCCGAAGTGGTCGTGCAGCGCGACGTACTCCGCGAAGAGCGCGTCGTAGCGCTGCGCCCGGGCCTCGTCGGGCACGAACACGTCGCGCCGCACCCGGCCCATGCTCTTGGCCGCCGACGGGACGTCGGCGTAGGCGCCGGCGGCGACCGCCGCGTGGATCGCGGAGCCGAGCGCCGGGCCCTGCTCCGAGTCGAGGACCGACAGCGGGAGGCGCGTGACGTCGGCGTACACCTGCATGAGGAGGTGGTTGCGCGCGAGGCCACCGGCGACGATCAGCTCGTGCACCGGTACGCCGCTGGTGCGGAAGGTCTCGACGATCACCCGGGTGCCGAACGCGGTCGCCTCGAGCAGCGCGCGGTAGACATCCTCCGGGCGGGTCGCCAGCGTCAGGCCCACGACGAGGCCGGACAGCTCGTGGTCGACCAGCACGGAGCGGTTGCCGCTGTGCCAGTCGAGCGCGACGAGGCCGTGCTCGCCCACCTCCTGCGCGGACGCGAGCCGGGTGAGGTGCTCGTGCACCGACTCCCCCGCGGCGGCCGCGGCCTCGGCGTACGCCGCGGGCACGCCCGTGCGGACGAACCAGCCGAAGATGTCGCCGACGCCGCTCTGGCCCGCCTCGTAGCCCCAGCTGCCCGCGACGATGCCGCCGTCGACGACGCCGCACATGCCGGGCACCTCGCGCAGCACGTCGGCGCTCATGACGTGGCACGTGGACGTGCCCATGATCGCGACCATCTGACCGGTGCCGGTGGCCTGCGCGGCCGGCGCGCTGACGTGCGCGTCGACGTTGCCGACCGCGACCGCGATGCCCTCGGGCAGGCCGGTCCAGGCGGCGGCCTCGGCCGTGAGCCCGCCGGCGCGGTCGCCGAGCTGGCCGATCGGGTGATCGAGCTTGTCGGGGACGAACCCCTCGAACCCGGGCGCCAGCGCGGAGAGGAAGGCGGCCGACGGGTAGGCGCCGTCCTGGTAGATGCCCTTGTAGCCGGCCGAGCAGGCATTGCGCACGTATTGCCCCGAGAGCTGCCAGACGATCCAGTCGGCGGCCTCGACCCAGTGCTCCATGCGGTCGTAGACCTCGCGGTCCTCCTCGAAGACCTGCAGCCCCTTCGCGAACTCCCACTCCGAGGAGATCAGCCCGCCGTAGCGCGGCAGCCACGCCTCCCCCCGCTCCTCCGCGAGCCGGTTGATGCGGTCCGCCTGCGGCTGGGCGGCGTGGTGGCGCCACAGCTTCACGTAGGCGTGCGGGCGGTCCTCCAGCCCCGGCACCTCGCACAGCGGCGTGCCGTCGGCCAGCGTCGGCACCATCGTGCAGGCGGTGAAGTCGGTGGCGATGCCGACGACGTCGGCCGGGTCGATCCCGGCCGCGGCCACCGCGGCCGGGACGGCGTGGCGGAGCACCTCGCGGTAGTCCTCCGGCACCTGCAGCGCCCACTCGGGCGGCAGCGGGCCGCCGCCCCCGGGGAGCCGGTCGGTGACGACCGCGTGGGCGTACTCGTGCGTGGCGGTGCCGAGCTCGGCCCCGTCGGAGACGCGGACGACGAGCGCGCGCCCCGACAGGGTGCCGAAGTCGACCCCGACGACGTACGTCGGACGTGGGCTCTCGGACAAGGGGTGTCCTTTCGCTGGGGCTGGGCCTCGGGAGGGGGCGAGGAGGATCAGGAGGGGCGGGCGGCGGTGCTGGACCGCACGACCAGCTCGGGGGCGATGAGGCTCGCCGGGCCGGTCGAGCCGCCGATGGCGGAACGGAGGATCTCGATGGCCCGCCGGCCGACCGCGCCGAAGTCCTGCCGCACCGTGGTGAGCGGCGGGATGAGGTAGGCCGCCTCGGGGATGTCGTCGAAGCCCACGACGCTGACGTCGTCGGGCACGCGGCGGCCGGCCTCGTGGAGCGCGCGGAGCAGGCCGAGGGCCATCTGGTCGTTGGCGCAGAAGACCGCGGTCACCTCGCGCCGGGCGGCGATCGCCTGCCCGGCCTCGTAGCCGCTCCGGGCCGACCAGTCCCCCGCCACCGGTCGCCCGGGGCGCAGGCCCGCGTCGTACATCTCCTGCTGCCACCCCAGGAGGCGGCCCCGGGCCTCCGTCCAGGTGGACGGCCCGGCCAGGTGCACGATCTCGGTGTGCCCCTGCGCGATGAGGTGCCGCGTGCCCAGCCGGGCGCCGCACACCTGGTCGACACCGACCGTCCAGCGGGTCTTGGCGTCGTCGCCCTCGACCACGACGACCGGGACGCCGAGGTCCTCCTGCGCCCGCGCGACCTCGAGGGCCTCGTCGGTCGCGGAGATCAGCACGATGCCCTCGACGCTCTGCGCCCGCAGGTGGTCGATCGCGTCGACCAGCTCCGTGCGCGTGAGGCTCTGGAGGTTGACGGAGCTGACGAAGTAGCCCGCCTCCCGGCCGGCCGCCTGGATGGCGCGGTGCACGGTGCTGGGACCCCAGAAGCCGCTCTTGGAGCCGATGACCCCGATGGTCGCCGAGCGGCGGGTGACGAGGGCGCGGGCCGCGGTGTTGGGCCGGTAGCCGAGCTGGCGGATCGCCTCCTCGACGCGCTGGCGGGTGGCGGGGCGCAGGTTGGTCTGCCCGTTCACGACCCGCGAGACGGTCTGGTGGGAGACCCCGGCGAGGCGGGCGACGTCGGCCATGACCGGCACCCGCGGCTCGGGCCGCAGGGCCGTCACGGCTGGCGCCGGGTCATGAGGCGCTGCACCACGACGAACACGAGCACGAGGAGCCCGATGCTGATGCGGGTCCACCAGGAGCTGAGGGTGCCGTCGAACGAGATGAAGGTCTGGATGACGCCCAGCACGAGCACCCCGAAGAGCGAGCCCACGACGTACCCCCGGCCGCCCGTCAGCAGCGTGCCCCCGATGACGACGGCCGCGATCGCGTCGAGCTCCATGCCGACGGCGTTGAGCGAGTAGCCCGACAGCGTGTAGAGCGCGAAGAGCAGGCCGGCGAACGAGGCGCAGAAGCCGCTGATCGCGTAGACGCCGACCTTGGTCGACGCCACCCGCAGGCCCATGAGGAGCGCCGAGGACTCGTTGCCGCCGATCGCGTAGACCGTGCGCCCGAACCGCGTGCGGGCCAGCACCAGCGCGGCGATCGCGACGGTGGCGAGGGCGACCAGCGACGTGTAGCCCACGTAGTAGCCGCCCGGCAGGTCGACCGTCTTGTAGGCCCACTCCTGGAACGTCGGGTTGGTGATCGGGATCGAGTCGACGCTGATGAGGTAGCAGAGCCCCCGCGCCAGGAACATGCCGGCGAGCGTGGCGATGAAGGGCTGGATGTCGAGGTAGTGGATGAGCAGCCCCATCAGCGTCCCCAGCAGGGTGCCGACGAGCAGCACGGCGACCACGGAGAGGTACGGCGACCAGCCCATCTCCAGCGTCTTGGCGGCGATCACGGTGGAGAGCGCCACGTTGGACCCGACGGAGAGGTCGATGCCCCCCGTGAGGATCACGAACGTCATGCCGACCGCCAGCACGATGAGGAAGCTGTTGTCGAGCAGCAGGCTGAGGAACACCTGCGGGTCGGTGAAGCCCTCGTAGCGCAGCCCGCCGACCCCGAACATGCCGAGGAAGAGGGCGGCCGTGGTGAGCACCGGGAGGTAGCGGCTCGACGGCGCCCAGGTGCGCACGCGCTCCCAGGTGGAGGGGGCGGACGGGCCGCGGGGCGTCGTACCCGGGGCGGGGCCGGTCGGGTCGGCGGAGTGGCGCGCGACGGTGGCGGTGCTCATGCGGAGGCTCCCTTCGCGGAGCGGGGCGTCAGCGCCGACCGCAGCGAGGCGCGGGCCCGGGGCGACTGGAGGAGGCAGACGAGGATGACCACCACGGCCTTGAACAGGTAGTTGGCCTCTGACGGGATCCCGATCGTGGGGATCGTGCGGGCGAGGGTGGCGATGAAGATCGCGCCGACGAGCGTGCCGGCGAGCGAGAACCGGCCGCCCGCGAGCGACGTGCCGCCGATGACGACGGCGAGGATCGCGTCGAGCTCGATCCACAGGCCGAGGCTGTTGGCGTTCACCGAGCTCGTGTTGGCCGCGATGATGAGGCCCGCGATGCCGGCGCACAGGCCGGCGAAGACGTAGACGGTCCAGATGATCGTGCGCGACCGCACGCCGGCGAGCCGGCTCGCCTCGGGGTTGATGCCGACGGCCTCGATGAGCATCCCCAGCGCCGTACGACGCGTGAGCAGCGCCGTCAGGCCCACGACGCCGAGCGCGATCACGAGGGCGATCGGGAGCGTCAGCACGAAGCCGGAGGCCAGGGCCGAGAAGGTGTCGTTGTTGACGGTGGTGATCTGGCCGTCGGTCACGAGCATCGCGAGGCCGCGTCCGGCGACCATGAGCACCAGCGTCGCGATGATCGGCTGGATGCCGACGACGGCGACGAGGAAGCCGTTCCAGAGGCCGAGCAGCACGCAGACCGCGAGCGCCGTCGTGCAGGCGATGATCGCCGCGCCCGCGGCGCCCTGGTCGGCGGCCCCCACGATCTGGGTGCAGGCGATGGCGCCCGCGATGGCGGCGATGGCGCCGACCGAGAGGTCGATGCCGCGGGTCGCGATCACCAGCGTCATGCCGGTCGCGACGAGCATGACCGGGGCGCTGTTGCGGAGGATGTCCACGACGCTGCCGAAGAGGTGGCCGTCCTGCATCCGCACCTCGAGGAAGCCCGGGCTGGCGGCGACGTTGACGGCGAGCAGCACGACGAGCGCGAGCACGGGCCACAGCAGGGGGTGCGCGACGACGCGGGCGGCGAGCGAGGGCCGGGCGGGACCGGCCTCGCCGGCGGGCGGGGACGCCGCGGTCTCCGGCACCGGGGTCAGGGTCTCAGGCACGGGCCGCCTCCTCCTCGGAGCGGGCCTCGCCCGCGATGATCTCCAGCACGTCGCTGACGCTGACGCCGTCGTTGCGGCGCTCGGCGATCTTGCGGCGGTCGCGCATCACGACCAGGCGGTCGGAGAGGCGCAGCACCTCCTCGAGCTCCGCGGAGATGAAGACGACACCCATGCCCTTCGACGCGAGGTCGGCGACGAGCGCCTGGATCTGCGTCTTGGCGCCGATGTCGATGCCGCGGGTGGGCTCGTCGAGGATGAGCAGGTCGGGCTTCGTGATCAGCCAGCGCGCCAGCAACACCTTCTGCTGGTTGCCGCCGGACAGGTTGCGCATCAGGGCGTGGGGGTCGGCCGGCCGGATGTCGAGGGCCTCGATGTACTCGGCCACCAGCTGCGTGCGCACCGCCTGCGGGATCGGCCGGAGCCAGCCGCGGGAGGCCTGGAGCGCGAGGAGCATGTTGTCGGCGACGCTGAGGTCGGCGATGACGCCCTCGCCCTTGCGGTCCTCGCTGGAGAACGCGATCTTGCGGTCGATGGCGTGCCGCGGGCTGCGCCAGCGCCGGCGCGAGGAGCGGGTCTCCAGCGCGCCCTCGTCGGCGGTGTCGGCGCCGAACAGCAGGCGGGCCAGCTCGGTGCGACCGGAGCCCAGGAGTCCGGCGACGCCGATGACCTCGCCCTCGTAGAGCTCCAGGTCCGTGGCCTCGAGCGAGCCGCGCCGTCCGAGCCCGACGGCGGTGAGCAGCGGCGTACCGCGGTCGGCGTCGCCCGCGGGATCGCGGTCGAGCTCGTCGAGCACGGCGAGGTCGCGGCCGATCATGAGCTGCACGAGCTCGAGCTGGGTGGTGGTGGCGACCATCCGCTCCTCGACCAGGCGGCCGTTGCGCAGCACCGTCATGCGGTCGGCGATCGCGTAGATCTGGTCGAGGAAGTGGGAGACGAAGACGATGGCGACGCCGTCGGCGCGCAGGCGCCGCATCACCTCGAAGAGCTTCTCGACCTCGTCGGCGTCCAGGCTCGAGGTGGGCTCGTCGAGGATGAGCACGCGGGCCTCGACGTCGACCGCACGGGCGATCGCGACGAGCTGCTGCACGGCGATGGGGTGGTCGCCGAGGGTCGACCTGGGGTCGACCTCGAGGCCGAGGCGCTCCAGCGTGGCGCCGGCCTGGCGGTTCATGGCCCGGTGGTCGATCATCCCGAGCCGGCGCGGCTCGCGGCCGAGCATCATGTTCTCGGCGACGGTCAGGTTCGGCACCAGGTTGACCTCTTGGTAGACCGTGCTGATCCCGGCCGCCTGCGCCGCGGCGGGCGAACCGAACTCCTGCGGCTGCCCGCCGACGAGGATGGTGCCGGCGTCGATCGAGTAGACGCCCGTGAGCGCCTTGATGAGCGTGGACTTGCCCGCGCCGTTCTCCCCCATGAGGGCGTGCACCTCACCGGGGTAGAGGCGCACCGCCACGTCGGAGAGCGCCTTCACGGTGCCGAACGTGATCGAGATGTCGCGCATCTCGACCACGGGCTCGACGCCGGGGTCGGATGCGGGGTCGGCCCCGGCACTCGTGGCCGTGCCCGTGCCGGCGCCGGTGTCCGGCGGGGCGTCCGTCTGCGTCATGGTCGTCTCCGAGCGGTGGGGTGCTGCGGGTGCTGGTGGGTGTGCGTGACCGCGGGCACGGCCGGGATCGCCGACCGCGCCCGCGGTGACCGCGGGGTGGGGGTGGTGCTCAGTACTCGCGGGTGGGCAGCGCCTCGGCGGCCTGCTCCTGCGTGAAGGTCGTCTCCTCGGTGACCACGCGGCGCGGCACCTCCTCGCCGTCGATGACCTTCTGCGCGAGGTCCATCAGCTGGGGGCCGAGGAGCGGGTTGCACTCGACGATGTAGTTGATCTTGCCGTCGGCGAGCGCGGTCATGCCGTCCTTGACGGCGTCGATCGTGATGATCTTGATGTCCTCGCCGGGCACGAGACCGGCGGCCTCGATCGCCTCGATGGCACCCAGGCCCATGTCGTCGTTGTGGGCGTAGACGACGTCGATGCCGTCCTCCGACTGCAGGAAGGCCTCCATGACCTGCTTGCCGCCGTCGCGCGTGAAGTCACCGGTCTGCGAGGCGCCGATGGAGATGGTCGGGTCGGACTCGATGACCGACTCGAAGCCCTCCTTGCGGTCGATCGCCGGCGCGGCACCGGTGGTGCCCTGGAGCTCGACGACGTTGATGTCGCCGTCGCCGTCGACGTCCATGTCAGCGGCGTTGTCGACCAGCCACTGGCCGGCCTTCTCGCCCTCGGCGACGAAGTCGGAGCCGAGGAAGCTCACGTAGAGCGACTCGTCCTCGGTGTCGACCGCGCGGTCGGTGAGGATGACGGGGATGCCGGCGCGCTTGGCCTCCTGCAGCACGGCGTCCCACCCGGTCTCGACGACGGGGCTGAAGGAGATCACGTCGACGTCCTGCTGGATGTAGGACCGGATCGCCTTGATCTGGTTCTCCTGCTTCTGCTGGGCATCCGTGAACTTGAGGTCGATGCCCGCCTCCTCGGCGGAGTCCTGGATGCTGGCGGAGTTGGCCGTGCGCCACCCGCTCTCGGCGCCGACCTGGGCGAAGCCCATGGTGATCGTGCCGTCGTCGGCGCTCGCCCCGTCGCCTCCACAGGCGGAGAGCGTGCCGGCGCCGAGGGCGACCACGCTGGCCGCGACCAGAGTCTTCTTGATCATGCTTTCCTCCAGATCCAACGGGCTCCGTCGCCCTGTGACCGGTGTCACTGATGAGGAGTGTGAGCGCTAACATTCTGCGCCGTCAACAGTTCCGGCGAAATCGCTCCGAAGAAATGTGAACGCTCACTTTCGGGGTGCGCCGGACGACGGCGTCCACCGCCCCACCCCGGTACGCCGCGGGGCGCGGTCGCGCCGTACGTGCGGCTCGCGCGCCGCGTCAGTCAGCGGCGCGGAAGACCCACTGGTGGCGCGCCGTGTAGCGCTCGCCGGGCTCGAGGACGGCGCTCGGCCAGGCCGGGTGGTGGGGGCTGTCGGGGAAGAGCTGGGGCTCGAGCGCGATGCCGTCGCCCTGCCGGTAGAGCCCGCCGCCGACCGCGGGGAGGGCGCCGTCGAGGAAGTTGCCGGTATAGACCTGCAGGCCCGGCTGGTCGGAGCGGAGCACCAGCTCGGTGCGGGTGGCGGGGGCGGTGAGGACGGCCATCGTGCGCAGGCCGTCGGCGTCTCCCGGGGCGTCAGCCGGGGGGTCGACGACGAGGTTGTGGTCGATGCCGCGGGCGTCGCGCAGCTGGGGGTGGTCGGTGCGCAGCACGGCGCCGAGGCGCTGCGGCTCGCGCAGGTCGAAGGGGGTGCCGTCGACCGGGGCGTGGTCGCCCGTGGGGATGCCCTCGGCGTCGACGGGGGTGTAGTGCTCGGCTGGCACCCGCAGCAGGTGGCCGTCGATCGTGCCCGCGTCGCGGCCCTCGAGGTTGAGGTAGGCGTGCTGCGTCAGGTTCACGACGGTCGTGCGGTCGGTGGTCGCGGTGAACGCGATGTCGACCGACGTGTCCGTGACCGTGAAGGTGACCTCGACGTCGAGGTTGCCGGGGAAGCCCTGGTCGCCGTCGGGGCTGGTCAGCCCGAAGCGGGCTTCATGACCGTCGTGGTCGAGCAGGTCCCAGAGCCGGCGGTCGAACCCGTCCGGCCCGCCGTGGAGGTGGTGGCCGCGGTCATGGGTGCCGAGCGTGTGGTCGCCATCGGGCAGCGGGAGGTGGCCGTCGCGGATGCGGTTGGCGTAGCGCCCGATAGTGCCGCCGATGTAGTCGCCCGAGGCGAGGTAGGTCGCCGAGCTCCCGTGACCGAGCGCCACGTGGCGGCGGACGCCGTCGCCGCCGGTGATCTCGAGGTCGTGGACGGTAGCGCCGAGGGTGAGGAGTCTCAGCGTCGGACCAGGCGCTTCCCCGAGCTCCACGAGGTGCACGTCGCGGCCGTCGGGGAGCTGGTCGAACACGCGCGCCGTCATGATGTGAACGTTAACATCGGGTGGGACTGGTGGCTGCGTCTCACGCCGGACGTCATGCGTTGCGGTGGCGCCGGGCGGCGGCGATCGGCCAGGGCGAAACTGTGCGCCTGGGGTCGCCCGGATCGAGCGGGACCCGTCCCAGCCGCACATTTCTCGCCGCCCGGCCAGCCCGACCGAGGCCCGCGGCACCCGCCAGCGGAGTCCGCGGCGGGGCGGCGGGCGATCGGCCAGGGCGGCGGGCGATCGGCCAGGGCGAAACTGTGCGCGTGGGGTCGCCCGGATCGAGCGGGACCCGTTCCAGCCGCACAGTTCTCGCCGCCCGGCCAGCCCGACCGAGGCCCGCGGCACCCGCCAGCGTGGTCCGCGGCGCGATCGCCGGTCAGGCGCGGCGCGGCGCGGCCGTCGAGCGTCGCTCGACGAGCGCCGGCACCGTGAGGCTCGACGGGGCCGCACCGGTGCCCTCCAGGGCGTCGAGCGCCTTGGCGACGGCGCGGGCACCGAGGGAGGCGAAGTCCTGCCGGACGGTGGTGAGCGGAGGCCAGAAGTAGGCGGCCTCCGGGATGTCGTCGAAGCCCACGACGCTGACGTCGTCGGGCACGGATCGGCCCGCCTCGTGCAGGCCGGTGAGCACACCGAGCGCCATCCCGTCGTTGGCGGCGAACACGGCGGAGACGCTGGGGTCGCTGCCGATCCGCTGCCCGGCGGCGTGCCCGCTGGGGGGCGTCCAGTCGCCCTCGATCTCGAGGCCGGGCTCCTTCCCCCGCTCGGCGTGGGCGCGGAGCCAGCCCTCGCGGCGCTGGGCCGCCTCGACCCAGCGCAGGGGCCCGCTGACGTGGGCGACCTGCGGGTGGCCGAGGTCGAGGAGGTGGGCGGTGGCCGCGTACCCGCCCTGCTCCTGGTCGATCCCCACCGCGTGGTCCTCCTCCGGGCCGACGCCCTGGGTGAGCACGAGGCGCACGGGGAGGTCGAGGTCACGCGCGGCGGCGACGACGCTCTCGTGGGCGGCGGCCACGACGATGACCTCGACCATCTGCTCGAGGAGGCGGTCGACGGCAGCGCGGAGGGAGGCGCTGGTGGGCTCGGAGAGGCCGACGAGGGCGAGCTCGTAGCCGGCCGCATGCGCCGCGTCCTGCATCGACGAGGCGATCATGCTCGGCCCGTAGAACCCCAGGTGCGCGGCCACCATCCCGATGCGCCGAGACCGGTTCATCGCCAACGATCGCGCCGCGCCGTTGCGGCGGTACCCGAGCTCGGCGATCGCCGCGACCACCCGCTCGCGGGTCGCACCCTTCACCTGGGGCGAGTCGTTGAGCACCCGCGAGACCGTCTGGTGGGAGACCCCCGCGAGGGCCGCGACGTCCGCCATGCTCGGGGCGCGGCCCGCCCGGGGCCGCGCGGACCCGCCCTGCTCCGTCATGGCCGGATCCTAGTGCTGCGCTTCCCCGTCGCCCCGCCGGACGTCATGCGCGGCGATGCCCCCGGCCACCGAACCGCATGACGTCCCGAGGGCCGCATCAGCCCAGCTGCAGCGCGGCGCTCCCCGACGCGGTGACCGGGGTGTCACCCGGGCCGCCCGGCAGCTGCAGCGGGAGGTCGAGCGGCGCGGAGACGAGCACCTCGACACTGCCGTCGGCGACCCGGGTCGTGAAGGTGAGCCCCGGGTAGCGGCGGTGGGCGTCGACGTCGGCGAGGTACGCCGCCACCGCAGCCTCCGCCGCCTCGGTGCCCTGCCGGGCCCGGCCGTCGTCGGCGAACCCGCCCTCGTAGACCTCCTCCCCCGTCGCCCCGGCATCCGCGCCGGCCAGGGCCGCACCGTCGGCGATGGTCGCGAGGCCCTGGCGCTGCAGGTACGCCGCGGAGGCGTCCACCACGACCGCCAGGAGCATGAAGAGGACGCCGGCGAAGCCGACGATCATCAGCGTCGTCTGGCCGCGCTGGTCGCGGCGGCCCGCCGAGCGGCGGATCACGGCCCCGCCTCCCGGAACTGCCCGTACGGCACCGCGTGCGTCGACTCCAGCGCGAACGTCGGCGTACCCCCGCCCAGCACCTCCGGCATGAACGGCAGCTCCGTGCTGGTCCCGACGACCACCGTGATGACCGCGCCGGGCTCGCGGCACACGGCGACCCCCGTGCGCCGTGCGTCACCGGCCCCACCCGGCGCGGAGCACCGGACGTCCACCGTCAACGGGCGATCGACCCCCTGGTCGGCCAGCGCCAGCTCGGCGGCGGTCTCCGCCGCACGCAGCCCCTCCTCGTGGGTCGGCGCCAGCGCGTAGGCCCGCGCCGCGACCCGGGAGGCGGACGTGACCCCGAACGCCCCGCGCTGCACCTCGAAGACCGCGAGCACGATGTAGACCACCGGGACCAGCAGGAGGATCCCCAACCAGGTCAGCTCGATGACAGCACTGCCGCGCTGGTCGCGCCGGGCGGACCGGCGCTGATGTGCGCGCGTCATCCACCACTCCCGTCGACCACTTCCTCGACGGCGTGGCCCCGCACCCGGATGCTCACCGCGGGGCCGCCCAGGCCGAACGCCGGGACCGTCGCCTCGACGGTCACCCGCACGCCGGGCTGTCCCTCCACGACGTGCTCCTCGATCCGCACCTCGTCCGCAAACCGTGCCGCCAGCGCACGCGCGATCTCCTCACGCGTGCGCTGCTCGCCGTCGGCGAGGTCGTGGTCGTACGTCGCCGCGTGCCGCGCCCCCTCCGACGCCGCGGACGTCAACGTGTTGCGGACGTGCAGGACGAGCGCGACCTGCACGATGCCGGCGAACAACGGGAGGAGCACGGCGAGCACCAGCACGAAGTCGACGATCGCCGACCCGCGCTGGTCGCGGCGGCGTCGCCTAGCCGAGCCCACTGACGCTGCCGAGAGCCCGCGCCAACATGGCGTTGAGCTCCGGCCCGGCGAAGGTCCAGATCGCGTAGACCAACCCGGCGGTCATGACGGTCACCATGACCCACCCGGGGACGTCGCCGCGCTGCGTGCGCCGACGCACCCCGACCTGGTCGGGCAGCGCCAGTCGGGCGAGCCACGCCCCGAGGACGACGACGGACCGGACGACGGGGGTGAGGAGTCCCGAGACGGACATTGCCCCTCCTTCTCTCTGCTTCCTTGCTGGTGGTGGCTGGTGGTGGCTGGTGGTGGCTGGTGGTGGCTGGTGGTGGCTGGCGACGGATCAGGGCGCGACGAGCCGGAGCCCGACCACGCCCGGGTAGAAGACGAACAGCACGGTGACGGGCAGCACGAGGAAGACGACCGGCACCATCATGACGACCTCGCGACGGGCGGCGGACTCGATGAGCTCCCGCCGACCCGCGTCCCGCACCTCGGCGGCCTGGGCGTGGAGGACGTCGGCCAGCGGCGTACCGCGCTCGACGGCCACGGCGATGCCCGAGGCGAAGCGGGCGACGAGCGGGAGGCCGGTCGTCGCGGCCATCCGGTCGAAGGCTTCGGCGACCGGCTCGCCGGTGCGGATCGCGGCGAGCACGGCGGCCAGGTCGCGGGAGAGGTCGCCCCCGCTGCGCGCGACGACGCGCTCCAGGGCGGCAACCGGGCCCTCGCCCGCAGCGACCGCGAGCGCGAGCAGCTCGGCCACGGTGGGGAACTCCTCGACGATGCGGCGCTCGCGGCGCCGTACCTGCGCCGTCAGGCGCTGCTCCCGCGCCAGCACCCCGCACACGAACGCGAGGAGGCAGAGCACCACCGAACCGACAGCCGCTCCGGGGTCGGCGAGGGTGCGCACCGCACCCCACACGGCAGCGGCGCCGAAGGCGGCGAGCCCCCAGACCACCTGCTCGACGCGGAAGTCGTGCACCGACCGGTCGAGTCCGGCGCGGGCGAGACGGCGGCGTACGGACGCACTGCCGCCCAGCACCTTCTCGACGGCATCGGCCGCGCGCCGCACGCTGGGGCCGAACACACCGACCACCGCGGCTGTCGTGCCACCGCGTCCCGGGGCCGTCGTCGGACGCGTCGGGCCCTCGACGGGCGTGACGGCGCGGACGTACGGCAGCACCCGCAGCTCCAGCGAGGGCCGCCGGATCGCCCGGACGCGCGCGAGGACGAGCACGAGGCCACCCCCGGCGACGAGGCCGAGCAACGCACCCCACCAGGCCGGGCTCACTGGAGGATCCGCCGCTCGACGGGGAGACGACCGATCCAGGTCATCAAGCGGTAGGACGCCACGCACACCAGCGCGCCCACGACGAGGACGACGGTGCCGGTCGGTGTCGCGTAGCGCCGGATCACCTCGCCCTGGAACGCCATCATCAGCAGCACCAGCCACGGCGCGGCGACCGCGAGGCGTGCCCCGTTGACCGTCCACGCCTGACGGGCCGCCAGCTCGGAGCGGAGTCGTGCGTCGTCGCGCAGGTAGCCCGACAGGTTGCGGAGGAGCCGCCCGAGGTCACCCCCGCCTACCTCGCGCGCGACGCGCAGCCCCTCGACGACGCGGTCGCCGACGGGGTCCGCCAGCCGTTCCTTCAACCGGTCGAGGCAGTCGGAGAAGCGGCCCGTCACCTGGTAGTCGAGCGCGAAGGCGGCGAACGCCGGCCGCAGCGGCTCCGGCCCCCGCTCACCGAGGGCGACGAGGGCGTCGGGCAGCGACAGCCCGGCGCGCACGGCCGAGGCGAGGTTGTCGACCGCGTCGGGCCAGACGTCCGCGAACTCCGCCCGTCGCCGACGGGCGCGGGCACCGACGAGCGCCACGGGCAGGTACGCCGCGAGCAACCCCATCACGACCGCGACCGGCGCCGTGCGGGTCAGCACCTGGAGGAGGAACGCCACCGCGACGCCGAGGACCCCGCAGAGGACCAGCAGCGACGACGCGGACACGTGGCCGAGTCCCGCCGCGAGCAGGCGCGTGGTCAGGGGCCCGGGTGTGCGCGGAGCCGAGCGCGGTCGGCGCGGCACGACGAACGCGGACCAGACGAGGAGCAGGCCGATGCCCACCCCGAGCCCGACGACCGCCCCCACGTCAGGCCGCCAGGATCCGGTGCACGTCGATGCCGGCGCGCTCGAAGGCCGCGAGGCGCGGCGCATGACCGTTGGCGCGTCGCAGCTCGCCGGCGGACCGCACGAAGAGGGGCTCGACCTCGATGACGTCGTTCTCCACCCGGCCGGGCACGCCGACGATCTCGTTCACGCGGCGTACGCCGCCGGCGTCGATGCCGAGGTGGACGACGAGGTCGACCGAGCTGGCCACGGTGGGCACGACGAAGCGCGAGGAGATGTTCTCGCCGGCGAGCAACGGGAGCGTGCACATCTTGACCAGGGCCTCGCGTGCGCTGTTGGCGTGGAGCGTGCACATGCCGGGGAGTCCCGAGTTGAGGGCGAGGAGCAGGTCGAGGCACTCCTCGGCGCGCACCTCGCCGACGACGACCCGGGAGGGCCGCATCCGCAGCGCCTCCTTCACCAGCGCGCGCAGCGGCACCTCGCCCGTGCCCTCGAGTCCCGCCTGGCGGGTCTGGAGGGCGACCCAGTCGGGGTGCGGGAACCGCAATTCGAAGACTTCCTCCGCACTGATCACCCGGTCGCCCCCGGGGATCGCGGCCGCGAGGCAGTTGAGCATCGTGGTCTTGCCCGACTGCGTTCCTCCAGCCACCAGGACGTTCAGACCCGCCCGCACCGCCGCCGTCAGGAACGCCGCGGCCTGCGGGGTCAGCGACCGCAGCTCGACCAGGTCATCCAGCCGCGCCGCCCGGAGCACGAACTTGCGGATGTTCACCGCGGTGAAGCCGCGGCTGATGCCCTCGAGCACCACGTGCAGCCGGTGCCCGTCGGGCAGCATGGCGTCGACGAACGGGCTCGAGACGTCGAGCCGCCGACCGCTGCTCTTGAGCATGCGCTCGACGAGCTCGGCCACCTGCGCGGGCGTCAGCATGAGGTTCGTCAGCTCGTGGCGGCCGTTGCGAGCGACCCAGATGCGGGACGGGTCGTTGATCCAGACCTCCTCGATCGTCGGGTCGTCGAGCAGCGGCTGCAGCGGACCGAACCCCGCGATCCGCGCCACCACCTCGGCCACGACCGCCGACGGGTCCGCCAACCGCTGCACCGCACCGGTCAGGCTCCGCTCGTCGTGCTCGCGCACCGCGGCCTCCGCCAGACGGCGCACCGCCGCGGTGTCGCGCTGCGGGTCGATGCCCTGGCCGCGGACGGCCTCGCGCACCATCGAGTCCAGCGCATCCACGACAGCCGCAGGAGCCGCCGGCGCCACCGGCGCCACCGGCGCAGGACGCGCAGAAGAGCTGGCAGCGCCGTCAGAGCGCGCCGGAGCGTCGGCGATCGACATGAGTTCCTCGTCCCGAGTAGAGGTCCATCACGAAGCGAGAACATTGGACGACGCTGCGCACAGCCAACGCAACCGCTTGTCCACAATTTCACCAAGCGAGAGACCCAGTCGAGCTGTGGACAACCCGTTGCGCCATTCCGACGTGCCCATCTATGTTGGGCGCGGCGCTCGGGTTCGCCCCGGGGGGAAGCGCCACAGCTCGACACCTCCTCCCCCTCGGGGCACAGGAGGAGGTGCGATGACGCTCGCGACACTGGCCTCTCCTCTCGCGCTCGGCGTCGGCGCGGTCATCGGGGTGGTTCGTGCCGCGCGACCGGGATGGCCGATGGTGGCCGCCGGCCTGGCGCTCTGCGCGGGGCTGTGGCTGTTGACCGATCCCCTGGCCAGCAACGACGGCGCGCTCGTGTTCTCGACGTCCGCGATGCTCTACGCGGCGACCAGCACGGGGGTCCGCCAGCTCAGACCGTCCCCGTAGAAGTTCCCTGACCCCACCGGGCGCGGCGACCCGAGCAGCTGCGCCCGGTGGTCCCTCCGACCGCCCCGCGCGATCACCCGACGACCACCCGGAGAACTACTCATTTGTAGTTCAACCTCTTTCGTCCCACACGTCTCTCCAGCCCCATAGATTGCCCTGCGTGCTGGTCGACCTCCCCCCTCGATGGCGCGCGCCCTCCCCCGTGCGGCGCGTCGTCACCCTCGCCGTCGGCCTGCTGCTGCTCGCCAGCGCGCTCGCTGCCGTCACGCTCACGACGACCTCCGCCCCGGCGGACGCGGCCGTCGGCGGGACCCGCGTCGTGGTCTACATGCCGTTCGACGGCGGTGGCCGGACCGGCATCGTCGCGCCCAAGGACCACACGCCCCGCCTGCTCGGCGGGTTCTCCTGGGACATCCACAAGGGCCCCGGCGCCGCCGTGAAGCCCAACATGCGCTCCTTCGACGGCGACGTGACCCTCAAGGTCTCCAGGGTCGCGAACAACAACAACGGCGCCGGCACGATGGTGACCCTCGACGTCATGGTCAACGGCGGCTTCGTCTCCCAGATCCGCTACGGCCACCTGCGCGACGTGCAGGTCTCGACCAGCACCCCGGCGTTCCCGCCCGGCACCACGATCGGCTACCTCGCGACCGGCACGGCCCCCAACAGCGCCTGCGCCGACGGCACCTCCGACGGCTGGCCCTACTCCTCGTCCTGGCGCGTCTGCACCACCAGCGGCATCCACACCCACACGGACTTCCAGAAGGCCTGCTGGGTCAAGTACGACAACTACGCGGTCATCGGCGCCGACGCCCCCATCGCGATGCTCTCCACCGCGCTCCCCACCGCCAACAACGCCGCCTGCGACAGCACCGAGGTCGCCTACGCCGGGGTCGACCGCGCCGACGAGGGCGACTTCGTGCGCTACGCGGGCAGCATCTACCGCATCGTGGGCGGAGCGCCGACGTACGTCAGCAGCTGGGCCGCCGTCGGCGGCCAGAAGCCCGAGCACGTCTACACCGCCGCCCACTGGGCGACCCTCAAGACCGCGATCCCCGACAACACCTACCTGCGGGGCTACGGCTCGAAGCGCCTCTTCCGGGTGGCCGGCGGCGCGCCCGTCTACATGCCCGACATCACCGCGCCCGCGGGGGTCGTCGACGTCGACGACAAGGTCGTCGACGCGATCGGCACCGACGCGCGCTACGACGTGCTCCGCCAGATCCCCGCCGAGGGCACGATGCTGCGCGCCGCCTACTCGGGGCGCATGTTCGTCGTCGCCGGCGGCGCACCGCTCCGGGTCGACGACGTCGCCGCGTTCGGCAGCCCCCGCGTCGTCTGGGTCGGCGAGGAGACCGTCGACAAGGCCGGCCAGACCGGCGCCGGCGGGGCCTTCACCCACCTCCGCTCGCGGCCCCCCGAGGGCACCTACCTCAAGGGCCGCACCAGCAACGACGTCTTCGTCGTCGCCGGTGGCTCCCCGCAGTGGATCGACTCCTGGGACGGCTTCGGGGCCCGCCCGACCACCAGCTGGGTCGACGACGCGGCCATCGACCGCGCCGGCACCGGGGGCGACTGGGACCGGCTTGCGGCGTACCCCGCCGAGGGCACCCTGCTCCGCGTCCCCGCCGGCAGCGGCGGGAGCGCGAGCGAGCGGTTCTACCGCGTCGCGGGCCGCGCGCCGATCGCCGCCACCTCCGTCGCCGCCATCGGTGGCGAGGTCCCGCCCGCGGTCAGCGTCGCTGCGACCGCCGTCGACGGTGCCGTCGACACCCCCGACGTGGCCGTCGACCGCCGCCACGCCCACCTCCGTGCCACCCCGCTCGACGGCACCTTCGTCAGCGCGGTCCTCAGCAGCGGCGCGCGGGCGACCGTGCACGTCTTCGCCGGTGGCGCCGCCTTCACCGTCGATTCGTGGGACCCCTACGGCGGCACCCAGCCCGTCGTCCGCGTCGACGCCGCCGCGCTCCGCAACGCCGGCTCGACCGCGGCGCCGTGGGGCGGCCACGTGCGCCGTACCGCCACCGACGGCACCCTCGTGCGCTCCACCGTCACCGACCCCGTCAGCGGGGCCGTCACCCCCGTGACCGCCCGGGCCGCCGGCGGCGCGCTCATCCCCCTCGCCGACTGCGCGGCGGTCGCCACCGGCGACGCGTGCGGCTCGCCGACGACGCTGACACCCGCGACGTACGACAAGCAGCGCACCGCCACCCCGCGCCCCGCCGACGGCACCGTCATCCGCTTCGTGCCCTCCGGCGAGACCGTCGTCATCGCCGGCACCACCTGCACCCCCGCCCGCACCGAGGCCGAGCGCGCCCGCGCCGTCGCCCTCGGCGACGAGGACCTCCGCTGCGACGCGACCGTGCCCAGCGCGCCCACCGGCGCGAGCGCCGTGCGCGGCGACCGGTCGGCGACCGTCACCTGGGTCGGCGCGGCGGACGACGGGGGCAGCCCGGTGACGGGGTACGTCGTGCGCGGCACCGCCGTCGACCAGCCGCCCGTGAGCGTCAGCGTGCCCGCGGACGCGACCACCGCGACCCTCACCGGGCTGCGCAACGGCGCCGGCTACAGCTTCCGCGTCGTGGCCGTCAACGCCGTCGGCGAGTCCGAGGCCTCCACGCCCACCGCCGTCGTCACGCCCGCCGGGGTGCCCGCGACCATCGCGCAGCCCTACGCGAAGGCGACGGTGAACGACATGTACCTCGCCTGGTATCCGCCCGACCCCAACGGCGAGCCGATCAGCCACTACGTCGTGCGCCGCAACGGCGAGACCTTCACCGTGCCCGCCGACCGCACCCGCATCGACTTCACCGACCTGCCGCGCGGCACCTACGACTTCACCGTCACCGCCGTCAACGTGATCGGCGAGTCCGTCGCGAGCCCGACGCGACGGGTCACCATCACCGTCGCCGCCCCGGCCGCCCCCGCGCCCCCGAAGGTGACCGTGAGCGGCCGCAACGTCACCGTCTCCTGGCGCCCGCCGCCGTCGGACAACGGGGCGCGCGTGCTGCAGTACACCGTCCAGCACAACAGCACCTTCACCACCGTGCCGGCCAGCCAGGGCACGCTGACGTTCCGCAACCTGCCGGCGCGCAACCACTACTTCGTCGTCTACGCGACGAACGTCGCGGGGCAGAGCCCGCCGAGCCAGCCGCCGGTGAAGATCACGCTGAAGTGAGGCCGGCTCCGGGACGTCATGCGCACCGCCGCCCCCGGGCACCGCACCGCATGACGTCCGGGGGGCGCGGCCGACCGACCACCAGAGGCTCCGAAATGTGCGGCTCGGACGTGTCTCGCCCCCATCCCGACTGCCCCAGCCGCACAGTTCCGTACCCCGCCAGCCGGCGAACCGGCTCGCCGAGAACACCGCCGCTCCCACTGCGGGACGTCATGCGCACCGCCGCCCCCGGGCACCGCACCGCATGACGTCCAGGGGTCGGGCGCGGAACCGACCCGAGCTAGATCCGCCCCTCCGCCACCAGCGGCACGACGTCGGCGATCGACTCCGCGATGCGCGTCGGCTGGTAGGGGAAGTTCCCCACGTGCGCCCGCGGCGTCGAGCCGGTCAGCACGAGGATCGTCCGCAGGCCCGCCTCGAGCCCCGACACGACATCGGTGTCCATCCGGTCGCCGATCATCACCGTCGTCGCCGAGTGCGCCTCGAGCCGGTCGAGCGCGCTGCGCATCATGAGCGCGTTCGGCTTCCCCACGAAGTACGGCGCGCGTCCCGTCGCCGCCGTGATGAGGGCCGCGACGGCACCGGTGGCCGGGAGCTTGCCCTGCTGGCTCGGGCCGCTCGGGTCGGGGTTGGTCGCGATGAACCGCGCCCCGCCCTCGACGAGGCGGATGGCACGGGTGATGGCCTCGAACGAGTACGTCCTGGTCTCGCCCAGCACGACGTAGTCCGGGTCGCGGTCGGTCTGCACGTAGCCCACGTCGTGGAGCGCGGTGGTCAGCCCGGCCTCCCCCACGACGTACGCGGTGCCGTGCGGCCGCTGGTCGGCGAGGAACTGGGCGGTGGCGAGCGCGGAGGTCCAGATGCGGTCCTCGGGGATGTCGATCCCGCTGCCCAGGAGGCGGGCGCGGAGGTCGCGGGGCGTGTAGATCGAGTTGTTGGTCAGCACGAGGAACTCGAGGCCGGACGCCTGCAACGTCTCCACGAACTCGGCGGCGCCGGGGATCGGCTCCTCCTCGTGGACCAGCACGCCGTCCATGTCGGTCAGCCAGGTGCGCACCGGCGCTCGTTCGCTCATGCGCCCATCGTGCCCCAGCACCCGCGCGGTGGGCGCCCTAACGGCGCCGCAGCGACCGCTGGATGACCTCGTTGGCCGCCCGCTGGAAGCCGACGACGACCGCCTCGAGGGTGACGCGGCGCAGGGACGAGACCGTGCGCTCCATGCGGACCGCCTCCTCCGGCGTGTGCTGCTCGGCCCGGAAGGGCCGCACGACCTGGGTGCGCAGGATCTCGGTGAGCTCGTCGGCGAGCGACCGCATGTGGCGGTCGATCGCCGCGGTCGCCTGCACCATCGACTCGAGCGGCAGGTCGAGGTCGAACATCTCGAGCGCCTGGGGCAGGCCGGCGTGCACCAGGTAGCGGGCGCCGTCGTCGTCGAGCTCCAGCGCCTGCAGCTCGACGAGCACCGCGAGCTGGTCGTCGGAGAGCACGCGTCCGGCGCGCTTGTCGAGCTGCCGGCGGGTCAGGCGCTCGGGCGGCTGCGTCGTCCAGGAGGTGAGCATCGTCCGCTGCAGGGCGAGCTCCTCGGTCGTGGCCTCGGGCGAGAGCGACGTCAGGTAGCGCTCGATCGCCTGCAGCGTGAAGCCGTGGTCCTGCAGCGCCCGGACCATCTCGAGGCGGGCGAGGTGGACGTCGCCGTAGTAGGCCACCCGGCCCCGGCGCTCGGGCGGCGGGATGAGGCCGAGGCTCGCGTAGTAGCGCGTCGTGCGCACCGTCGTGCCCGCCTGTGCCGACAGCTCGTCGATCGTGAGGAGGCCGGTGTCGCCGAGCGCGGACGGATCGGTGGTGTCGGACGGCTCGGGGGACGGGCTCACGACCGTGACAGTAGGTCTGTCACGACCGCGAGGCAATCCGCCGCGCGGTTCGGGCCCCCTGCCCGCTTGCACCATGACAGTTTCGCTGTAACAGTTGCGATGTCACATCGACGTACCTGAGGAGCCAGCATGTCCCTTGCCAGTGCCGCCGAGATCCTCGAGACCGAGCACGAGGACTTCCGCGCGACCGTCCGCGCGTTCCTCGAGAAGGAGGTCGCGCCGTACCACGAGCAGTGGGAGGCCGACGGGATCGTCGACCGCGAGGTCTGGCGCAAGGCGGGGGCGACGGGGCTGCTCAGCTTCGACGTGCCGGAGGAGTTCGGGGGCCTCGGGCTCGACGACTTCCGCTACAACATGGTGGTCGTCGAGGAGATCAGCAAGATCGGCGCGAGCGGCCTGGGCTTCCCGCTCCACAACGACATCATCGTCCCCTACATCCTCGAGCTCGGCACGCAGGAGCAGAAGGAGCGCTGGCTGCCCGGCTGCGTCTCCGGCGACATCGTCACCGCCATCGCGATGACCGAGCCCGGGGCGGGATCCGACCTGCAGGGCATCCGCACGAGCGCCGTCGACAAGGGCGACCACTACGTGCTCAACGGCTCCAAGACCTTCATCTCCAACGGGATCATGGCCGACATCGTCATCGTCGTCGCGCGCACCAACCCCGACGCGGGCCACAACGGCATCAGCCTGCTCGTCGTCGAGAGCGGCATGGAGGGCTTCAGCCGCGGCCGCAACCTCGACAAGGTCGGCATGAAGGCGCAGGACACGGCCGAGCTGTTCTTCGACAACGTGATCGTGCCCAAGGAGAACCTGCTCGGCGAGGAGGGCTCCGGCTTCATCTCGCTGATGAACAACCTCCCCCGCGAGCGCGTCTCGATCGCCGCGATCGCCGTCGCCGCGTGCGAGCACATCCTCAAGCTGAGCCTCGACTACGTGAAGGAGCGGGAGGCCTTCGGCCGCCCCATCTCCAAGTTCCAGAACACGCGCTTCACGCTCGCGGAGATGGCGACCGAGGTCCACATCGCCCGCGTCTTCGTCAACGACACGGTGATGAAGCTGAACCGCGGTGAGGTCGACACGACGCTGGCGTCGATGGCGAAGTGGTGGACCACCGAGCTGCAGACCAAGCTCGTGGACCGGGGCGTGCAGCTGCACGGCGGCTACGGCTACATGATGGAGTACCCCATCGCCAAGGCCTTCGTCGACAGCCGCATCCAGACGATCTACGGCGGCACGACGGAGATCCAGAAGGAGATCATCGGGCGGATGCTCGGCCTGTGATCCTCCCGCGCCACCCCGGACTAGGCTCGCACGGTGACTGCTGACCCCACCGCTCCCACCCCCCAGCAGGTACGCCGCGCCCTCGCCCGCGCGGAGCGGGGCGCCAGCCTCGACGTCGCGGAGGCCGCGGCCCTGCTGGGGGCCACGGGTGAGGAGCTCGACCGCCTGACCGCCGTCGCGGCGCGCGTGCGCGACGCCGGGCTCGTCGCGGCGGGGCGCCCGGGCGTGGTCACCTACTCCCCCAAGGTGTTCATCCCGATCACGCGGTTGTGCCGGGACCGGTGCCACTACTGCACCTTCGTCGAGACGCCGGGGCAGGCGGCGCGGGCCGGGCGCGCGCCGTACCTCTCCCCCGACGAGATCCTCGACATCGCCCGCGAGGGCGCGGCGCTGGGGTGCCTGGAGGCGCTGTTCACCCTCGGCGACCGGCCGGAGGACCGCTGGCCGGAGGCGCGGGCGTGGCTC
Organism: Nocardioides zeae; assembly: GCF_030818655.1. Classification (NCBI taxonomy): domain Bacteria; kingdom Bacillati; phylum Actinomycetota; class Actinomycetes; order Propionibacteriales; family Nocardioidaceae; genus Nocardioides; species Nocardioides zeae. The sequence continues at coordinate 77,909 of NZ_JAUTAN010000001.1, read as the reverse complement.
GACGAGCAGGGCTACGACTCGACGCTGGCCTACGTGCGCGCGATGGCCGTGCACGTGCTCGAGGAGACCGGGCTGCTGCCCCACCTCAACCCCGGCGTCATGTCGTGGGAGGAGATGAACCGGCTCAAGCCGGTCGCCCCGTCGATGGGGATGATGCTCGAGACGACCTCGACGCGGCTCTTCACCACCAAGGGCCTGGCCCACTTCGGCTCCCCCGACAAGGACCCGGCGGTGCGCCTGCGCACGCTCGAGGACGCCGGGCGCCTGTCGATCCCGTTCACCACCGGGCTGCTGGTCGGCATCGGCGAGGACCTCACCGAGCGGGCCGAGACGATCTTCGCGCTGCGGCGGATCGCGCGGACCTACGGCCACGTGCAGGAGGTGATCGTGCAGAACTTCCGCGCCAAGCCCGACACCGCCATGCGGCACGCGGGGGACCTCGGCCTCGACGAGTACCGCGCCGCCATCGCCGTCACCCGCGTCCTGCTCGGCCCCAAGGCCCGCGTGCAGGCCCCGCCCAACCTCGTCGACCACGCGGAGGGCTCGGCGGAGTGCCGCGCCCTGCTCGACGCCGGCGTGGACGACTGGGGTGGCGTCTCGCCCCTGACCCCCGACCACGTGAACCCCGAGCGGCCCTGGCCCTCGCTGGAGCGGCTGCGTGCGGTCACCGCCGAGTGCGGCTTCACCCTCGAGCCGCGCCTGACCGTGCACCCCGAGTACGTCGTGGGCTCGCTCACCCGGGAGGAGCCCTGGCTCGACCCCCGCGTCGCGGGCCACGTGGCCGCGCTCGCGCAGGACGACGGGCTGGCGGTCCCCGGGATCCGACCGGTCGGGGCGCCCTGGCAGGAGCCGGACCCCTCCCTCGAGGCCAGCTCCTTCGGGCGGGTGGACCTGCACGCCGAGGTCGACACCTCCGGCCGCACCGAGGACCGGCGCAGCGACTTCGACACGGTGTACGGCGACTGGTCGGAGATCGACGGAGCCGCGCGCGCCATCGGCGCCGAGCCCTCCGCACCCTCCGCGCCGTCCGCGCCCTCGGTCAACCTCGCCGCGGGCCGCGAGGCGCTCGCGGCGGCCCACCGCGATCCCGGGAACCTCGCCGACGAGCACGCGCTGACGCTCATCACCGCCGAGGGCGACCTGCTGCGCGCGGTCACCGAGCTCGCCGACGACCTGCGCCGCGAGACGGTGGGCGACGACGTCACCTACGTGGTGAACCGGAACATCAACTTCACCAACGTCTGCTACGTCGGGTGCCGCTTCTGCGCGTTCGCCCAGCGCCGCACCGACGCCGACGCCTACTCGCTGTCCCTCGACCAGGTCGCCGACCGGGCCGCGGAGGCGTGGGACCTCGGCGCGACCGAGGTGTGCATGCAGGGCGGCATCGACCCGCAGCTGCCGGGCACGGCGTACTTCGACATCGCCGCCGCGGTCAAGGCGCGGGTGCCCCAGATGCACGTGCACGCCTACTCGCCGATGGAGATCCTCAACGGCTCCACCCGCACCGGGCTCTCCTTCGAGGACTTCCTCATCAAGGCCCGCGAGGCCGGTCTCGACTCCATCCCCGGCACCGCCGCGGAGATCCTCGACGACGAGGTCCGCTGGATCCTCACGAAGGGCAAGCTCCCCACGGCCACCTGGGTCGACATCATCTCCACCGCGCACCGCGTCGGGATCCCGACGACCTCCACGATGATGTACGGCCACGTCGACAACCCCCGCCACTGGGTGGGACACCTCAACGTGCTCAAGGGCGTCCAGGACCTCTCCCTGGCCGAGGGACGTCGCGGCTTCACCGAGTTCGTGCCCCTGCCCTTCGTGCACGCCTCGGCGCCGATCTACCTCGCCGGCGTCGCCCGCCCCGGCCCGTCGCTGCGCGACAACCTCGCCGTGCACGCCCTCGCGCGGATCCTGCTCCACGGCCGGATCTCGAACATCCAGACCAGCTGGGTCAAGCTCGGCATCGACGGCACCCGCCTCATGCTGCGCGCCGGCGCCAACGACCTCGGCGGCACCCTCATGGAGGAGACCATCTCCCGCATGGCGGGCTCCGAGCACGGCTCCGCGAAGACCGTGGCCGAGCTCGAGGAGATCGGTGCCGGCATCGGGCGGCCGGTCGTGCAGCGGCGCACGACCTACTGACGCGCCGCGTACTCCCCCGGCGTCGTCCCGAAGTGGGCCTTGAACACCCGGCGGAACGCGCTGAGGTCGGTGTAGCCCACCCGGTGCGCGACCGCCGCCGTGGTCGTCCGCGACCGGAGGAGCACCGCGGCCGCCTCCATGCGGTTGCGGATCCGCCACTGCCGCAACGAGAGCCCGGTCTCCGCACGGAACCGTCGCTCGAGGGTGCGCACCGACGCGTGGACCGCGGTCGCCAGCTCCTCGACGCTCCGGTCGTCGCCGGGGGTTGAACAGCAGCGCCTCCGCGACGGCCCGGGCCGCCGCGCTCGCGGGCAGGGGCAGCGCCGTGGGCAGCGCCGGCCGCTCCTCCAGCAGCGCGAGGATCTGCCGCGCGATGTTCACCGGGGGCCGGATGATGCTGTAGCTCGTCTGCACGTAGGCGAGGAACAGCGTGCGCAGGTCGGCGTCGACCCCGATGGCCGTGGGCCGCTGCAGGGTGGTCGCGGTCGTGCCCGCTCCGAACAGCATCGGCAGCACGACCGAGTTCACGCGCACCGTGAACTCGTGGCGCACCCCCGCCGGGATCCAGAGGGCCTGACCCGCCACGAGCGTGCGGTCCTCGCCGTCCACCCGGACGTCGGAGGACCCCCGCACCTGCCACAGGAGCACGTGCTCCTCGGCCTCGGCGCGCTCCGCTACGGCGAACGCGGGCACGTGGACCCGGGCGGACGCGATCGTCGTCACGGGGCTCCTCCTCGTCGTACCGCCGGGAACTGCACCCAGGTTGGCGGGAACTGCACCCTAAGGCATGGGTAGGCTCACCTAACCTCGTCGCGCCGCCCGCGACCGTGCGGCACCCCGAGCCGAGGAGTCCCCCATGACCGTCCCCACCCCCCGAGCGCGGAGGCGCGCGCTGACCGGCGTCCTCGCCGCAGCACTCGCCCTCCCCCTGGCCGCCTGCGGCGCGGAGGGCGGGGACGACGGCGACGGCGACGGCGGGAGCGGGTCCTCGGCGGCGCTGCTCCCGGCCGCGGAGGGCACGACGTCCTACCCGCTGACCCTCGAGACCTGGGCCGGCGACACGGTGCTCGAGGAGCGGCCCGAACGGGTCGCCGTCATCGGCTTCTCCTCCAACCTCGACGCGCTCGAGGCCCTCGACGTGACGCCGGTCTACGCGCTCTCCGACGAGGACTGGGAGTGGCGGGACGACGACTACCTGGCCGGGATCGAGACCGTCGACACGGCGACCCGCAGCGACCCCATCAACGTCGAGGGCATCGCCGCGAGCGAGCCCGACCTCATCATCGCGCTCAACTTCCTCTGGGAGGAGGCCGACTTCGAGCGGCTCAGCGCGATCGCACCCGTGCTCGAGAACCCCGAGCTCGTCGACGGGACGCAGATCGACTGGCGGGAGCCCCAGCGCCGGATCGGCGAGGTGCTCGACCTCGCCGCCGCCGCGGACACGGTGGTGGAGGAGGCCGAGGCGGCGATCGCCGCGGTCGCGGACGCCCACCCCGAGTACGCCGGCCGCACCCTCACCATCGCGACCGACTACCCCGAGACGGGGATGGACTACTACACCGTCGCCGGCGGCACGGCCGAGCAGGTCGTGGCCAACCTGGGCTTCGCCCCCCACCCGGCCGCGGACGAGTTCACCGAGGAGACGCACGTGTCCGACGAGCTGCTCGGACGGCTCGACGGCGACGTGCTCGTGGTGGGCTACTTCGACGACGCGACCCGCGAGGCGCGGGAGGCGTCGCCCCTGTTCCAGGCGATCCCGGCGGTCGCCGAGGGCCGGTACGCCGCGGTCGACGGCGAGGACCCGGCCGCCGGCGGCAACGCCATCTGGGTGATGCGCCGCGGGGCCAGCGCCCTCAGCCTCCCGTGGGCGCTCGAGACCATCGCCGACGTGTGGCTGGCGGACGTCGAGCTGGGCTGAGCCGCGTCAGCCCAGCGGTCGGACGAGCATCCGCTCGACGCCGTACACGATCGACGACCTGAAGTAGTCGAGGTCGTCCGTCCCGCGCACGAGCCCGAGGTCGGGGAAACGGCGGGCGAGGGCCGAGTAGGCCTTCCGCAGCTCCATCCGGGCGAGCTCGGCGCCGACGCACCGGTGGATGCCGTGGCCGAAGGCGAGGTGCGACCTCTCCTCCCGCCCGGGGTCGAAGGCGTGGGGGCAGGCGCCGAACGACGGGTCGCGGTCGACGGCCGGCAGGTGCACGAGCACGACGTCGCCCTTGCGCACCTGCTGGCCCGCGACCTCGACGTCCGTGGTCGCGAACCGCGGGAAGGCGACCTGCACGACGGAGAGGTAGCGCAGCAGCTCCTCGACGACGGCGTCGACGTCGGCCTCGCCGGCGGCGAGCTGCTTCCAGGTCTCGCGGTGCTCGAGCAGCACGGCGCTGCCGAGCGCGAGCATCCCGGCCGACGTCTCCATGCCGCCCGTGAACGCACCGTCGGCGAGACCGCCGAGGTCGTAGTCGCTGATCTCGTCGCCGTGGTCGCGCACGATCTGACCGATCAGCCCCGGGCCGGGGTCGTGCCGCTGGCGGGCCGTCTCGGCGAGGAGGAACTCGCGCGAGCCGGAGATGGCCCCGAACGCGCCGATGCCGCCGCTGGAGACGTCGAAGCGGGCCGAGCCGAGCTCCTGGAAGATCGCGCGCCGCTCGTCGGACAGGCCGAGGAGCTCGCAGATGACGAGGAACGGGATGGGGAAGCTGAAGAGCGGCACGAGGTCCACGACGCCGTCCTCGGCCGCCCGGGCCGCCGCCTCGATCTCGTCGAGCTGGCGCTCGATGATGGCGTCGACGAGCGGCTCGAGCCGCTGCAGCCGGCGGCGGGTGAACTCGGGCGTCAGGTACTTCCGCAGCCGCGTGTGGTCCGGCGGGTCCGTGAACCCGAGCCCGCCGATGTCGCCCCCGTCGGCGCCGGCCTTGCCCACGTAGGGCCGGATGTCGGTGGAGTACGCACCACCGCGGTCGACGAGCACCTCGTGGCCCGCGTCGTACCCCGTCACCAACCACACCTTGATGCCCAGGAACGTGGTCAGCAGGCTCACCGGGTGCTCCGCCCGCATCTCCTCGAGCCGCCCGGGCGGGTCGACGCCCTCCCGCTCCAGCGGCCAGCCGAGGCTGGCGGGCACGCGGTCGATCTTCGACAGGTCGACGCGGCCGCCCACCTGCTTCAGCACGAACCCGCGCACCCCGGTCTGCACGCCCGCCAGCACGCGCGCGGGCGCCTGGCGGAGTCCCCCGAACAGTTTGCTCACGGGAGCAGTGTGCCGAACGCGGACCGGGGGCGTCCCTCCGGCACGCCTATGGCCGTGCCCGGAGACGCCCCCGGCTCCACCCCTGCTCGACGCCGGGGAGGGGTACGACGCGCTAGCCGCGCCCGCTCGCCGACCGCGCCCGACGGGCGACGGAGTCGATGGCGACCGCCAGCAGCAGCACGCCGCCGGTGACCATGAAGCGGACGGAGGAGTCGACACCGACGATGTTGAGGCCCGACTGGATGGCCTGCAGGACGATGATGCCGAGCATCGCGGCGTACGCCGACCCGCGCCCGCCGAAGAGGCTGGTGCCGCCGATGACGGCCGCGGCGATCGCGGTCAGGTTGGTGTCGGTCGTGCCCGTGGCCTGCGAGACCGAGGTCTGCTGGCCGGCGGCCAGCAGGCCGCCGAGCGCGGCGAGGGTGGACGTCAGCACGAAGACGGACACGTAGATCCGCGTGACCTTCACGCCCGAGCGGCGGGCCGCCTCCTCGTTGCCGCCGACGGCGAAGACGTGGCGTCCCCATCGCGTGCGGCGCAGCGCCAGGTCCACGACGACCACGAGCGCCGCGAAGAGCAGGAAGCTGTAGCTCCAGCCGCGGTCGACGCCGAGGTACCACGTCAGCCAGCCCAGGCCGGCCGCCAGAGCGAGGGCCTTGAGCCCGATGCCGAGGAGCGAGGGGGCCGACAGGTCGGCCGCGCGCCGCTGGCGGATCGTCCAGAGGCGGGACGCGACGTAGAGGGCGACGACGATCGCCACGCCGACGTACGCCGCGGCCCCGCTGACGAAGCTGAACCGGGCGAACTCGGTGAGCCCCGAGCCGTCGGGCAGGTTGATGGTGCCGTCGGAGCCGAGGACGTAGAGCAGCACGCCCTGGAAGCCGAGCAGGCCGCCGAGGGAGAACACGAAGCTCGGGATGCCGAGCACGGTGTAGAGGAACGCGTAGGCGATGCCGACGACCGCGCCGACGGCGACGCCGGCGAGCAGGCCGACGAGCGCCGGCTGGCCCTCCTTCACCACGAGCACGGCCATGATGGCGGCCGCCATGCCCGAGACCGAGCCGACGGACAGGTCGATCTCGCCGAGCAGCAGCACCAGCACGATGCCGAGCGCGATGATCCCGACCGGCGCCGCGTAGGTCAGGATGTTGACCATCGAGAACGACGACAGGAAGCGCGGGTCCAGGCTGTAGAAGACCGTGCAGATCACGATCAGGCCGACGACCACCGGCAGGCTGCCGAGGTCGCCGCCCCGCAGGCGGTTCCAGACGACGTCGAGGGCGCCACGGGCGCCGCGACTGCGGACGAGCCGCTCGTCGGCGAGGTCGGCGGCGACGGTCATGGGCGGGCTCCTGCGGGCGAGTCGGAGGGATGGGCCGGGCGCTCCCCGGCACCGGTGATCGCGGCGACGAGCTGCTCGGTGGTCACGTCGGCGGCGTCGAAGCGCGCCGCGTTGCGGCCGAGGCGGAGCACCTCGATGCGGTCGGCCACGGCCAGCACGTCGGCCATGTTGTGGCTGACGAGGATGACGCCGAGGCCGGTCTCGCGCAGGCGCCCCACGAGGGAGAGCACCTCCGCGGTCTGGGCGACGCCGAGCGCGGCGGTCGGCTCGTCGAGGATGACGATGCCGGGGTCGCCCACCAGGCTGCGGGCGATGGCGACGGTCTGCCGCTGGCCGCCCGAGAGCGCCGCGATGGGGATGCGGACCGACGGGATCTTGGCGGAGAGGCGGCGCAGCAGCCGCCACGCCTCCTGCTCCATGTGGACCTCGTCGAGGAGCAGACCGCCCGCGGTGCGCTCGCGACCGAGGAACAGGTTGGCGACGACGTCGAGGTTGTCGCACAGCGCCAGGTCCTGGAACACGGTCGCGATGCCGAGCTTCTGCGCCTGGCGGGGACCACCCACGACGACCTCGCGGCCGTCGAGGGTGATCGTGCCGCCGTCGGGCTGGTAGACGCCGGAGATGATCTTCACCAGCGTCGACTTGCCGGCGCCGTTGTCGCCGACGAGGGCCACGACCTCGCCCTTGGCGACGTCGAGGTCGATGGCGGAGAGCGCCTGGACGGCGCCGAACCGCTTGCTGACCCCGCGCAGCGACAGGGCGGACCCCGCCGCTGCGCGGGTCGTCGTGCTGAGCTCCACGGCCGAGCTCACGCCCCGATGCCGGCGGCGGTGCAGGCGTCGGCGTAGTCCGCGGTGCAGATGTCCTCGACCGAGTAGAAGCCGTCGGCGATGACGGTGTCGTTGACGTTGTCCGCCGTGACGACGATCGGGTCGAAGATGAAGGAGTCGACGCCCTCGTAGTCGGTCGTCTCGCCGACGTCCTCGCCCTTCGCGAGCGCCACGGCGACCTCGGCGGCCTTCTCGGCCTCGACCTTGATCGGCTTGTAGATCGTCATGGCCTGCTCACCGGCGACGATGCGCTGGATGGCGGCGAGCTCCGCGTCCTGGCCCGTGATCGGCGGCAGCGCGGTCGGGTCGACGCCCGCGCCGGTCAGCGCGGCGATGACACCGCCGGCCTGGCCGTCGTTCGCGGCGTACACGCCCGCGATGTCGCCGGCGTCGAAGCGCGCCAGCTGGTCGGTGGTCCAGGTGCGGGCGTTGTCGGGGCTCCAGTCGGGGTTGTCGTACTCCGCCAGCACCTCGAGGCCGCTCGCGTCGATCGCCTCGTGGGCACCCGACTTGAACTGCGCGGCGTTGGGGTCACTGGGTGCGCCGTTGAGCATGAGGATGCCGCCCGTGCCACCGGTGGCCTCGACGAGCGCCTCACCCTGCATGCGGCCGACGGTCTCGTTGTCGAAGGAGAGGTAGTAGTCCGCGCCCTCGATGAAGCGGTCGTAGGCGATGACCTCGGCGCCCGACTCCTGCGCGGTGCGGACCATGCCGCCCGCGCCGGCACCGTTGACCGGGTCGAGCACGATGACGTCGGCGTTCTGGGAGATGGCCGAGTCGACCTGCTGGGTCTGCTTCGCCTCGTCCTGGTCGGCGTTGAAGTAGACGACCTCGCACTCGTCGCCGCAGACGTCCTGCACCTTGGCCTCGAAGAGCGGCTTGTCGAAGGCCTCGTAGCGCGTGGTGCTCGACTCCGGCAGCAGGAGCGCGATGACCTTGGTGTCGCTGTCGCCCTCCTGGGCGTCGTTGGCGCCGCAGGCGGCCAGCAGGCCGACCCCCACGACGATCGCGGCCGTGCTGACGACGCCGCGCTTGAGCTTGCTGCTGGACATGGACTCTCCTCGTGGACCGGGTGCGACAGCACCGTCGCGTGGTGACGCTCGGAGTGTTGTGCGCCACAGGCCTTGTCGTCAAGACATGAACGCAAAATCGTTACCGACCAGTTTTCGGGCCCGTTTGACAACATCTCTTGACGGTTCGTGGCGTCACACGTCAGGGTGACGCCCGTGTCCACCCCCGACCTCCGCCCCGCCGCGCCCGGCTCGACCGCCACGCTGCGCACCGCCAACCAACGGCGGGTGCTGGACGTGCTGCGGGCGGCCGGGGCCGAGGTCGACGACGCCCCGCCCCCGACCCAGGCGGAGCTGGCGCGCGTCACCGGGCTGGCACCCGCCACGGTCTCCAACATCATCCGCGACCTGGCCGCGGCCGGCCTCGTGGCGACGGAGCCCGGCAGCGGCCGCCGGGGCACCGTCGTGCGCCTCGCCCCCGGCGCCGGTCTCGTCGCGGGCGTCGACTTCGGCCACAGCCACGTCGCGGTCGCCCTCGGCGACGTGACCGGGCACCTCGTGGCGGAGAGGCGTCAGCGCCTCTCCCCCACCCACTCGCACACCGAGGGCCTCGCGATCGCCACCACCCTCCTCGACGAGCTGCTCGCCGCCGAGGGCCTCGACCGCACCGCCCTGCGCACCGTGGCGACCGGCCTGCCGGCCCCCATCAACCAACGCGTCGTCGCGGCCGCGGCGATCCTCCCCGGCTGGGTCGGGGTGGACGCGCTCGCGGCGTGCGAGGAGGCGTTCGGGGTGCCCGTCACCGTCGAGAACGACGCCAACCTCGGTGCCCTCGCCGAGCACCGGCTCGGCGTCGCCCGGGGCGAGGACAGCTCGTTCTTCGTCAAGATCTCCTCGGGCGTCGGCGCGGGCATCGTCATCGACAACCGGCTCTTCCACGGCTCCGGCGGTGCCGCCGGCGAGATCGGGCACCTGACCCTCGACGAGCGCGGTCCGGTCTGCCGCTGCGGCAGCCGCGGGTGCCTCGAGGCCTACGCCTCCGTCGGCAGCGTGCTCGCGATGATGGCCGACCAGCTGCCCGGCGCCACGCTCGACGACGTCGTCGCCGCGGCGCGGTCCGGCAACGTCTCCGCCCAGCGCTCGCTCGAGGACGCGGGCCGCCACATCGGCTGGGGGCTCGCCAGCGTCGTCAACCTGATGAACCCGGGCGTGCTCGTGGTGGGGGGCGACATGGCGCGGGCGGGCGACCTGCTCCTGGAGTCGGTACGCCGCGAGCTGCGCCGCCACGTGCTCGACGCCGTCGCGACGACGCCCGTGGCGCTGTCCGAGCTGGGGCGAGCGCGCCTCCCTGGTCGGCGCCGTGCTGCTGGCCGCGGAGCTGACGGACCTGCTGCTGCCGTAGGCCCGCCCGGCCCTCACCCCGCCGTCGCCGGGACGGGACGCGGGTCGGGGAGCCCGAGCCGCTCCCGGATGGTGCTGCCGTCGTAGGCCCGTGGCACGGCACCGGCGGCCCGGAGGATCGGGACGACCTCGTCGACGAAGGTCGTCAGGTCCTCGTTGAGGATCGGCAGCTGCAGGTGGAAGCCGTCGGCCAGGCCGCCCTCCCACCACTCGAGGATCCCGACGGCGACGTCCTCCGCCGTCCCGACGACCAGGCGGTGCCCGCCCTCGACCCGCCGGACGAGCCGGCGCAGCGTCAGCTCCTCCTCGGCGACGAGCTCGGCGATGCCCTTGAGGTGGCCGGTGGCGGTGCCCTCGCGCTCCTCGGTGGGGAACCAGGCCGGGTCGAGCACGGTGTCGGGACCGACGTGGCGGGTCACGTCGTTCTCCGGGAGGTGCGCGGCCCGGAACCGGGCGATCAGCTCCTCCTCGTCCCGCGCGCCCCGGACCGCCTCGTGGCGCCGCTCCGCCTGCGCCCGGGTCGGGGCCACGACCACGTGGAGCCCGGGCACGAAGCGGAGGTGGTCGGGGTCCCGACCGTGCGCGGCGGCACGGCGCCGCACGTCGTCGCGGAAGGCCCGCGCGGCAGCCGCGCCCGCGAGCGACGCGTAGACGATCTCGGCGTGACGGGCGGCGAAGTCGAGCCCGGACTCCGACGCGCCGGCCTGGGAGATCACCGGATGGCCCTGGGGCCCGACGGGGACGTTGAGCGGGCCGCGCACGTCGAAGAACTCGCCGTGGTGGTCGAGCACCCGCGCCGACGACGCATCCCAGAGCGGTCCCGCGGGCGCCGGGCCGACCGGCGCGTCCCACGAGAGCCACAGCTCCTTGACGACGCGGAGGAACTCGTCGGCGCGCCGGTAGCGCTCGGGGCGTGGCGGCAGCGGCGCCGCGCCGAAGTTGGCGGCCACGTCGGGGTTGAAGCTGGAGACGGCGTTCCACACCAGTCGGCCGCCGGAGATCGCGTCGAGCGTGGCGAGCCGGCGTGCGAGGTTGTAGGGCGAGTTGTAGGTGGTCGAGGCCGTCAGCACGAAGCCGACGTCCGGCACGCTCGCGGCGAGCGCGGCGAAGAGCGGGATCGGGTCGAGGCTGTGCGGCGGTCCACCCTCGAGCCCGAACGACGACAGGGCCGGATGGTCCGACACGAAGACCGCGTCGAGCACGCCACGACGCGCGATCTCGGCCGCCTCGCGATAGTGCGCGACGTCGTTGAACCGGTTCCATCGCGTGCCGGGCCACCGCGCGGCCGCCCGGGACCACCCGGCGCCGTTGATCGCGGCCGCGAGGAAGACGTGCCGACCGTCGGGACGTGCGCTGCTCACGTGATGCCCTCCCACCCCATGTCGAGTAACTCGATCGACATTAGGGGTGGCATCGGTCCCCGCGGGGTCACGCCCACCCTTCGGACACGCCGCCCCTCCGGGCCGCTCCCTCCGGTTCCGCCGCCGACGCGGCTAGATTCGACGGCATGACCGTCCCCCAGGCGTCCCCCGCCGGCGACCCCGCCGTTCCCCCGAGCACTCCGCCGCCCCCGAAGGACGCCGAGCGTCCCCACGACGACCCCCTGCGGGCCTCCCGCACGAGCGGTCTCTGGGTCGGTGCCGTCGCGCTCGGCGTGCTCCTGCTCCTGCTCGTCGTGTTCATCGCGCAGAACACGGAGCAGACCACGGTGCAGTTCTTCGGCTTCGAGGGCCGGGCCCCGCTCGCCGTCTCGCTGCTGATCGCCACCGCCGCGGGCATCCTGCTCACCGCGATCGCCGGCTCGTTGCGGATCTGGCAGCTCCGGCGCCGCACGCGCAAGGAGGTCGGCCGCGAGCCGCGCCGGGCCCGCGGCCGCCACTGAGCTACGCCCGAGGGGCCGCGGTCACTCCCACTCGATCGTGCCCGGCGGCTTGCTCGTCACGTCGAGCACGACGCGGTTGACCTCGGCCACCTCGTTGGTGATGCGGGTCGAGATGCGCTCGAGCACGTCGTACGGCAGCCGGGTCCAGTCGGCCGTCATGGCGTCCTCGCTGGAGACGGGGCGCAGCACGACGGGGTGACCGTAGGTGCGGCCGTCGCCCTGCACGCCGACCGAGCGCACGTCGGCGAGGAGCACGACGGGGAACTGCCAGATCTCGCCGTCGAGGCCGGCGGCCGTCGTCTCCTGCCGCACGATGGCGTCGGCCGCGCGGAGGATCGCGAGGCGCTCCTCGTCGACCGCGCCGATGATGCGGATCGCCAGACCCGGCCCGGGGAACGGGTGGCGGGCGACGATGGCCTCGGGGATGCCGAGCTGGCGCCCCACCTCGCGCACCTCGTCCTTGAACAGGGTGCGCAGCGGCTCGATGAGGGAGAACTCGAGGTCCTCCGGCAGCCCGCCCACGTTGTGGTGGCTCTTGATGTTGGACGTGCCGGCGCCGCCGCCCGACTCGACGACGTCGGGGTAGAGCGTGCCCTGCACGAGGAACTTGACCGGCGGGCCCGGCGTCGCCAGCACCTCGCGCTCGGCGGCCTCGAAGACGCGGATGAACTCGCGCCCGATGATCTTGCGCTTCGTCTCCGGGTCGGTGACCCCGGCGAGGTGGCCGAGGAACTGCTCGCGGGCGTCGACGACCTTGAGGTCGACGCCGGTCGCGGCCACGTAGTCCTGCTTGACCTGCTCGGCCTCACCTTCGCGGAGCAGGCCGTGGTCGACGAAGACGGCGGTGAGCTGGTCGCCGATGGCGCGCTGCACGAGTGCCGTCGAGACCGCGGAGTCGACGCCGCCCGAGAGCGCCGAGATGACGCGGGCGTCGCCGACCTCGGCGCGGATGCGCTCCACCTGCTCCTCGACGATGTTGACCATCGTCCAGGTCTGGCGGCAGCCGGCGATGTCGACGAGGAAGCGCTCGAGCACCTCCTGGCCGTGCTCGGAGTGCAGGACCTCGGGGTGCCACTGCACGCCGGCGAGCCGCCGGTCCGTGTTCTCGAACGCGGCGACCGGTGTCACGTCGGTCGACGCCAGCACGGCGAAGCCCTCGGGGGCGGCGGTGACGGAGTCGCCGTGCGACATCCACACGCGGTGCTCGCCCGGCAGGTCCGCGAGCAGCGTGCCCGGCTCCCCCACGGTCACCGGGGTGCGGCCGTACTCCCGCGCGCCGGTCGGCGACACCGTGCCGCCGAGGTTCTGCGCCATCAGCTGGAAGCCGTAGCACATGCCGAACACGGGCGTGCCCGCCGCGAAGAGGTCCGCGTCGATGCGGGGCGCTCCCTCGGCGTACACGCTCGAGGGGCCGCCCGACAGGATGATCGCCGCCGGCTGCTTCGCCAGCATCTCCGCGACCGGCATCGTGTGCGGGACGATCTCGGAGTAGACCCGCGCCTCGCGCACGCGGCGCGCGATGAGCTGGGCGTACTGGGCGCCGAAGTCGACCACCAGGACGAGGTCGTGGTCGGGGGCAGACGACATCGAGGGCCTTTCACTTGCCTGCGGGGACCCGCGGAGTCTAGCCCGCAAACGCGTCAGGGCCCGGCCGGGGAGGGAGGGTGGCCGGGCCCTGACGGTCCTGTCGACTGCGTGCAGCCCAGGACGACCGGGCCCGGGCTGGGAGGGAGCTAACGTGCCGGACCCGTCCAGCACAACGAGTCGGTCCGGCGTGGGTTACGTCACCCGTCCATCTCTTTCTAGCTGACGCCGACGATGGGCAGCCGGAGCGCCGCCGGCGCCTCGGCGGGGACCGCCGGACGACGGGGCGCGACCGCCCCGACGCGCTCGTACGCCGCGCCCAGCGGCGGCCGCGCGTCCGCCTCGCCCTTGTTCGGCCAGAAGGCCATCGCGCGCTCGGCCTGGGCGGTGATCGTCAGCGACGGGTTCACGCCGAGGTTGGCCGAGATGGCGGAGCCGTCCACGACGTGGAGCCCGGGGTGGCCGAACATTCGCTGGTAGGGGTCCACCACACCGGTCTCCGGAGACTCCCCGATCGTGCAGCCGCCGATGAAGTGCGCCGTCAGCGGCCGGTTGAAGGGCTCGCCCACGGTGCCGCCCGGCTTGCCGCCGATCATGGCCGCGATGCGCCGGGTCGCCTCGTTGGCGATCGGGATCCACGTCGGGTTCGGGGCACCGTGGCCCTGCTTCGACGACAGCCGCCAGCCGAACGGGGTGCGCTTCGGAAACGTCGTGATCGAGTTGTCGAGCGTCTGCATGACGAGCGCGATCACCGTGCGCTCCGACCAGTGCTTCATGTCGTAGAGGTCGAGCACGTTGCGGCGCTCCCGCCACAGCTCCTTGAGCCACGTCTGCCAACGCGGGCCGGGGCCGCCGCCGTCCGTGAGCACCGTCTGCATGAGCGCCATCGCGTTGGAGCCCTTGCCGTAGCGCACCGGCTCGATGTGGGTCACCGGGTCGGGGTGCCACGACGAGGTGATCGCGACGCCCTTGCTGTAGTCGGTCGACAGGTCCGGGGCGAGCGCCCCGAGGATCGACTCCGAGTTGGTGCGCGTCAGCACGCCCAGCCGGTCGGAGACCCCGGGCAGGTCGCCCGTCGCCTTCAGCCGGTGGAGCAGCTTCTGCGTGCCCAGCGCGGCCGCGGAGAAGACGACCTGCTCGGCCGTGTAGCTGCGCACCGCCGAGCGGCGCGACAGCTTCGCCTTCGTCCAGCGCACGTCCACCCGGTAGCCGCCGCCGGCCAGCGGGCGCACCCGCGTCACCGTCGTCAGCGGGTGGACCGTCGCGCCCAGCCGCTCCGCGAGGTAGAGGTAGTTCTTCACGAGCGTGTTCTTGGCGTTGTGGCGGCAGCCCGTCATGCACTCGCCGCAGTTGCGGCAGGTCGTACGGCGCGGCCCCGCCCCGCCGAAGAACGGGTCCTCGACGTCGACGCCCCCCTGCTCGGCCCCGCCGTGCTCGGGCCCGCCGAAGAAGACGCCCACAGGGGTCGGGTGGAAGGTGTCACCCACCCCCATCTCCTCGGCGACCTTGAGCATGACGTCGTCGCTGGCCGTGCGCACGGGGTTCTCGACCACGCCGAGCATCCGCTTGGCCTGGTCGTAGTAGGGCGCGAGCTCCGACTTCCAGTCGGTGATGTGGGACCAGGACGGGTCGGCGTAGAACGCGTCGAGCGGCTCGTAGAGCGTGTTCGCGTAGACCAGCGAGCCCCCGCCGACGCCGGCGCCCGCCAGGATCATGCAGTCCTTGATGACGTCGATCCGCTGGATGCCGTAGCACCCGGCCTGCGGCGCGAAGAGGTACTTCTTCATGTCGAACGACGTCGACGCGAAGTCGGCGTCCTCGAAGCGGGCGCCCGCCTCGAGCACCCCGACCTTGTAGCCCTTCTCCGTCAGGCGCAGCGCGGAGACCGACCCGCCGAACCCGGAGCCGACGACGAGGACGTCGTAGTCGAACCCGCTCACGCGCGACCCGCCTTCTTCAGCAGCCGGAGGCTGAGGTTCATCGCCTTCGCGTAGGACTCGTCGGAGAGACCGAAGGACGGCGCGATGGGCATCACCCGCTGCGTCGCCACCGCCTGGGTCTCGGTGAAGCGCAGGAGGCCCTCGGCGCCCTGGCGACGACCCATGCCCGACGACCGCATGCCGCCCATGGGGGCCCCGAGCGACGCGAACGTCGCCGCGAACGCCTCGTTGACGTTGACCGTGCCGCACGCGATGCGACGCGCCAGCGCGCGGGCGCGCTCGCCGTCACGGCTGTAGATCGACGCGTTGAGGCCGTACTCCCCGTCGTTGGCCCGGGCCACCGCCTCGGTCTCGTCGTTGAAGCGGTAGAGCGCCACCACGGGCCCGAAGGTCTCGCTGCCGAAGCAGGCCATCTCGGGCGTGACGCCCTCGAGGATCGTCGGCTCGAACATGAACGGACCGAGGTCGGGGCGTGCCCGGCCGCCGGCGAGCACCGTCGCGCCCTTGGCCACGGCGTCCTCGACGTGCTTCGTCACGGTCTCGAGCTGGTCGGCACTGATGAGCGAGCCCATGTCGTTGCCCCAGTCGAGGGTCGCCCCCAGGGTCAGCGCCTGGGTGCGCGCGACGAAGCGCTCGACGAACCGGTCGTAGACCTGGTCGGCGACGAACATCCGCTCGATGGAGACGCAGAGCTGGCCCGCGTTGGAGAACGCGGCCCGCACGGCGCCCTCGGCGGCCTTCTCCACGTCGGCGTCGCGCAGCACGAGCAGCGGGTTCTTGCCGCCCAGCTCCAACGAGGCGCCGATGAGACGCTCGGCCGCGCGGGTGGCGACCCGCCGCCCGGTGGCCGTCGAGCCGGTGAAGCAGACGTAGTCGGCGCGGTCGATGATGGCGCCGCCGATCTGCGCGCCGGGCCCGGACACGACCTGCCACAGGTCGCGCGGGAAGCCCGCCTCGTCGAGCAGCTGCGCGGCGAGCAGCGCGCTCAGCATCGTCTGCGAGTCCGGCTTCGACACGACCGCGTTGCCGGCCGCGATCGCCGCGATGCCGTCGCACAGCGCCATGGTGAACGGGTAGTTCCACGGCGAGATAACGCCCACGACACCCTTGGCGATGCGGTTGACCTCGACGCGGGTGAGGCCCGGGATCACGCCCGGCACGCGGCGCGTGTCCAGGTGACGGCGCAGCGTGCGGCCGTAGTACCGCGCCGTCAGCGCGATGTGCAGCGGCTCGTCGAACGCGTGCTTGCGGGCCTTGCCCGACTCCCACACGATCAGGTCGAGGATCTCCTCCTGGCGGTCCAGCACCAGGTCGTGCAGCCGCAGGAGCAGCTCCTGGCGGTGGGCCAGCGACGTGCGCGCCCACGCCTCCTGGGCCCGGCGGGCCCGGGCGAACGCCTCGGCGACGTCGGCCTCGGAGGACTGCGGCACCTGCGCGAGCGGCGCGCCCGTGAGCGGGGTGCGCGTGAGGACCGTCTCGCCGGTCGTGGCGAGCAGGCGTGCGGTGAGGGCGGCGACCTGGTCCGGCTCCAGCGCGTACGCCGCGGTGGGGTCGTGCTCGGGATCGCCCGGCCCCGTCACGAGGGGACCGCCGGCCGGGATGGAGTTGCTCATGTACCGAGAGTATGTCCGCGACGGCGTGTGTTCTACCTCTCGGTAACAATTGGCCGCTCTTGACAATCTCGCCGTCGATGTCAAGCGTCGGCCGGCGCCAGGTCAGACCAGGTCGCGCACCTGCACCCGGGCCTCGTCGGCCTCCTGGTCGGTCGACTTCTGCTGGCTCTGCCGTTCCGCCTCGACGCGGCGCAGGTAGTGGTCGACCTCCTCGTCGGTGCGGCCCGGGCTCCACCCCAGCTCGGCGGCCATCAGCTCGGCGACCGGTCGCGCGGCCGTCGTGCCCCGGTCGAAGGTCTCCACGGAGATCCGCGTGCGGCGGGCGAGCACGTCGTCGAGGTGCCGGGCGCCCTCGTGGGTCACGGCGTACACCGCCTCGGCGGCGAGGTAGTCGTCCGCCCCCGGCAGCGGCTCGGCGAGCTCCGGCCGGGCGGCCACGAGGGCCAGGAGGTCGTCCACCAGCGCGCCGTACCGGCCGAGCAGGTGGTCGATCCGGGCGACGTGCAGGCCCGAGCGGCGGGCGAGCATGACGCGCTGGTTGGAGCGGGTCTCGAAGCCGTCGGCCCCCAGGAGCGGCACCCGGTCGGTGATGGACCCGCGCACCCCGCCGGTGTCCGCGAGCGACGGCGCGGCCGCGTCGACGGCGTCCCTCGCCATGACCCGGTACGTCGTCAGCTTGCCCCCGGCGATCATCACGAGGCCCGGCACGGGGGCGACGACCGTGTGCTCGCGGCTGATCTTCGACGTCGGCTCCGACTCCCCGCTCAGCAGCGGACGCAGGCCGGCGTAGACACCCTCGACGTCGTCGTGGTCGAGCGGCTCGCGCAGGAGGGTGTTGACGTGCGCCAGCACGTAGTCGATGTCGGCCTTCGAGGCGGCCGGGTGCGCCTTGTCGAGGTCCCAGGCGGTGTCGGTCGTGCCGATGATCCAGTGCCGTCCCCACGGGATCACGAAGAGCACCGACTTCTCCGTCTTGGTGATGAAGCCGGCCTCGGACCGGATCCGGTCGCGCGGCACCACGAGGTGGATGCCCTTCGACGCCCGGACGTGCAGGGCGCCGCGGCCGCCGACCATCTCCTGGATCTCGTCGGTCCAGACTCCGGCGGCGTTGACCACCACCCGGGCGCGCACCTCCAGGTCGGTGCCGGTCTCGAGGTCGCGGGCCCGCACCCCGACCACCCGCTCCCCCTCGCGGAGGAAGCCCGTGACCTTCGTGCGGGTCGCGACGTGGGCGCCGTGCCGGGCCGTGGTGCGGGCGATCGTCGTGACCAGACGGGCGTCGTCGACCTGCGCGTCGTGGTAGCGGATCGCACCGGTCAGGTCGTCGGTGCGCAGGTCGGGCGCGATGCGCGCGACCTGCCGCCGGAAGAGGTGCCGGTGCCGCGGCACGCCCATGTCGTGCCGCCCCAGCGCGGCCATGGAGTCGTAGAGCGCGAGCCCCGCCCCGACGTACGGCCGCTCCCACGTGCGCGTCAGCGGGTAGAGGAACGGCACCGGCCGCACCAGGTGCGGCGCCAGGCGCGTCAGCAGCAGCCCCCGCTCCTCGAGGGCCTCCCGCACGAGCCCGAAGTCGAGCATCTCGAGGTAGCGGAGCCCGCCGTGCACCAGCTTGCTGGAGCGGCTCGACGTGCCCGACGCGAGGTCGCGCTGCTCGACCAGGGCTGTCGTGAGGCCGCGGGTGACGGCGTCGAGGGCGACCCCCGCCCCGACGACGCCACCACCGACCACCAGCACGTCGAGGTCGCCGGCGCCGGGTTCCGCCGTGCCGGCCAGCGCCGCGAGGGCCGCGTCGCGCGCGGCAGGACCGAGGACTCCGGGAGGCGGCGCCGTCATGTCCCCATCCTGCCTCAGACCCGGCGGCGGGGACCCAGGCTCGTGCGGTGGTCGGCGACCATCGTGTGCGTACGGCGCGTGCTCGCCACCAGCGCCAGGTCGAGGTCGGCCACGACGACGCCCTCCTCCCGGCCCAGCCGGTCGAGCACGCGACCCTCCGGGTCGTAGATCGCCGAGCCGCCGCTGAGCTCGCGACCGCCGCAGCGCCCCGTGAGGCCGGCGAACGCGACGTACATGCCGTTCTCGAGCGCGCGGGCGGCGTAGTAGAGGTCGCGGCGGTGCTCGCCCCCGACGAAGTACGCCGCGGAGGCGAGGTAGCCGACCGCACCGTCGCGGGCGGCCGCGGCGGCGTGCTCGGGGAAGCAGCCGTCGTAGCAGATGCTCAGCCCCAGCTCGGCGTCGCCGACGCGCACCGAGGCGCCGTGGTCGCCGACGACGAAGTGCTGCTTCTCGGGGCCGTCGAGGTGCTGCTTGTCGTAGGGCACCGTCACGTCGCCGTCGGGCGCGACCAGGGCG
Organism: Nocardioides zeae; assembly: GCF_030818655.1. Lineage (NCBI taxonomy): Bacteria > Bacillati > Actinomycetota > Actinomycetes > Propionibacteriales > Nocardioidaceae > Nocardioides > Nocardioides zeae. The sequence continues at coordinate 58,569 of NZ_JAUTAN010000001.1, read as the reverse complement.
AGCGAGAGCGTCGCCACGCGACCGCGGGCGAGCGGCGTGCCGACGAGGGCGGCGATGCCGCCGGCGCGGGCGGCCTCGCGGAGCGGGTCGAGCAGCGGCCCGGCGAGGTCGGCGGGCGTGGGCAGCGGGCCGGCGAAGACCTCCTCGGCGTACCCGGTGAGGAAGGCCTCGGGGAACACCACGACGGCGGCACCCTCGTCGGCCGCGCGTGCCACGAGGCAGGCCGCCGTGCGGACGTTGGCGCGCAGGTCGCCCGCGACCGCCTCCGCCTGGGCGGCCGCGATCCGGGTCATCGCGGGCTCACGGCCGGGTCACTGCACGACGACCTCGACGCGCTGGAACTCCTTGAGCTCCGTGTAGCCCGTCGTGGCCATCGCCCGGCGCAGCGCGCCGACCAGGTTCATCGTGCCGTCGGCGACCCGCGAGGGGCCGAAGAGGATCTCCTCGAGGGAGCCCACCGTGTCGAACCCGACCCGCTGGCCGCGCGGCAGCTCCGCGTGCCACGCCTCGGCGCCCCAGTGGAAGCCGTGGCCCGGCGCCTCGGAGGCGCGGGCGAAGGGCGAGCCGACCATCACGGCGTCGGCGCCGCAGGCGATCGCCTTGGCGAGGTCGCCCGACGTGCCGATCGAGCCGTCGGCGATGACGTGGACGTAGCGGCCACCGGACTCGTCGAGGTAGTCGCGGCGGGCCGCGGCGACGTCCGCCACCGCGCTCGCCATCGGCACCGCGAGGCCGAGGACGGTGCGGGTCGTGTGGGCCGCGCCGCCGCCGAAGCCGACGAGCACGCCCGCCGCGCCGGTGCGCATGAGGTGGAGCGCCGCCTGGTAGGTCGCGCAGCCGCCCACGATGACCGGGACGTCGAGCTCGTAGATGAACTCCTTGAGGTTGAGCGGCTCCGCCTGGCTCGAGACGTGCTCGGCGCTCACCGTCGTGCCGCGGATGACGAACATGTCGACGCCCGCGTCGACCACGGTCTTCGCGTGCTCCCGCGTGCGCTGCGGCGACAGCGAGCCGGCCACCGTCACGCCGGCGTCGCGCATCTGGCGCAGCCGCTGGGTGATGAGCTCCGCCTTCACGGGCTCCGTGTAGATCTCCTGCAGGCGGGCCGTCGCGGCCACGCCCTGCAGACGCGCCACCTCGGCGAGCAGCGAGGTCGGGTCCTCGTACCGGGTCCAGAGGCCCTCGAGGTCGAGAACGCCGAGACCGCCCGCGCGACCGAGGGCGATCGCCGTCTCCGGGCTCATCACCGAGTCCATCGGGGCGGCCACCACGGGGATCTCGAAGCGGTAGGCGTCGATCTGCCAGGCGACGCTGACCTCCTCGGGGTCGCGCGTGCGGCGTGACGGCACGATGGCGATGTCGTCGAAGGAGTAGGCCCGGCGGGCGCGCTTGGCGCGGCCGATCTCGATCTCGGTCACGAGGAGGAGTCTCCCACCTCAGCGGGACTGGTAGTTCGGCGCCTCGGCCACCATCTGGATGTCGTGGGGGTGGCTCTCCTTCAGCGAGGCCGAGGTGATCCGCACGAAGCGCCCCTTCTCCTGCAGCTCCGGGACCGTGCGCGCGCCGATGTAGAACATCGACTGGCTGAGGCCGCCGATGAGCTGGTGGGCCACGGCCGCCAGGGGGCCGCGGTAGGCCACCTGGCCCTCGACGCCCTCGGGCACGATCTTGTCGTCGCTGGTGACCTCGGCCTGGAAGTAGCGGTCCTTGGAGTAGGACTTCTTGCCCCGGCTGCTCATCGCGCCGAGGGAGCCCATGCCGCGGTAGGCCTTGTACTGCTTGCCATTGACGAAGACGAGCTCGCCCGGCGACTCCTCGCAGCCCGCGAGGAGCGAGCCGATCATGACCGACTCGGCACCCGCGACGAGGGCCTTGGCGATGTCGCCCGACTGCTGCAGGCCGCCGTCGGCGATGACCGGGACGCCGGCCGGGTGGCAGGCGAGCGAGGCCTCGTACACGGCCGTCACCTGCGGCACACCGGCACCGGTGACGACGCGCGTCGTGCAGATCGAGCCGGGACCGAAGCCGACCTTGACGGCGTCGGCGCCCGCGTCGACGAAGGCCTGGGCGCCCTCGCGCGTCGCCACGTTGCCGCCGATGACCTGCACGTGCTTCGTCGCCGGGTCGGACTTGAGCCGCTGCACCATGTCGAGCAGCAGCCGCACGTGGCCGTGGGCCGTGTCGGCCACGAGCACGTCGACGCCCGCCTCGATGAGCGTGGTCGCGCGCTCCCACGCGTCGCCGAAGTAGCCGATCGCCGCGCCCACGAGGAGGCGACCGTCCGCGTCGTACGACGCGTCGGGGAACTGCTCGGACTTCACGAAGTCCTTGACGGTGATGAGGCCGCCGAGCTTGCCGTCGGCGTCGACCAGCGGGAGGCGCTCGCGCTTGTGCTTGCGCAGGAGCGCGGTCGCGTCCTCCCGGCTGATGCCCACGTCGCCCGTGATGAGCGGCATCGGGGTCATCACCTCGTCGACCTTCGTGGTCGCCCACTCGGCGACCGGCGTGAAGCGCAGGTCGCGGTTGGTGATGATGCCGAGCAGCGTGTCGGCGGGGTCGACGACGGGGAGGCCGGAGACCCGGTACTCCCCGCAGATGCGGTCGAGGTCCTCCAGCGTCGCGTCGGGGCCGATGGTGACGGGGTTGGAGATGATGCCCGTCTGGGTGCGCTTGACCAGGTCCACCTGGTAGGCCTGGTCGGCCACCGAGAGGTTGCGGTGCAGGATGCCGATGCCGCCCTGGCGGGCCATCGCGATCGCCATGCGGGACTCGGTCACCGTGTCCATGGCGGCGGAGATGAGCGGGGCCTTCAGGGAGATCTCGCGCGTGAGCCGCGAGGTGGTGTCGATCTCGCTGGGTGCCAGGTCGGAGTAGCCCGGCAGCAGCAGCACGTCGTCGTAGGTCAGACCGAGGGCGGCGAACTTGTCGGGGACTCCGGCGGTGGCGCTCATGGGAGCCAGTCTAGGCCCGCGGCAGCGGCCTCAGCTCCCGCACCGGGATGCGAACGGTGAGCACGTCCGCCGACATGCGGATCCGGCCCCGGAGGCCCGCGGCGAGCACCAGCGGGAGGACCGCCTGGTTGTCCGCACGGGTGGACAGGAGGATGTCCTGGGCGCCCTCGCCGGCCGCGAGCCGGGCGATGTCGGAGAGCAGCCGCGTGCCGATCCCCCGGCGCTGCCAGCTCGGGTCGACCTCGAGGTCGACGGGGTGCAGGCCGGGCTCGGCGCTCGGCTCCGCGGGCCGCAGCGTGGCCACGCCCACCACGACGCCCTGCACGGTCGCCTGCACCGTGCGGCCCACCACCTCGAAGGTCGGGGTCGCGCCGCCGCCCATCCGGCGGGCGCTCGAGCCGAGCACCGTGGGCGTGCGCGCCAGCACGTCCGAGACCAGGTCGGCCATCGCCGCTCCCCGGGCGTGCTCGGTGGCGGTGAAGGCGGCCCGGCGGCGTACCTGGACCTGGACGTCCCCGACCGTCATCTCCATCACGTCGCCGGTGGTGGCGTCCCCGGGCTCGGCGTCGAAGAGCTGCGCGACGACCTCGGGGAACCGCGACGGCCGCGCGATCACGGCCCGGGCCGCCTGCACGTAGCGCGCGGGCTGGTCGACCAGGGCCGCCTCCGTGCACGGGGTGCCGACGACGTCGGTCCCGCCCGCCCCCTCCAGGAGGCCGGTGAGCTGCTCGAGGGTCCAGCCCTCCGGGGTGCGCACGACGAGCTCGTCGGTCACGGCCTCGACGCCCGGGAAGACCTGGAGCGCGAGGATGTTGACGCCCGCGGCGCCGCACTCCTGGGCGAGGACGGCCAGGGTGCCCGGTCGGTCGGGGAGGGTGGTGCGTACTCGCCACAGCATGGGGCTGACGGTGCGCCGTGCGTGTTGCGCGACCGGGGCAGGGGTGTTTCGGCGGTGCAACAACGTGGCGCGGACGCACGCCGCCCCCGACGCCACGAGGGCGCCGGGGGCGGAGCGGTGGTGCTGGTGGAGCGGTCGCTCAGTGACCGTGGCCGTGGCCGTGACCGGCGGCGGCCGGCTCCTCCTCCTCGGGCTTGTCGACGACCAGGGTCTCGGTCGTCAGCAGCAGGCCCGCGATGGAGACGGCGTTGACCAGCGCGGAGCGGGTCACCTTGACGGGGTCGAGGACGCCCTGGGCGACCAGGTCGCCGTACTCGCCCGTGGCGGCGTTGTAGCCGTTGCCCACGCCGAGCTCGCGCACCTTGGAGACCACGACGTAGCCCTGCTCGCCGCCGTTCTCGGCGATCCAGCGGAGCGGCTCGTCGACGGCCTTGCGCACGATGCGCACGCCGACCGCCTCGTCGCCGGTGAGGCCGAGGTCGCCCTCGAGCGCCGCGGCGGCGTGGATGATCGCGGAGCCACCGCCGGGGACGATGCCCTCCTCGATCGCGGCGCGCGTCGCGGAGACGGCGTCCTCGATGCGGTGCTTCTTCTCCTTGAGCTCGACCTCGGTGGCCGCGCCGACCTTGATGACGACGACGCCGCCGGCCAGCTTGGCGAGGCGCTCCTGGAGCTTCTCGCGGTCCCAGTCGGAGTCGGTGTTCTCGATCTCCGCCTTGATCTGGTTGACGCGACCCTCGACGGCCGACGCGTCGCCGGCGCCGTCGACGATCGTGGTGTTGTCCTTCGTCACCACGACGCGGCGGGCCTGGCCGAGCACCTCGAGGCCGACCTGGTCGAGCTTGAGCCCGACCTCGGGGGCCACGACCTGGGCGCCCGTGAGCACCGCGATGTCCTGGAGGATCGCCTTGCGACGGTCACCGAACGCAGGCGCCTTGACGGCGACGGCGGTGAAGGTGCCGCGGATCTTGTTGACGACGAGGGTGGAGAGCGCCTCGCCCTCGAGGTCCTCGGCGATGATGAAGAGCGACTTGCCCGCGGCGATGACCTTCTCGAGCAGCGGGAGCAGCTCGGCGACGGCCGAGATCTTCCCCTGGTGCAGGAGGATGTAGGGGTCGTCGAGGACAGCCTCGCGGCCCTCCGAGTCGGTGACGAAGTACTGCGAGATGAAGCCCTTGTCGAACTGCATGCCCTCGGTGAACTCGAGGTCGGTGCCGAGCGTGTTCGACTCCTCGACGGTGATGACGCCGTCCTTGCCCACCTTGTCGAAGGCGTCGGCGAGCAGGGCGCCGATGTGCGCGTCGCGCGAGGAGATCGTGCCGACGCTGGCCACGTCCTCCTTGTTGTCGACCTCGCGGGCGGCGTCGCGGAGCGCGTCGCCGACGGCCGCGGCGGCCAGGTCGAGGCCGCGCTTCAGGCCGAGCGGGTTGGCACCGGCGGCGACGGCACGGAGGCCCTCGTGCACCAGGGCCTGCGCCAGCACCGTCGCGGTCGTCGTGCCGTCACCGGCGACGTCGTTGGTCTTGGTCGCGACCTCCTTGGTGAGCTGGGCACCGAGGTTCTCGAACGGGTCGTCCAGCTCGACCTCACGAGCGACGGTCACGCCGTCGTTCGTGATGGTCGGGGCGCCCCACTTCTTGTCGAGGACGACGTAGCGGCCCTTGGGGCCGAGCGTCACCTTGACGGTGTTCGCGAGCGCGTCGACGCCGCGCTCGAGCGAGCGACGAGCGTTCTCGTCGAACTCAAGGATCTTGGGCATGTCTCTCCTCAGAGAAGCTGCAGGGTCAGGAGACGATCGCGAGGACGTCGCGACCCGAGAGGATCAGGTACTCCTGGCCCGCGACCTTGACCTCGGTGCCGCCGTACTTGCTGTAGATGACCTTGTCACCGACCGCGATGTCGAGCGGGATGCGCTCGTCGCCGTCCTCGTTCCAACGCCCGGGGCCCACCGCGAGGACCTCGCCCTCCTGGGGCTTCTCCTTGGCGGTGTCGGGGATGACGAGACCGGACGCCGTGGTCTGCTCGGCGTCGAGCGGCTTGACGACGATGCGGTCCTCGAGGGGCTTGATGTTGACCGACACGATGTCGACCTCCACTTTCCGTGCGGATCCGAATGCCGGACGGCGGACGCCGCCCGGCGGGGGCTGTGGTCGTCGCCGGCTCCGAGCGCGCCGTCGCGGGGGTCGCGCCGTCGTCGTCGACGATTGGCACACTCACCCGGAGAGTGCCAGCGCCGACGTTAGCACTCCACCAGAGGGAGTGCCAGAAGTGTCTGGGAGGATGGACGACGTGGACCTCGAGACCTTCCGGTGGCTGCTGACGCACGACGGGCGCACGCTGCTGGACGTGGCCTCCCGGGCGTACGCCGACGCCGACGGCGACCCGGTGCGCGCGGCGGCCGCGGTGCGGCGCACCGAGCCGGACCCCGAGCGCTCCGCCGCCGCGCTGACCCAGGTCGGGCTCCGCGTACGCGGTGTCGCGAAGTTCGGCGAGGACGCGCTGCGGATGTTCTTCACGCCCGACGGGCTCGAGCAGGCGACCCGCCGCTCCGTGGCCGACCACCGGGCCGCCCGGCTCGCCGCGGCCCGGCCCTCGTCCGTCGTCGACCTCGGCTGCGGCATCGGTGGCGACCTCACCGCCCTGGCCCGCGCCGGGCTCGTCGCGGCGGGGGTGGACCTCGACCCGCTGCGCGTGGCGATCGCCGAGGCGAACCTGGCCGCCCTCGGGCTCGAGGGGGCGGTCACCGTCGCGGACGCGACGACGCTGCCCCTCGGCGGGTTCGGGGTCGCCGCCGTCGACCCCGCTCGGCGGGACGGCCGCGGCCGCGTCTTCGACGCCGATGCCTGGGTGCCCTCGTGGGACTTCGTCGCGGGCCTGCTCACGAGCCGCCCGGCCGTCGCGAAGCTCGCGCCGGGCCTCCCCCACGACCTCGTCCCCGACGGCGTCGAGGCGGAGTGGGTCAGCGACCGCGGCGAGGTGAAGGAGGCGGTGCTCTGGTCACCCCACCTCGCGGTCAGCCGGCGGCGCGCGACCGTGCTGCGGGCCGAGGGGCTCGCGACGCTCACGGAGGAGGACGACCCCCACGACGGCGCCGAGCGTCCCGTCCGCGGGATCGGCCGCTACCTCTACGAGCCCGACGGTGCGGTCATCCGCGCCGGTCTCGTCACGGCCGTGGCCGGGGCCGTCGAGGGCGGCCTGCTCGACGAGCACATCGCCTACGTGACCTCGGACGCCGGGTTCCGCACGCCGTTCGCCGCGACGTACGAGGTGGTGGAGGAGCTGCCCTACCGCGAGAAGGCGCTCCGCGCCGCGCTCCGCGAGCGCGGCGTCGGGCGGCTCACCATCAAGAAGCGCGGCGTCGACGTCGTCCCGGAGCAGCTGCGCAAGCGGCTGGCGCTCCGGGGCGACGCCGAGGCGACGGTGGTGCTCACCCGGGTGGCCGGGGAGGGTACGGCGCTGCTCGTGCGCCCGGTCTAGGAGAGGCGCTCGATGACCATCGCCATGCCCTGGCCGCCGCCGACGCACATCGACTCGACGCCGAACTGCTTGTCGTGCCACCGCAGGGAGTTGATGAGGGTGCTCGTGATGCGGGCACCCGTCATGCCGAAGGGGTGACCGACGGCGATCGCGCCGCCGTTGACGTTGAGCTTGTCGACGTCGATCCCGATCTGCTGCGCCGAGCCGAGCGCCTGCACGGCGAACGCCTCGTTGATCTCGAACAGGTCGATGTCGCCCACGCCCATGCCCGCGTTGCGCAGCGCGGCCGGGATCGCCTCGACCGGACCGAGGCCCATGATCTCGGGCGAGAGGCCGGTGACGGCGGTGGAGACGATGCGCGCGAGCGGGGTGAGGCCCAGCTCCTTCGCCTTCGTGTCGCTCATGATCACGAGGGCCGCGGCGCCGTCGTTGAGCGGGCAGGCGTTGCCCGCCGTGACCGTGCCGTCGGGGCGGAAGACGGGCTTGAGCTGGCTGATGGCCTCGTACGTCGTGCCCGCCCGCGGACCGTCGTCGGTCGAGACGACGGTGCCGTCCGGCAGGGTCACCGGGGTGATGTCGGTGGCCCAGAAGCCGCTGGCGATGGCCTCCTCGGTGAGGTTCTGGCTGCGGACGGCGAAGCGGTCCTGCTCCTCGCGGCTCATGCCGAGCTTCTGGGCGACGTTCTCCGCGGTCTGGCCCATCGCGATGTAGGCGTCGGGCAGCGTGCCGTCCTCGCGCGGGTCGCGCCACACGTCGGCACCGCCGGTCGCGCGGGCCTCGGTGCGGCGGACGGCCTCGGCGAAGACGGGGTTCTGGGCGGCGGGGTCGTCGGCGAACCCGGCGCCGAAGCGGCTGACCGTCTCCACGCCGCCCGACAGGAAGACGTCGCCCTCGCCGGCCTTGATGGCGTGGAACGCCATGCGGGTCGTCTGCAGGCTCGACGAGCAGTAGCGGTTGACCGTCACGCCGGGGAGGTGGTCCATCCCGGCGAGCACGGCGACGATGCGGGCCAGGTTGTTGCCCGACTCGCCGGCGGGCTGGCCGACGCCGAGGGCGAGGTCGACGATGTCCGCGCGGTCGAGCTCGGGGACCTTCGCGAGCGCGGCCTCGACCATCTGCACGGCCAGGTCGTCGGGACGCATGTCCTTGAGCGACCCCTTGCCGGCACGGCCGATGGGCGAGCGGGCGGTGGAGACGATGACGGCTTCGGGCATGGGGGCTCCTGTGTCTGTCGGTGGGGGCGGGAGTTCAGCGGGCGCGACGGGCGACGACGCGGGCGAGGATGCCGAGCGTGCCCTTGAGGTGCTGCTCGGAGATGACGGGGAAGATCTTCTTCCACCGGTCGTGGGCGTTCGACCAGTCGTAGTAGCTGGTCACGAGGGTGCGCGCGGAGCCGTCCTCGGACGGTTCCGTCGGCTCGAGGCGGTAGCCGTAGACGTGACCGATCGGCGGCTTGATGGTGCCGACGATGCGCCAGGCCACCTCCCGATCGGGCTCGAGGGTCTCGATGACGACCGTGACGTCGTACTCCCCCATCTCGGGGAGGTCGCCGAGCGCCTCGCGGTCCATGTGGACGACGAAGGTGTCACCGACGGCGCGCGGGCGGTCCCCGCTCGCCGACTGGAGCATGCCGGAGGAGTCGATGTCGACGTGGCCCTCGGGATCGGTGAGGACGTCGAAGATCGCGCTCGCCGGGGCGGCGATCACGCGGGTGGTCTCGAGGCGCTCGGTCACGTCGCCCACCCTAGACGGGCGACGGACCGAGCGCTCGGTCAGGTGAGGTTCGTCATCTCCGCGGCGATCGTCGTGTCGTCGCCGTGACCGGTGTGGACGACCGTGTCGCCGGGCAGGGCGAAGAGCCGTGCCTTGATCGATGCCTCGATGGTGGGGCGGTCGGAGTAGGACCGGCCGGTGGCCCCCGGGCCGCCGTTGAACAAGGTGTCGCCGGTGAAGACGACACCGAGCTCGGGGGCGTGCAGGCAGACCGCGCCCGGGGCGTGGCCCGGGGTGTGCAGCACGGTCAGGGTCGTGCCCCCGACCGCGATCTCCTGGCCGTCGGAGAGGTCGACGTCCCAGAGCTCGCCGTGCTCGCCGGTGCCGTGGGTCAGCTCCCACAGCGGCCGGTCGTCGGGGTGCAGCAGGATCGGCGCGCTCGTGCGCTTGCGGAGCTCGGGCGCGACGCGGACGTGGTCGTCGTGGGCGTGGGTGCACACGATGGCCTTGACCCTGCGGTCCCCGACGACGCCGAGGATGGCCTCGACGTCGTGCGGGGCGTCGATCACGACCACCTCGGAGTCGTCACCCACGACCCAGATGTTGTTGTCGACGTCGTACGTCTCCCCGTCCAGGCTGAACGTGCCCGCGACGACGCCGTGGTCCACGCGGGCGCCGCCGGCGGCGTGGTGGGAGCTCGCCATCAGAGGACCACCACGCTGCGCAGGACCTCGCCGTGGTGCATCTTCTCGAACGCGGCCTCGACGTCCTCGATCCCGATCTCCTCGGTCACGAACGCGTCGAGGTCGAGACGGCCCTGGCGGTAGAGGTCGACCAGCATCGGGAAGTCGCGGTTGGGCAGGCAGTCGCCGTACCAGCTCGACTTCAGCGACCCACCGCGACCGAACACGTCGATCAGCGGGATCTGCGGGACCTTCATGTCCGGCGTCGGCACGCCGACCAGGACCACCGTGCCGGCCAGGTCGCGGGCGTAGAAGGCCTGCTCCCAGGTCTCGGGACGACCGACCGCCTCGATCACCACGTCCGCACCGTCCGCGCCCTCGTGACCCGCCGCCGCGCCCGCGATCGCCTTGATCGCCGCGACCGCATCGGTCTCCTTCGAGTTCACCGTGTGGGTGGCGCCCAGCTTCCTCGCGCCCTCGAGCTTCTTGTCGTCGATGTCGACCGCGATGATCGTGCCCGCACCCGCCAGCGCCGCGCCCGCGATCGCGGCCACGCCGACACCGCCGCAGCCGATGACGGCCACGACGTCGCCGCGCGACACGTTGCCGGTGTTGATCGCGGCACCGATGCCGGCCATCACGCCGCAGCCCAGCAGGCCCACGGCAGCCGGACGGGCCTCCGGGTCGACCTTCGTGCACTGCCCCGCGGCCACCAGCGTCTTCTCGGCGAACGCCCCGATGCCCAGGGCCGGCGACAGCGGCGTACCGTCCGCCAGCGTCATCTTCTGCGTCGCGTTGTGGGTGTTGAAGCAGTACTGCGGCTCGCCGCGGTCGCACGCGCGACAGTCGCCGCACACCGCGCGCCAGTTCAGCACCACGAAGTCACCCGGCGCGACCGCCGTGACGCCCTCGCCGACCGCCTCCACGACACCTGCGGCCTCGTGGCCCAGCAGGAACGGGAACTCGTCGTTGATCCCACCCTCGCGGTAGTGCAGGTCCGTGTGGCACACCCCGCACGCCTGCACCTGCACCAGCGCCTCGCCCGGCCCCGGGTCGGGCACCAGGATCGTCTCCAGGCTCACCGGCTCCCCGACCGACTTCGCGACGACTGCCTTGACCTCATGCATGTGGGACTCCCTCTCCTGGAGCTCGTGGACCTGACCCGACGCATTCTCCCCGATGCAACCGATCGGAGGACGGTCGCGTCTTGGTGGCGGAATGATGGAGGTGAGAGATGACGACCCCAGGAGCGACGTTGACGACGCCCCGGCGACGCAGCCGTGACGAGGAGTTCGCGGACTACATGGCGGCGCGCCAGGCGAGCCTGCTGCGCACCGCGTACCTGCTGTGCGGCGACCGGCACACCGCCGAGGACCTCGTGCAGACGACACTGGCGAAGCTGTACCTCGCGTGGGACAAGGTCGAGGCGCAGACGTCGCTCGACGGCTACGCGCGACGGATCCTCGTCAACGAGCACAACTCGCTGTGGCGGCGCGCGTGGAAGAAGCGCGAGTCCAGCACCGCCGAGGTGCCCGACACCGTGCAGCACCGCGACGACTACGACGACGGCACCGCCGGGCGGTTGTGGGCCTTCGTGCAGACCCTGCCCCGCAAGCAGCGCGCGGTGATCGTGCTGCGCTACTACGAGGGCCTCAGCGAGGCCGAGATCGCCACCACCCTCGGGATCTCCCCCGGGACCGTGAAGTCGCAGGCCAGCCGCGCGCTCGCGGCCCTGCGGGACCGGACCCCCTCCCACCTCCGAGAGGAGCAGCGATGACGAACGACCTGGACGACCAGCTGACCCGCACCCTGCGCGAGCACGCCGGGGACGCCGGTACGCCGCGGCTCGACCTCGACGCCGTACGGGGTCGCGCCCGCCGGATCCGGCGCACCCGCACCGCTCTGGTCGGGGCGGGAGCCGCCGCCGTCGTGCTCGCCGTCGTCGCGCCGCTGGGGCTGCTCGGCGGAGGGTCCAGCGACCGGTCGGTCGACCCGGTGACGGGTGGTACGGCGAGTGCCGATCGCACGCGGCACCTCCTGATGGACCTCGGCGACCTTCCGGAGGGGGCCCCGGCCGAGGTGCCGTACCGGCTCGACGGGGTGCTGCACCTTCCCGGCGGGGCGACGTACGAGCTCCCGTTCGACGCCATCTCCGGCTCGCTCGGCGATGTGGTGCCGTACGCCGCGGGCGGCTGGCTGGCGACAGTGGATCCGGGGCGCGGCGGTGAGTACGACCTCTACCACCTCGACGGCCAGGGCGAGCTGGTCGAGATCCTGACGGGCCTCGACGAGGAGCGACTGGTGAACCCCACCTTGGCCTACGATCCCGCGACGGGGCGCGTGGCGTGGGTGGAGTCGTCCATCGGGGCGGGCGAGGGAGGTATCGAGACCCTCGTTGTCGCCGATGCGGACGGCGACGAGCTGTGGCGCCGCCCCCTGGCGACGGGGCCCAACTTCGATCCCGTCAGCCGGCCCCTCGGGTTCCGAGGCGACGACGTGATCGTGGAGGCTCAAGAGCTGGGCCGGTCCGTCCGAACGATCCGGTTGACCCAGGACGGCATCATCACGGTGCTCTCCCGCACCCCCAGCGACGCCGTGTCGCCGGACGGTTCACTCGTCGCTCGTCCCACGGGTGAGACCGGCGAGCTCGACCAGGCGTGCCGCGGGGTCTACCCCGCGGGCGAGGATGCTCCCCTCGCGTGGTCGACCGAGACCTGCGCGACCACCTACGGCCTCTTCGACCGTGACAGCCGCTGGGTGACCGCGGGCCCGTACGAGCAGTACGCCGAGGCCGGCGGGCTGATCGACAGCGTCCGCGATGCTCGCAACGGTCGCGGCGTTCTCCAGGTCAACTCCCCGGAGGGCACTCAGACGTTCGTCAGGGGCGGCGCCTGGGAAGGTTCGTCCTCCCTGATCGTCGAGGTGCAGCAGAGCATGTCGTCCACCGCCCCGGCTCGCTACGCCCTCGTCCGCATCGATGTCGACAGCGGACGAGCGGAACTCGCAGCTCCGATCGAGGACTACGACGCCGAGTGGGACAACGGGGCTGGGCGGTTCTTCGTGAAGTGACGCCTCGCGAGCTCGCCGGCCCCCTCAGACCAGCACGCTCGTGACGGGCTGGGAGGAGTCGGCGGGCAGGTCGAGCGCGGAGGGGGTGCGTCCGCGGGCCACCATCTCCGCGCCGAGCGCAGCGACCATCGCGCCGTTGTCGGTGCACAGGCCGGGGCGCGGGATGCGGACCCGTACGCCGACGCGCTCGGCCCGCTCCAGCACCATCGCGCGCAGGCGGGAGTTGGCCGCGACGCCGCCACCCAGGAGGAGGTCCTCGATCCCCTCCGCGGTGGCGGCGTCGAGCGCCTTGCGGACGAGGACGTCGCAGACCGCCTCCTGGAAGCTCGCGGCGACGTCGGGCACCGAGACGGGCTCGCCGGAGCGCTCGCGCGCCTCGACCCAGCGGGCGACCGCGGTCTTGAGGCCGGAGAACGAGAAGTCGAAGCGGTGCCGCTCGAGGTCGCGACGGGCCGTCAGGCCACGGGGGAAGTCGATCGTGATCTCGCCGTCGCGGGCAGCGCGGTCGACGTGCGGGCCACCCGGGAACGGCAGGCCGAGCAGGCGGGCGACCTTGTCGAACGCCTCCCCCGCCGCGTCGTCGATCGTGGCGCCCATCGGGTCCACACCCAGGGTGAGGTCGGTGACCTTGAGCAGGCTCGAGTGACCGCCCGAGACCAGCATGGCGATGCAGGGCTCGGGCAGCGGCCCGTGCTCGAGCTGGTCGACGGCGACGTGGGCGGCGAGGTGGTTGACGCCGTACAGCGGCTTGCCCAGACCGACGGCGAGCGCCTTGGCGCTCGCGACGCCGACCAGGAGCGCTCCTGCGAGGCCGGGGCCGCTCGTCACGGCGATGGCGTCGACGTCGCTCGGGCGGATCCCCGCGGTCGCGCAGGCGCGCTCGATCGTCGGGACCATGGCCTCGAGGTGGGCGCGGCTGGCGACCTCCGGGACGACGCCGCCGAACCGCGCGTGCTCCTCGACGCTGCTCGCGACCGTGTCGGCCAGCAGCGTCGTGCCGCGCACGATCCCGACGCCCGTCTCGTCACACGAGGTCTCGATGCCGAGGACGAGGGGTTCGGTGCTCACGCGTCGGATTGTTCCAGAGGCGGTCTCGCGGCGAAGGCGAGGTGGAGGCGGGCTTCCATCTCGGAGCAGGGGTGGGTGCCGGTCGGGTCGATGGTGAAGCCGAGACCGTTCGGGGTGAGCCAGACATAGTGGCCCGGCGCGCGTTGGCGGGCTTGGTAGCCGGCGTGGGTCTTCCAGCGGTGGTGGCGGCGTTGCAGGAGGCCCGAGTTGTGGGTGCCGGTCTGGGCTGGTTGTTGTGCTTCGGGGGATCGCTCGGGGTCGTGGTCGAACGGGGTGGGGTGGTCGTAGTCGGCGTTGCGGCTGGTGGAGGTGGCATACGGCCAGTAGTCGCCGCCGGTGGTGAGGTGAACGCGTTCTTTGATGGCTTCGGGGTGTTCGTAGGCGGTGGTGCGGACCGCGTCGGCCAGGTCGATGACCGGTTTCACGGTGACCTGGGTGGTGGCGAGGAGCTGGTGGAGGGCGCCGAGGGTGCGGGGGCCGAGTTCTTCGGCGCGGGCGACGCCCTTCGTCCCGAGGAGGGTGGCTTCGTGGAGGTGGACGTAGAGGACCGCCTTCGGCCGCAGCTTCGTCAGGTCGGTGCGGTGGAGCTTGTCGAGCACGTCGGCGGGGAGTGCGGTCGCGCGCGAGGGCGCGAGGGGTTCGTCGTCGGTGACCGGACCGGCCTGCGCGGGATCAGCGGTCTCGGCGGTCTCGTGCTCGACCAGCAGGGCGAGGAGCTCGGCAGGCCGCGCGAGGTAACCCAGCGCGATCGCACGGACCTCGTCCGCGGTCGCATCCGGGTGACCCGGGGTGAGGATCTCCGCGACCCGGGTGACGGTGGCCTGCACCCACGCCGCATCACCCGCATCCAGCCGCGCGATCAACGTCCGCAACCCGTACTCGTCGGTCCGGCCCAGACCCACGTAGCGGCGGCGCTTCTCCTCCTCCACCCGCTCCTCGTGCAGCGCGGGGTCGGCCTCGATCACCTTGCCCTCGGCCACCGTCAGCACCCGCCCGGGTGCCTCGGTGGCGATCATCCGCGCCACCGCAGAGTCGACGACTCCGACCACCGCACGCGGCAGATGCCGCGACATCCGGGCGACCTTCCGCGCGACGTACACCTCCGCGCTCCCCTGCCGCACCACCGCCCACGTCAACGGCAGCCGGTGCTGCAGGTCCAGCACGTCCGCGAGGGCGTTGATCGTCGCGACCACACCCGAGCTGCGGGCGAGGGCGATCTCCCCGAGGGCGTGGTCCTGCACCCGCGGCGTCCCCTCCCCACCCACGTCGACCAACGGGTTCCGCACACGGTTCGACTCCCCGGAGTGCACCGCAGCCCACGCCGCGATCACCTCCAGGTCGGCCACCTCCGCCAACCGGCGGGCGCGCACCGCCCCAGCAGCTGCATCCAGCAGCTCACGAGGCGAAAGGTGGTCGAACATGTGTGCGATTCTACGCCTCGCCGACCTGCCCCGCCACCGCGATTCCACAGGCACACAAGGCCCAGCTCGATGGCCTCACCGCGGCGTACAAGACAACTCGACGCTCACGCCGCGCCGTACAACCCAGCTCGACGCACCCGCCGCGCCGTACAACCCAACTCGACACGCACGCCGCGCCGTACAACCCAACTCGACGCCCCCGCCGCGCCGTCCAACCCAACTCGACGCCCCCGCCGCGCCGTCCAACCCAACTCGACGCAGAGATCAGCAGGCGTGGGAGGCCGCGCGGCAGGCGCGGAGGCGGCGGAGGACGCGGAGGCCGCCGCCGAGGAGGCCGTGGGCCGAGATCGCCTCGAGGCCGTAGCGGGAGCACGACGGGCTCAGGTGGCACACCGGCTCGGGCCGAGCGGCGGAGACGTTGACCTGGTAGGACCGCACCGCGCGCGAGGCCAGGCGTGCGCCGACCGTGGACGGACGCGCCGTGTGGGGATCGACCGCGCTCGCGCGGAACATGCCGAGCACCGCCTGGAGCAGCACGGTCAGGGCCAGGAACGAGAAGCAGTCGGCGTCGCAACAGCCGGAGCAATCGGGGGTACGGTCCCGCTTCTTCCTCCCGGGCAGCGCCCGCCGGCCGCGCGGCTGCTGCCGCTGCTTGCGGCGTCGCTGCTCCCACCACCGCACGTTCACAGCGCCGCCTCCGGGAAGGCGATCACGGAGAGGAACCGGATGGGCAGCTCGACCAGCTCGACCGGTCCGTGGGCGCCCTCGCCGTCCATCTGCAGCGAGTCGCCGGGGTGGAGGCGGTACACCGTGCGGGAGTGGGAGTAGTCCATGGCGCCCTCCAGCATGAAGATGAACTCGGTCCCGGGGTGCTGGAAGAGCGGGTAGGTCTCGCTCTTCTCCGTGAGCGTCACGTGGAGGCACTCGAGCCGCTTGTGCTCGCCGCGCAGCGAGCCGAGGAGCTCGTACTCGTGCCCCTCCTTCGTCCCCGCCCGCACGATGCGGGCCCCGGTGCCGGCCGCCACGAACGCCGCCGGGCGCTCGGCGTCGGCGCCGCGGAAGAGGGAGGTGACCGGTACGTCGAGGCCGACGGCCAGCCGCGCCAAGGTGGAGAGGCTGCAGGAGGTCTGGGCGTTCTCGATCTTCGACAGCATCGCCTTCGAGATGCCGACCCTCTCCGCCATCTCCCCCACCGAGAGGCCCTGCTGGGTGCGCAGGCTCCGCACGTTGCGCGCGATGGCCTCCTCGAGCTCGAGCTCCTCGAGAGGATCCTCCGGGCGACGCTCCCGCGCCGTACCGGCCCGGTTGCGCAGCAGTGCGGCGTCGTTCTCCTCGGTGGACACGAGTGAACCCTAGGAGACGCCCACCGGCTCCTGCAGCAGGCGCTCCAGCACGTCGGCCAGCGCCACGGCCCCGGCCTCGGCGTCGGCGTCCTCGCACGCCTCCTCCGGCGAGTGGGACACGCCCGTCGGGTTGCGGGTGAAGAGCATCGCCGTCGGGATCGCGGAGGCGAGCACGCCGGCGTCGTGCCCCGCGCCGGTGTCGAGCACCGGCGCGTCCGGCAGCACCCGCGCCAGGCGGCCCGACAGGTCGGCGTCGAAGTGGACCGTGCCGCCGTAGGACTCCTCCGTCAGCGTCACCGCGCACCCCTGCGCCGCGGCCAGCCGCGACGCCTGACGCTCGATCTCCGCCACCACGGCGGCGGTCACGGCGTCGTCGGGGTGGCGCGCGTCGAGCCAGAGGTCGACCCGCGAGGCGATGACGTTGGTGCCCCCGGGCACCGGTACGACGCGGCCGACCGTCGCCCGGGCCTCGGCGTGCGCCACGGCGGCGTCGCGGGCGGCGAGCACGATCCCCGCCGCCACCACCATCGGGTCGCGCCGGTCGACCATCCGGGTCGTGCCCGCGTGGTTGCCCTCGCCGGTCACGGAGAAGCGCCAGCGACCGTGGCCGAGGATGGAGGAGCCGATCGCGACGGGCTGACCGAGGTCCACCAGCCCCCGACCCTGCTCCACGTGGAGCTCCACGAAGGCGTCGATCCCCGCGAGCCGCGCGGGGTCGGGCCCGATCCGGTCGACGTCGAGACCGGCGCCGGCCGCGACCTCCGCGAAGGTGCGGCCGTCGGCGTCGCGCAGCCCGCGCGCCCGGTCGGGGTCGATCGCGCCCGCCAGCAGCCGCGAGCCGAGGCAGGCGACGCCGAACCGCGCGCCCTCCTCCTCCGGGAACGCCACGACGGCCAGCGGCCGCTCGGTGCGCACGCCCCGGGCGTCGAGCAGGTCGACCGCCGCCAGGGCCGACGCGACGCCGAGCGGACCGTCGAAGGCGCCGCCGCCGGGCACCGAGTCGAGGTGGCTGCCGGTGACGATCGCGTGGGGCGAGCCGGCGGCCCCGGCGGGGCCCGTGCCCGGCCGCCACGCCCAGATCGCCCCGTTGCGGTCGGTCTCGACCTCCAGCGAGCGCCGCTGCGCCTGCTCGACGAACCACTCGCGCAGCGTCAGCTCGGCGTCCGCGTAGACGAACCGCGACCAGCCACCGCGGGTCGCGTCGCGGCCCACGTCGGCGATCTCCCCGAGCAGCCCGGCCACCGACGTGGCGCCGGCGGGGGCGGGCGCGCTCACGCCGCCACCCCCGC
Organism: Nocardioides zeae; assembly: GCF_030818655.1. Classification (NCBI taxonomy): domain Bacteria; kingdom Bacillati; phylum Actinomycetota; class Actinomycetes; order Propionibacteriales; family Nocardioidaceae; genus Nocardioides; species Nocardioides zeae. Next base: position 40,657 of record NZ_JAUTAN010000001.1, on the reverse strand, counting down.
GAGCCGGAAGGCCGGCGGCACCGCGGCGGCGCCGGTGGCCGCGTCGGCCGCCAGCCGCCCGAGGAGCGGCGCGAACTTGGCACCGTGCCCGGAGCAGGGCGAGAGGATGGTGATGCCGGCGACGCCGTCGATCACGAAGTTCTCGTCCGGGGTGTTGGTGAAGAGGCAGGTGGTCTCCGCGTAGGGCTCCGGCACGAGCCCGGGCAGGTGCTGCCGCACGTAGGCCACCACGCGCTCGCGGTTGGCCGGGTCGATGCGACCGTCGGAGTGGGCGGCGGACGGGATGGCCGGACCGCCGTTGTACTCCGCCACCTTCTGGCCCCGGAAACCCGCGTCGCGCCCGCCCGGCAGGCCGTAGACCTGGATCTCGGGGATCTTGTGGATGAAGGTCGGCCAGCCGTCGACCGGCAGCCCGGACGCGTCGTCGACGTAGGGGAAGTGGTAGGCCTGCTCCTTCCGCACCTCGAGGCGCGGCACGCGCCGGACGAGGGCCTCGGGCAGCGTCGGCAGCAGGTCGGGCAGCCACCCGCCCGCACTGACGACGACGTGGTCGGCACGCAGCTCGGCACCGGCCTCCGACACGACGCGGAGACCGCGCCCGTCGGGCACCACCTGCGCCACGGGCCAGTCCGTCAGCACGGTCGCCCCGGCCTCGGCGGCGAGCCGGGCCATCGCGAGCACCGACGACTCGGCGTCGATCACGCCGGCACCGGGGTGCCACAGCACGTCGGAGTCGAACGCGATCCCGGGCCACCGCTCGGCGGCCGCCGCCGCACTCATCAGCTCGTGCTCCACGCCCGCACCGGCCATCACCGTCGCGAGGTGGTCGGGGCGCCGGTCGGCGCCGTGGTCGAGCGACCCCGTCGGCGTGATGAGCCGCTGGCCCGCCAGGGCCTCGAGCTCGTCCCACGCGTCCCGGGCCTGCACCACGAGCCCCGTCCAGAAGGGATCCGGGTAGCCGTAGCGGAAGATCCGTGCCGACCCGTGCGAGCTGCCGTGCTCGTTGGCCGGCGTCGTGCGCTCGACCAGCGTCACCCCGTGCCCGCGCCGCGCCAGCTCCCAGGCCGTCGCCGCGCCCGCCAGGCCCGCTCCCACCACCACGTACGTCGTCACCGACGCTCCCTCCTCGTCCGCCTCGTCCATCATCACCGCACGGCGGCACTCACCACCACCGCGCGCCCCCCACCACCGCCCGAGCCGTCCAGCGCCCACAGGAGCACGTCGTCCGCGCCCGGCTCGAAACCGGCGAGCTCCACGACCCGCAGGCCACCCACGGCCCGGCCCCGCGCCAGCACCAGGTTGAGGTTCTGCACCGGCCCGCCCAGCGGTCGGCCGAGCACGACCGACTCCCCGCGGTAGGCGAGCACCTCGCCGCGGCGTACCGACTGCTCGGCGCCGTCGACCGTCAGCACGAGCCCCTCCCCCGCGACCACGCAGGACACGCGGTCGACACCGGGGAACGCCGACCAGGGCGCCGGGCCAGCGATGGCGGCGACGCTCACGCGCCACGCGCCGTCGGGGTGCGCGGCGAGCTCCCGCGTCAGCCCGGCGCCGTTGCGCCACGGCACCGCCGGGAGCCCGCCGAGGTCGGCGAGCGACACCCGCCTCAGAACGACGGGCCCGGGCGACCCGGGACCCAGTCCGTGCCGGCGACCGGCACGCGGGCCATGGCCGCGGCCTCGACCGTCAGCGCGACGAGGTCCTCGGGCTCGAGGTGCGTCACGTGCGCCTTGCCGCAGGCCCGCGCGATGGTCTGCGCCTCCATCGTCAGCACCCGGAGGTAGTTGGCGAGGCGGCGGCCGCCCTCGACGGGGTCGAAGCGCGCGGCCAGCTCGTCGTCCTGCGTCGAGATGCCGGCGGGGTCGCGGCCGTCCTGGTAGTCGTCGTAGTAGCCGGCGGCGGACCCGATGGCCTGGTACTCGGCGTCCCAGCGCGGGTCGTTGTCACCGAGCGCGACGAGCGCGGCAGTGCCGATCGCGACCGCGTCGGCGCCGAGCGCCAGCGCCTTGGCGACGTCGGCCCCGGTGCGGATGCCGCCGGACACGATGAGCTGCACGCCGTCGGCCTTCCGGTGCACGCCGAGCTCCTGCAGCGCCTGCACGGCCTGCGGGATCGCGGCGAGCGTCGGGATGCCGACGTTCTCGATGAAGACGTCCTGCGTCGCCGCCGTGCCGCCCTGCATGCCGTCGACGACGACCACGTCGGCGCCGGCGTGCACGGCGAGCTTCACGTCGTAGTAGGGCCGCGAGGCGCCGACCTTCACGTAGATCGGCTTCTCCCAGCCCGTGATCTCGCGGAGCTCGGCGATCTTGATCGTGAGGTCGTCGGGGCCCGTCCAGTCGGGGTGCCGCGAGGCGCTGCGCTGGTCGATGCCCTGGGGCAGCGTGCGCATCCCCGCGACGCGCTCCGAGATCTTCTGGCCCAGCAGCATGCCGCCGCCGCCGGGCTTCGCGCCCTGGCCGAGCACGATCTCGATGGCGTCGGCCTTGCGGAGGTCGTCGGGGTTCATGCCGTAGCGGCTCGGCAGGTACTGGTAGACGAGGTGCTTGCTCTGCCCCCGCTCCTCCGGCGTCATGCCGCCGTCCCCGGTCGTCGTCGAGGTGCCGGCCTCGCTCGCGCCGCGGCCCAGCGCCTCCTTCGCGCGGCCCGACAGGGCGCCGAAGCTCATGCCCGCGATCGTCACGGGGATGGCCAGCTCGAGGGGGTACGTCGCGTTGCGCGCGCCCAGCGTCACCTCGGTGCCGCAGCGCTCCCGGTAGCCCTCCAGCGGGTAGCGGCTCATCGAGGCGCCCAGGAAGAGCAGGTCGTCGAAGTGCGGCAGCGCCCGCTTCGCGCCACCGCCCCGGATGTCGTAGATGCCCGTCGCGGCCGCGCGCTGGATGTCGGCGATGGTCGCCGGGTCGAACGTGGCCGAGGGGCGCAGGCCGCGCCGCGCGAGGGTGAGGTCGTCGTGCATGGGAGCCTCCGGTTCAGTACGCCGCGGCGTTGTCGACGTGGAAGTGGTAGAGCGTGCGGGCCGAGCCGTAGCGCGTGTACGACGCGGGGTCGTCGTCCTCGAAGCCGGCCGCCTTCAGCAGCGTCGCCAGCTCCTCGAGGTGCTCGGGGCGCATCTCCTTCGCGACGCAGTCCGCGCCCAGCGACGCGACCGAGCCGCGCACGTAGATCCGCGCCTCGTAGATCGAGTCGCCCAGCGCCTCCCCGGCGTCACCGCGCACCACGAGCCGCCCGGCCTGCGCCATGAAGGCGCTCATGTGGCCGATCGACCCGCCCACGACGATGTCGACGCCCTTCATCGAGATGCCGCAGCGCGCCGCGGCGTCGCCCTCGACGACGAGCAGGCCGCCGTGGGCGGTCGCACCGGCCGACTGCGAGGCGTTGCCCTTGACCAGGACCGAGCCGCTCATCATGTTCTCCGCGACGCCGACCCCGGCGTTGCCCTCGATGACGACGTCGGCGCGCTGGTTCATGCCCGCGGCGTAGTAGCCCACGTGCCCCGCGACCGTGACCTGCCGCGGCGTGTCCATGCCGACCGCCACGGCGTGCGCCCCGCGGGGGTTGGTGAGCGTGACCGGCGTGTCCACCGGCAGCGTCTCCTGCCCTTCGACCTCGCGTCCCTGGAGCAGGGCGTTGACGGTGCGCAGCGGCACGGCCGCCAGGTCCAGCTCGACGGTGGTGGCGCTCAGCGCGTCCATGCGTAGATCCTCTCGGGCTCGGGCTCGTAGATGCGGGCCTCGGCGATGCCGGGCAGGCCGACGAGGGCGCGGTACTCCGACGCCATCGCGACCCAGTCGTCGTGCTCGGCGATGACGGCCGGCTTGCAGGCGATCGCGTCGCGCACGACGGCGAACGAGTCCCCGTCGGCGACGAGCAGCGTGTAGAAGCCGTCGAACGTGGTGAGCAGCTCCTTGAGCGCCGTCTCGACCGTGTAGCCCGCGGCCAGGCGGTCGGCGACGAAGCGGGCACCGACCTCGGTGTCGTTCATCGAGTCGAACTCCGCGCCGGCCGCGATGAGCTCCCGGCGGATCGAGGCGTGGTTGGAGAACGATCCGTTGTGCACGAGGCACTGGTCGGGGCCCACCGCGTAGGGGTGGCAGCCGCCCGGCGTCACGGCCGACTCGGTCGCCATGCGGGTGTGGCCGACGCCCTGCCAGCCCTGCGCCGCGGGGAGCCCGTAGGCCTCCGCCAGGTCACGGGGGTGGCCGACGCCCTTGAGCACGGCGACGTCGGCGCCGAAGCCCGCGACGAGCGCCTCCGGGAAGGCCTCCTTCACCGCGGTGCGCAGCCGGTCGAGCTCGGCGTCGCCGCCGGGCACGTGCGCCACCAGGGTGGGCCCGGCGTCGACGACGGCGACGTCCGCGCCGTACGCCGTGGTGAGGGCGCCGGCGACGACCTCCGCCGCGAGGCCGGTGGTGAGCTCGACGCAGCTCGCGTCGGGCACGAACGAGACGGTCACGTGGCCGGCCGGGGACCAGCGGGGGTCGCCGTAGACGGCGATGCCGGCCGAGTCGGCGCCCCGGTCCTGCATCTCGCAGAGCATGCCGGTCAGCAGCTCACCGAGCCGGGGGGCGAGGGCGGGGTTGCGCAGGTGCAACCCGACGATGCCGCACATGGGCGGGTCCTTTCTCCGAAGACTTCAGGGGCCGGTCAGCAGGCCGGTCAGTAGGCCGTGAGGTAGTGGTCGATCTCCCAGGACGTGACCCGGGAGTGGTAGGCGAAGAACTCGGCGCGCTTGGCCTCGGCGAAGTACGCCGCGACCCGGTGCTCGCCGTCGCTGGCGGCGTCGAGGGCGGCGCCGACGACGGGGTCCGCCTCGAGCGCCTCGACCGCGTGGATCAGCGTGCGCGGCAGCGGCGGGCGCACGGTGCCGTTGTCGCCGCCGACGGTGCCGGGGTCGAGGTCGCGCTCGATGCCGTCGAGGCCGGCGCCGATCGTCGCCGCGATGGCCAGGTAGGGGTTCGCCGACCCGTCGCCGCCGCGCAGCTCGACGCGGTGGTGGTCGGGGATGCGGATGAAGTGGGTGCGGTCGTTGCCGCCGTAGGTCGGGAAGCTCGGCGCCCAGCTCGCGCCCGACGTCGTGGCGACCGCGCCGGTGCGCTTGTAGGAGTTCACGCTCGGCCCCAGCACCGCCTGCAGGGCGGAGGCGTGCTCGAGGATGCCGGCGGTGAAGGCGTACGCCGTGCCGCTCAGCCCCAGCCCCCGGGCGTCGTCGCCGTCGGGGAACGCCGACTCGCCGTCCTTCCACAGCGACAGGTGGAGGTGGAGGCCCGAGCCGGTGCGGTCGGAGAACGGCTTCGGCATGAAGGTCGCGACCATGCCGCGCTCCTCGGCGAGCATGGAGATGAGGTAGCGGAGCGTCACCACGCGGTCGGCGGTGGTGAGCGCGTCGGCGTACTCGAAGTTCTGCTCGAACTGGCCGTTGCCGTCCTCGTGGTCGTTGGCGTAGTTGCCCCAGCCCAGCTCGTTCATGGCGCGGGACACGGTCGCGAGGTGCTCGTACATCCGCGTGACGCCGCGGGCGTCGTAGCAGGGCCGGGCCGCGTTGTCGCCCGGGTCGGCCGTGACGAGCGTGCCGTCGGCCTCGCGGCGGAGGAGGAAGTACTCGACCTCCGCACCGACGTAGGCCTCGAGGCCCTGGGTCTCCTGCAGGCGGGCCAGCATCGACTTGAGGATCACGCGCGGCGCGAACGGCCACGGCTTGCCGTCGACGTGCGGGTCGCAGTGCACGATCGCCAGGCCCTCCTTGATGAAGGGCACCGGGGTGAAGCTGGCGGGGTCCGGGAGGACCATGAGGTCGGGGTCCTTGGGCTCCTGGCCCATGGAGCCGACGGCGTAGCCGGCGAAGCCGACGCCCTCCGTCTGCAGCTGCTCGACCGCCTCGACGGGCACGAGCTTGGCGCACGGCTTGCCGTTCAGGTCGACGAAGAGCGCCAGGATGAACGTCGTGCCGGCCTTCTCCGCGAGGGTCGCGAGATCGGTCATGGCGGGAACCTCCACTTGTTCACTGCTGTGAATCATTGTCTACGAGGAGTGAACAGCGCAAGCGTTGCGGACGTGTTTCGCGGACGTCACGGTCAGGGGTCCGCCCGGAACGGGTCACGACGGAGGGTCCGGGCGTACCGTGACGGCATGGCGATCAGCGACGGCCGGAAGCGCGCCTACGCCTGGATGATGGGCGTCTGCCTCACGCTCTTCGTGCTGGCCGGCGTCGTGGTGCGGCACTGGTCGACGCCGCTGGCGATCGGCATGTGCGTCGTGGCCGCCGTCCTCCCGCCGGCGGCGGCGGTGGTGGCGAACACCGGCGCGCTCGCCGACCACCGCCCGCCGCCCGAGCCCCCCGACCCCGACCGGTGACCGTCAGGCCGCGCGGCTGCGCGCCCGGGCCGCCAGCGCCAGGTCGACCACGAGGAACGCCAGCAGGCTGACACCCAGCAGCGGCAGGAACCAGCCGACGGCGACCGCCGCGAGCGCGAGCCCGACGAGGCCGACCGGGGGCGCCGAGCGCCAGGCCCCGCGCCGTACGGGACGGCCCACCGCCCAGCGGTCCCCGCGGGTCGGGCGGCGCAGCCACCACATGCGGTAGCCGCTCACCACCATCACCACGATGGCGAGGCCGAGCCCGAGCAGCGCCACCTGGTTGGCGAGGCCGAACAGCGAGCCCATGTGGACGTCGACGCCCCAGCGGGCGAGCTTCGCCATGAACGGGTAGTCCTCGAACCGCACCACGTCGACCACCTCCCCCGACGCCGGGTCCACCGCGGCCGCGTCGACCTGCACGGGCCAGGAGCGGTCGATCTCGGAGACGACGTACGTCGCCGTGGCGCTGCTCGGCCGCTTGATCTCGACGGCCGCGGTGAGGCCCTCGGCACGGGCCGCGTCCCACGCGGCCTGCCACCCGACACCGGGAGCGTCCTCGTCGACGCCCACCCCGGACCCGGAGCCGGCAGACCCGTGGTGGTGCGCGTGCTCGTCCGCCCCGGCGTGCGGCTCGGTGAGGTCGCTGACGACCGCGGGCGTGGTCCAGTCGAGCGCGGAGCGCAGCTCGGTGACGTGGGTGCCGGCGTGCTGCGACCAGGTGAGACCCGTGGCCGACAGCCCGAGCAGGCCGACCGCGACCACGGTGCCGAGCAGGCCGTGGACGGCGCGGGTGCGGGCGGGCGCGCCCGGTGCTGCCGCGCACGCGGCGGGCGTCGCGGTGGCGCCGCTGCGGGCCGGTCCACCACAGGGCGAGGCCGCCGAGGGCGACGACGGCCAGCCAGGAGGCGGCGAGCTCGGAGTAGAGCCGCCCGGTGTCCCCCAGGTGCAGGCTGCGGTGCAGCTCGCTCACCCAGGTGCGCAGCGGCAGGGAGCCGGAGGTGCCGTACGCCGTCAGCTCCCCCTGCGTCTCGCCCGTCACCGGGTCGACGAAGACGGCGCGCGTGCGGGAGGTCGCCACCTCCCCCGCGTCGAACATCACGCGGGTGGTCGCGCCCTCCTCGGGAGCGGGCCGGACGGCCACCAGCGGCAGGTCGGGCTCGACCTCCCGGGCGGCGGCGACCTGGGCCTCGAGCGGCAGGGCCGGCCCCCGGGAGTCGGTGGTGAGCACGTCGTCGTACACCACCCTCTCCACCTGCGGCGTCACCGCGTAGAGGGCGCCGCTGACGGCGGCGACGAGCAGGAACGGCGCGATGAGCACGCCGGCGTAGAAGTGCAGGCGCAGCAGGAGCGGGCGCCAGGTGCGGGATTGCTGGTGGGTCATGCGGACATGCCTCCTCGGGCACGACGACGGAGCGGCGGACCGCTCCTCGAGCAGCCCGACCGCGATGGCGCGTCGGTGGCGCGGGCCCCTCAGGCGGGGCGCGCGCCGAGGCGCGGCGGCGCGCGGGCGGGGAGGCGTCGGCGCTCCGCACGGTCACGGAGGGCCGGGGGCGCGGGAGCCGGTACGACGCGGGCGGCGCCCGGCACCGGGAGGGGACCCCGCAGCGCGAGCACCGCGACGAGGCGCACGAGGGCGAGGTCGAGCACCGTCCAGAGCGCGCGTTCACCCGCGGCGAGCCAGAGCCCGCCGATCCCCGCCGCAGCGAGGTGGGCGAGCAGCATGGTGGGGGTGGCACCGTGGCCCCCGTGCTGGATCCCGTCGTGGACCCCGTGGTGGGCCCCGTCCGCGGTCACCATGAGCGCGAGGTGCACGGCCGCCTGGCCGAGCACGAGCAGCAGGCCGGCCTGGAGGGCGTCGACCCGGCGGCCGACGAGGAGCGCGGCGACGGGCGTGAGCGCCACGAGCAGCCCGGCGAGCACCGGCAGGCCCGGGAGCGCACCGCCGGCGAGCGCGTGCCCGCCCGCGCCGGCGAGCAGGGCGACCGTCGTGAGCACGGCGCCGCGCACCACGCGCAGCGGCCACCCGATCGACGTCACGGACGGACATTCTCCACGACTCAGCTCCCGGGGCCGCCCGTCGGCAGCGGGTAGACCGTCGGCGAGCCCACCACCGGGTCGGGGGCCACGACGCACGGCAGGTCGAAGACCTCCTCGACGAGGGCGGCCGTCAGCACGTCGGCGGGCGCTCCCGTCGTCACGACGTGGCCGTCCTTCATGACGACGAGGTGGTCGGCGTAGCGCGCCGCCTGGTTGAGGTCGTGGAGCACCGCCACGATCGTCTTGCCCTGGTCGTGGAGGGCACGGAGCAGGTCGAGCAGCTGGTACTGGTGCGCGATGTCGAGGAACGTCGTCGGCTCGTCGAGCAGCAGGGTCGGCGTCTCCTGGGCCAGCAGCATGGCGACCCAGACCCGCTGGCGCTGGCCGCCCGACAGCTCGTCGACGTAGCGCCCCGACAGCACGTCCGTGCGCGTCGCCGCCATCGCGGCCGCGACCGCGGCCTCGTCCTCGGGTCGCCACTGCTGGATGAGGGACTGGTACGGCGCGCGTCCGCGCGCGACGAGGTCCGCGACCCGGATCCCGTCGGGGGCCAGGGACGTCTGCGGGAGCAGGCCGAGACGCCGCGCGACCTCCTTGGAGCGGTAGCGGGAGATGTCCTTGCCGTCGAGCAGCACCCGGCCCGCGGTGGGCGTGATGATGCGCGCCAGGGAGCGCAGCAGCGTCGACTTGCCGCAGGCGTTGGGACCGATGATCGCGGTGAACGAACCGTCGGGGATGCCGACGGTCAGGCCGCTCGAGATGGTCCGCTTGTCGTAGCCGATCGTCACGTCCTCGGCGGCGAGGCGGGTGCTGGTGGTCGTCGTCATGGGTCCGTCCCGTCTCAGGAGGTCGCGGCCTGGCGGCGGGCCTCGCGCACCAGCAGCCAGATCAGGTAGAGCCCGCCGACGCACACGGTGATGAGGCCGACCGGCACCGGCCGGTAGGCGCTCGCGACGACGAGGGAGAGGAGGTGGGCGCTCACGAGGAGCGTGGCGCCCATGGCGGCGGCCCCGAGGAGGCTGACGCCCGGCGAGCGGGTCAGCCGACGGGCGAGCTGGGGTGCGACGAGGGCGATGAAGCCGAGCGGTCCGGCGGCGGCCGTGACGAGGGCGGTGGTCGCGACGCCGACGACGATGAGGGCGAGCCGCGCCAGCCCGACCCGCGTGCCCTGCGTGACGGCGGCGTCGTCGCCGAGCTCGAGGCGGCGCAGCGACGGGGCGAGGGCCGCGGCGGCCAGGACGATCAGCCCGAACCCGACGAGTGCCGGCACCAGCGACGTCCAGGTGACCCGGGTGATGGAGCCGGCGCCCCAGAAGCCGACCGCCATCGCGTCCTGCAGGTCGGCCCGGGTGATGAGGTAGCTGTTGACCGAGCCGAGCATCGCGGAGACGCCGATGCCGACGATGATGAGCCGGAACCCCTGGACGCCGCGGCGGTAGGCGAGCACGTAGACGACGACGGCCGTGAGGATGCCGCCCACGATGGCGGCCGCCGCCAGGGAGGCGTAGTCGCGCGTGCCGAGCACGAGGATCGTCACGACCACCGCGGTGTAGGACCCGGCGTCGAAGCCGATGACGTCGGGCGAGCCGAGCGGGTTGCGGGTCAGCGACTGGAAGATCGCGCCGCCGACGCCGAGCACGGCACCGAACACGAGGGCCGCGAGCACGACCGGCATCCGCCACTCGAGCACGACGAGCCGGTGGAACCGCTCCCCGCCGCCGCCGATCGTGCGCACGACCTCCGCGACGCTCAGCGGGTAGTCGCCGAGGGTGAGCGCGACGATCCCCAGCGCGGCGGCGACGAGGGCCAGGACGGCGGAGACGGCGACCACCCGCACCGGGAGGCGGAACGAGAAGAACCCGCCGCGCAGGGTGCCGGTGGTGTAGCCGAAGTCGACCCGCGGCGTACGGGGCTCCACGGCGCTCACAGGCCGCTCGCCTTCTGGCGGCGGACGAGGGCGATGAGCACCGGGGCGCCGATCACGGCCGTCACGATGCCCACCTGGATCTCGCCGGGGCGCCCCAGCACGCGGCCGACCACGTCGGCCACCAGCACGAGCACCGGGGCGGCCACGGCGGAGTAGGCGATCACCCAGCGCTGGTCGGGGCCGGTGAACCAGCGCACGACGTGCGGCACCATGAGGCCGACGAACCCGATGCCGCCGGTCAGGGCGGTGCCGCCGCCCGCGAGCAGCGTGACCGCGACGATGCCGAGCACGCGCGTGCGCAGGATGTTCGTGCCGAGCGAGGTGGCGAGGTCGTCGCCGAGCGCGACCGCGTTGAGCGCGCCCGACAGCGCCAGCGCGACGAGGAGGCCGACCGCGAGGAACGGGAGCACGGCGAGGGTGTCGTCGAGGCTGGTGCTGTCGATGGAACCGACCCCCCAGCTGCGCAGCCGGTCGAAGGTGGTGGGGTCGATGAGGGTGAGGAACTGCTGCACGCCGCCCAGCACGGCCGCGAGCGCGACGCCGGCCAGCACGAGGGTGATCGGCGAGGCGCCCCCACCGCCGGCCGCCCCGATGAGGTAGACGAGCCCCGTCGCGAACGCGGCGCCCACGAAGGCGAACCAGACGTAGCCCGACACGCTCGCGACCCCGAAGATCCCCACCCCCAGCGTCACCGCGAACCCGGCGCCGGCGTTGACGCCGAGGATCCCGGGGTCGGCGAGCGGGTTGCGCGTGAGCGCCTGGACGAGCGCGCCCGCCACCCCGAAGGCGGCGCCGACGGCGAGGCCGGCGATCGTGCGCGGGATCCGCAGGTCCCACACGATGAGCGAGGCCTCGGTGCCGTCCTTGGTGAGCAGGCCGTCCCGGACCGCCCCGAACGGCAGCGGGTTGGCCCCGAACGCGAGGCTCGCGGCCATCGCGGCCACGAGCGCCGCCAGGAGCACGACGAGCCCGACCGCGCGCCGGGGTCCGAGCGACGGCGACGGTCGCTCGGGAGCGGGCGCGGGCGGGGGCGCGAGGACGGCGGCGGTCATGGCGGTCCTTCGGGGGCGGCAGCAGAGCGGGCTTAGGTTAGCCTTCCCTGCTTCCGACGTCGCGCAGGGTCCGTGTCCCGGGCATCCACCGCCGCAGCCGCGCCCCCACGACCTCGTACGGCGCGCCCAGCGCCGTCAGCGCCGGCACGACCTGGTCGTCGGTCAACCGGCCGGTCACCGTCAGGTGGGGCACCCACCGGCCCGGGGCCGACCACGGCGGTCCGCCCCGGGCTCCCCCCGACCGGAGCAGTCGCGCCGCCTCGGCGTGGAGCGCCAGCAGTGCCGGCGTGGGGGCGACCACGCGCGCCACGACACGGCGCCCCGCCGCACCGAGCACGAGCGGGGCGCCGAGGTGGAGGGTCAGGGGCAGGTGCGCCACGAGCGCGTCGAGCGCCGCGTCGGCCTCGGCCGGGACCTCGTCGCGCTCCGCGACCGTCAGGTGGGGCGCGTGGCCCGCGTCGCGGCGTACCCCGGCCCCGGGGACACCGGCCGCCGCCACGCGGTCCCACTCCTCCCGCACGGCGCCCTCGCCCTCGGCGTCGAGGAGGAGGTCGAGAGAGTCGCGCACCTCGTCAGGCTACGGGCGGCTCACGTGTAGCCGTTCCACGTCGCCTGCCCGCCGGGGCGCAGGGACGACCGGAGGGAGAACTGGGTCCAGTAGTCCTCCCGGATCGAGACGGTGCGGCAGTCCGAGTCGCCGTGGACGACGAGCGTCGTCCACCCGCCGTCGGGGTGACGGACGGAGCCGTAGAGCGTGCCGAGCGACCCGGTGCGCTTCACGCACAACGTGTTGGTCCCGTCGCGCCACACCAGCTTGGCGACGGAGCTGCCCGTGTTGCTGTACAGCGTCCACTCGTAGTCAGCAGCCGTCGCCGGTGCCTGACCCGCGGCGGCGAGCCCCACCGCCACCAGCGGCAGTGCGCAGAGCTGCGCCAGTCGTCGTCGTACGTTCACGTCGTTCCCCCTCGTGGCCGGCCGCGCCCGTCGCGGCACTGCCCCGCAGGGTTCGCCGTGACGCGCGCGGCCAAACCTCCGCGAGCGGCTCAGCCCTTCGTCACGTCGGCCACGAGCACCGAGGTGTTGAGCGCGGCCCACGCGAGCGTCACGGCGGTGGCCTTCTTCCGCGCCGTGCCGTCGGACAGCTTCTGGTTGAGCAGCAGGCAGTCGACGACGTCCGAGGTGATGCGCGCGCCGAGCGCGAGGCGGCGCACCCGCTGCCCGCCCACGATGCCGGCGGTGCTGATGAGGAGGTCACGGACGCCGTAGGTCTTCGCGAGGCCCTCGTACGACGCGCGCTCGCCCCCGCGGATCCCGAGCGCGTCGGGCAGGTGGCTGGGCTTGGCGAGGGCGTAGACGCCGTAGGCCGCCGTCGCGGCGGACACCAGGCGGGTGGGGCGGAAGCTGCTCACTTGTCCTCCAGGCGGGTCGTCTCGTTCTCTGCGGGGAACTTACCGGGGTCCCCGGTGACGGCCGCCCGGATGCCGCCGACGAGGCGGCGCACGCGGGAGGAGGAGGACTCCCAGTACTCGGCCGTGTCCACCTTCACCTTCAGCAGCGCCAGCGTCGGGGTCTCGAGGCCGTCCGGGAACCACACCTCGAGCGCGGGCGACCACAGCTCGCGGGCCTTGTCCGCGTCGTGGGTGAGCAGCGCCGTGCCGGACAGCGAGGTCCAGGCCGCGTGCTTCGGGTCGGCGAAGGAGACGTTCACCTGCGGGTGCTCGCGCACCTCGGCGACCTTCGCGGAGTCGTCGTGGCAGAAGAACCAGAGGTCACCGTCGAACTCCACCTCCTGCAGCGCCATCGGCCGGCTCACGTGCTTCCCGTCGCTCGTCATCGTGGTGAGCATCGCGATGCGCGCCTGCTCGACGAGCTCGGCGACCTTGGCGGTGCCTCCGTCGGTGTCGTGGTGGGACATCTCTGCTCCGTTCGTGGGGGTCGCCCGTGGTGTGGACGGGTGGGGACCGGCCCCGGTACCCCGCAGGTGTCGGTGGGATGCGACAGGATGGCGGGCGATGACCACCCCCGAGGCCGCGGACGCCCCCGCCGAGCGCTGGTCGCTCGAGCGTGTGCGCGGCGCTGCGCCCGACGCGGCGTCGCTGGCCGCGGCGCGCCGGCTGACCGCCCCGGGGTCGTGGTCGGACTGCGGCGTCAGCGCCACGCTCGTCTGGGGCAAGTGCCAGGGCTCGGGCACGGCGCCCTACCAGGTGAGCGTCGACCTGGCCGGTCCGGCCTACCGGTGCTCCTGCCCGAGCCGGAAGTTCCCCTGCAAGCACGCCCTGGCGCTGCTGATGCGCTGGTCGGCGGGCGACCTGGAGCCCGGCGCCGACGCCCCGGACGAGGCCGCCGCGTGGGCGCGCCAGCGGGCGGAGCGGGCGGCGTCCCACGCGGCGGCCGAGGCGGGGTCCCAGGATCCCGTCGACCCGGCCGTCGAGGCAGCGCGGGCCGAGGCCGCGGCGAAGCGGCGCGACGAGCGCCTCGCGCGGATGGACGCGGGCGTCGAGGAGCTCGCGGTCTGGCTCACCGACCTCGCCCGCACGGGGATCGCCGCCGCCCGGCAGCGCGACCTGACCTGGTGGGAGTCCGCGGCCGCGCGGCTCGTCGACGCCCAGTTGCCCGGCGTCGCGGAGGAGGTGCGCGCCCTCGGGCGCACCGTCCGCCACCGCGCCGACTGGGCCGAGCACACGGTCGACGTCCTCGGCCGCTGGTGGCTGCTCGTGCGCGCCTGGCGGCGCCGCGGCGACCTCGACGCGGCGAGCGCGGCCGACCTCCGCGCCGTGGTCGGCTGGGCCTGGGCGACCGACGAGGTGCGCGCCGGCGAGACCGTCACCGACGTGTGGGCCGTGCTCGGTGCCCACCGCTCGACCGACGGGGGCCTGCTCGAGCAGCGCACCTGGCTCCACGGCGAGCGCTCCGGCCACGTCGTGCAGGTGCTCGACTTCGCGGCGCGGGGCGCCCCCGTGCCCGTGGCCCGCACCGTCGGGAGCCGGCTCGAGGCCACCCTCGCGCTCTACCCCGGTCACGACCCCCGCCGTGCCCTCCTCGTCGCCGAGCCCGTGGCCGCCGGCGACCTCGACCGGCTCCCCGGGGGCGGCGACCTCGCCGCGGCCCGCGCGCGCCGCACGGCGGCGTTGGCCGCCAACCCCTTCGTACGGCGCGTGCCCGTCGTCGTCGCCGACGCGCGGGTCCTCCCGGGCGCGGACGCCGACACCACCGGCGCGGTGACCGTCGTCGACCCGGCGGGCCGCACGGTGCCGGGGGTCGCGACCGGGGCCGACGAGGAGGAGGCCACGGGCGCCGTCTGGTCGCTGCTCGCCCGCACCGGCGGCCACCCCGCCGACCTGTTCGGCGAGCTGCAGGACGGCGTGCTCCGGGTGCTGGCCGTGGGCACGGGCGACGGGGTGGTGGGACTGTGAGCACGATCGAGGACTGGGCCGACGGCGTCGTCGCGGCCGCGATCCTCGGCAGCGGACGTCGGGCGGTGCCGGAGCCGCCGGACGTGCTCACGGGGCTCGGTCCGAGCCCCACGGCCGACTCCGGCACCCGCCTCCTCGACGCCGCGACCGTGCTGGCGGCGCTGCGGTCGGTGGGAGCGCCCGACGCTCCCGCGGCTCCCGCCGACGCCCCCGCTCCCGCGCCTGCCGACACCCTCGCCGCGCCGCCCCCGCGCGCCCGGCAGCTGCTCGAGCTGCTCCACGCACGGCCCGCGCCGGTGCCGGCCGCGGAGCGCGACCTGCTGGTCGCCCACTGGCTGGAGCGCGCGGCGGCGGCCGGGGTCCGCGTGCCCCACGACCTCCTGCCGGTGCTGCTGGAGCGTGCCCGGAGCGCACCGGCGCTCCGGGCGCCGCTGCGGCCCGTGCTCGACGCGCGCGGACGCTGGCTCGCCGGGCTGCACCCGGGCTGGGGCGCCGTGCTGAGGGACGACCGGGGCGCGGCGCCCGCGGCCGGAGCTCCCGACGACCGGCCCGACCCGGCCGCGTGGCCCCACCTCCCGGCGCCGGCGCGCCTCGGGCTGCTCCTCGACCTCCGCGCCTCGGACGACCCCGCCGACCGGGCGCTGGCGGCCGACCTCGTCGCCTCCACCTGGGCGAACGACCCGGTCACCGAGCGCACCCAGCACCTCGAGGCACTCGGCACGGCGCTCGCCGACACCGACGACCCCCTGCTCGAGCGGGCGCTCGACGACCGGTCCGTGAAGGTGCGGGGTCTCGCGCAGCACCTGCTCGACGGGCTGCCCACCTCACGGCGGGCCCAGCGGATGGCGGACCGGCTCGCGCCGCTGCTCTCCCCGGAGCGGGATCCTCGGCCGGCGCCTCGACCTCGCCACCCCGCCCGACCCCGACGACGCCGGCGTGCGCGACGGGCTCACCCCTCCCCCGCGCGGCACGTCCCGCCACGACTGGTGGCTCGCCACGTTGGTGACCGGCGCCCCGCTCACCGTGCTGACCCGGGGGTCCGGGGTGGACGAGGCCGCGACGTACCAGCGTCTCCCCGACCCCCTCCGCGACGCCGTGCGACGGGCGGTGCTGCTGCGCCGCGACGCCGTCTGGGCGCGGGCGGTGATCGCCGTGGAGGGACGCCCCTCGGGGCTGCTGTCGGTGCTGCCCCTCGAGGAACGCACGCAGCACCTCGGGTCCGGTCTCGCCCGCTGCCGTGGAGCCGGTGACCTGCGGGACCTCCGCGACCTGCTCGCCGCCCTCCCCGTGCCCGCCGACCCCGGCCTGGGCCGCGAGGCGGTCGAGGCGCTGCACCGCGTGCCGCCGCCGCGGCTCGTGCTGCCGACCGAGGTGTTCCACCACCTGCGCGACGCGCTGGTGGACGCCCCGCCCGCGACGCTCGACCGGCTCACCGACCTGGTGCGCACCGACCTGCCCGAGACCACCGGTCGACCCCTCTCGACCGCCCTGCAGCTCCTGTCCTTCCGACGCACGATCAGCGAGGCCCTGCGATGACGACCACCCCTGGCACGCCCGAGACCCCCGAGGTGCTGCGGCCCCACGCCGAGCAGGCGTACGCCGACGAGCTCGCCGCCCTGCGGGACCACGACGCCGCGTCGGGCCGGGCGCGCCCGCCGAGCTGGCAGCTGTCGCCGGGGGCGGTGACGACCTACCTGCTCGGCGGCGAGCTGCCGGACGGGACGGTCATCAGCCCGAAGTACGTCGGGTCGCGGCGCCTCGTCGAGATCGCGGTGGCCTCGCTGGCGACCGACCGGGCGCTGCTGCTGCTCGGCGTGCCCGGCACGGCGAAGACGTGGGTCGGCGAGCACCTGGCGGCGGCGATCAGCGGCACCTCGACGCTCGTCGTGCAGGGCACGGCGGGCACGGCGGAGGAGGCGCTGCGCTACGGGTGGAACTACGCCCGGCTGCTCGCCGAGGGGCCGTCCGAGGCGGCGCTGGTGCCCAGCCCGGTCATGCGCGCGATGCGCACCGGCGCGCTGGTGCGCATCGAGGAGCTGACCCGCATCCCGGCCGACGTCCAGGACGCGCTCATCTCGATCCTGTCGGAGAAGACCCTGCCGGTGCCCGAGCTCGACACCGAGGTGCAGGCCCGGCCGGGCTTCAACGTGATCGCCACCGCCAACAACCGCGACAAGGGCGTCAACGACCTGTCGTCGGCGCTCAAGCGACGGTTCAACACCGTCGTGCTGCCGCTGCCCGACAGCGTCGAGCAGGAGGTCGAGATCGTGCGCAGCCGGGTGTCGGCGCTGGGCCGCTCGCTCGACCTGCCCGCCGACCTCGGTGGCACCGAGGGGGCGCCGAGCGAGATCGAGCGCGTCGTCACGGTGTTCCGGGAGCTGCGCTCGGGCTCGACGCTCGACCGGCGCACGAGCCTGAAGTCGCCGTCGGCCACGCTGTCGACCGCCGAGGCGATCTCGGTGATGACCAACGGGCTGTCGCTGGCGGCGCACTTCGGTGACGGGGTCGTGCGCGCCGCCGACGTCGCCGCGGGCCTCGTCGGCGCCGTGGTGAAGGACCCGGTGGCGGACGCGATCGTGTGGCAGGAGTACCTCGAGACCGTCGTCCGCGACCGCCCCGCGTGGGCGGACCTCTACCGCGCGTGCCGCGAGCTGGGCTGAGCGCTGCTCCCGTGACTGCCGTGACCACGAGCGTCCTCGTCCCCCTCGGCATCCGCCACCACGGCCCGGGCTCGGCCCGCGCCGTGCGGGCGGCCCTGGAGGAGCTGCAGCCCGACCTCGTCGTGGTCGAGGGCTGCCCGGAGCTCGACCCGCTGGTGGCCCACGTCGCCGACCCCGGGCTCGTGCCGCCCGTGGCGGCGCTCGTGTACGCCGCGGACGACCCGCGCCGGGCGTCGTTCTACCCGTTCGCCGCGTTCTCCCCCGAGTGGGTCGCGCTGCGCTGGGCGGTCGCCCGCGGCGTACCGGTGCGGTTCGCGGACCTGCCCGCCGTCCACCAGCTGGCCCCTGTTGATGTCGAGGGGGCCCCGGAGGACGCCCGGCCCGCGTCGTACCCCGACGTGATCGGGACGCTCGCCCGCACGGCCGGGTACGACGACCCCGAGCGGTGGTGGGAGGACGCCGTCGAGCTGCCCGACGCCACGGTGAGCGTGCTCGACCGGTTCGCGCTGCTGCGCGAGGCGGTGACGGAGGTGCGCGACGCCCACCGTTCCGAGCACGCGGACGAGGACCTCGAGAACGCGCGGCGGGAGGCGGCGATGCGTCGTGTCGTGCGGGCGGCGTTCAAGGAGGGCCACGAGCGGGTGGCGTTCGTGTGCGGTGCGTTCCACGCCCCGGCGCTGCACCTGCCCGACTTCCCGGCGGCCGCCCATGACAACCGGCTCCTCGCGCGCCTGCCGCGCACCAAGGTGGCGGTCACCTGGGTGCCGTGGACGCACGGGCGGCTGCAGTTCACGAGCGGGTACGGCGCGGGCGTCGGCTCGCCGGGCTGGTACGACCACCTCTTCACCTGGGCCGACCGCGACCGGGACGGCGTGGTGCCGGCGTGGATGGTGGCCGTCGCCCGGGCGTTGCGGACCGCCGGGATCGACGCCCCGCCCGCGTCGCTGGTGGAGGCCACGCGGCTGGCCGATGACCTGGCGGTCATGCGCGGGCGACCGTCGGCGGGGCTCGCGGAGCTGCAGGACGCGGTGCTGACGGTGCTGTGCGAGGGCTCGGCCGTGCCGTTGCAGCTCGTCGAGGAGCAGGTGGTCGTGGGCCAGCGGCTGGGCGAGGTCCCCGAGCACGTGCCGATGGCGCCGGTGGCCGCGGACCTCGCGCGGCAGCAGCGCGCCGTGCGGCTCAAGCCGAGCGCGTCGGTGACGGAGACCGTGCTCGACCTGCGCACGCCCAACGGCCGCGCCCGCTCCGCGCTGCTGCACCGGCTGCGCCTGCTCGGCGTCGCCTGGGGCACGCCGATCGACGCGGCCGCACGACGGGCACCTTCAAGGAGGCCTGGCGGCTGCAGTGGGACCCGGGCTTCGCCGTCGCCCTCGTCGACGCGGGCCTGCGGGGCACGACGGTCGCCGACGCCGCCGCCCGCACGGTCGCCGAGGACGCCGCCGTGGCTCCCGACCTCCCCGCGCTGAGCGACCTCGTCGAGGCCTGCCTGCTCGCCGACCTGCCCGCGGGGCTGGCCGCCGTGGTCGACGCACTGGCCGAGCGCACGACCCACCAGCACGACGCGCTGGCGCTCGCGGAGAGCGTGGGGCCGCTGGCGCGGACGCGGCGGTACGGCGACGTGCGCGGCGCCGACACGACCCGCGTCGCCGACCTGCTCGGCACCGTGGTCGTGCGGGCGTCCGTCGGGCTGCGGGCCGCCTGCGCGAGCCTCGACGACGACGCGGCCGCGCGCGCCCGCCGCGCGATCGAGACCTGCGACGAGGGCGTGACGCTGCTGGACGACGAGGCGCTGCGCCAGCCGTGGCAGGAGGCGCTCGGCGGGTTGGCGGCCGACGAGGCGCTGCACGGCTCGGTGGTGGGACGGGCCAACCGGTTGCTGCTCGACGCGGGACTGGTCGTGCCGGCCACCGCGGCCGAGCGGATGGCCCGCCGGTTGTCCCCCGCCGCCCCGGCGCCTGCGGCGGCGGCCTGGCTCGACGGCTTCCTCGCCGGCGACGCGGCCGTGCTGCTCCACGACGACGACCTGCTGCGGATCCTCGACGACTGGATGGCCGGCACCGCCGACGCCGTCTTCGACGACCTGCTGCCGCTGCTGCGTCGCACCTTCGCGCGGTTCTCGTCCGCCGAGCGACGCGCGGTGGCGCGCGGGGTGGGGCGGGGGCCGCGGTCCGGCGGCGCGTCCGGTGGCCTCGTGCTCGACGTCGACGGGGCCGCGCCGGTGCTCGCCGGGGTGGCGCGGTTGTTGGGTGCTCCCGAGGTGGGAGGTGCGGTCGCATGAGCGAGCGGGACGCCCGCACGCGGTGGCGGTTGGTCCTCGGGGCGCCGTCCGACGAGGTGCTGGGGAACGACGGCCACGGTGTCGAGCTCTCCGCCGACGACGTGAAGCGGGACGAGGCGCTGGAGGCGTTGTACGGCGAGCGCTCCGGCTCCCGCTCGCGGACCGGGGGGCTCGGTGGTTCGTCGCCGCGGGTCGCCCGCTGGTTGGGCGACATCCGCACCTACTTCCCGAGCTCCGTCGTGCAGGTGCTCCAGGTCGACGCCATGGAGCGGCTGGGCCTCCGCGAGCTGCTGGCGGAGCCGGAGCTGATGGAGGCGGTGCAGCCGGACGTGCACCTCGTGACCACGCTGATGGGGCTGCGGGGCGTCATCCCCGAGCACTCGAAGCAGACGGCCCGCCGGGTCGTGCGGACCGTCGTCGACGAGATCGAGGAGCGGATCCGCGCGCGCACCGTGCAGGCCGTGACCGGTGCGCTCGACCGCGCCGCCCGCACCCGCCGTCCGCGGCCGGCCGACATCGACTGGAGGCGCACCATCGCCGCGAACCTCCAGCACTACCTGCCCGAGCACCGCACCGTCGTGCCCGAGCGCCTCGTCGGCCACGCGCGCCGGGCCCACCAGCTCGAGCGCGAGATCGTGCTGTGCGTCGACCAGTCGGGGTCGATGGGCCCCTCGGTCGTCTACGCGTCCGTGTACGGCGCCGTCCTCGCCTCGCTGCGCTCCGTCGCGACCCGGTTGGTCGTCTTCGACACCGAGGTCGTCGACCTCACCGACGACATGGACGACCCGGTCGACGTGCTCTTCGGGGTGCAGCTCGGCGGCGGCACGGACATCAACCGCGCGCTGGCCTACTGCGAGAGCCGCATCGAGCGGCCCACCGACACCGTGCTCGTGCTGCTGAGCGACCTGTTCGAGGGCGGCATCGCCGAGGAGATGCTCGCGCGCTGCGCGCGTCTCGTTGCGTCGGGCGTCACCGTGGTCGCGCTGCTCGCGCTGAGCGACGACGGGGCACCGGCGTACGACGAGGACCACGCCTCCGCGCTCGCCGGGCTGGGCGTGCCCACGTTCGCGTGCACGCCCGAGGCGTTCCCGGACCTCATCGCGGCCGCGATCGAGCGGCGGGACATCACCGCGTGGGCCGCGGCGGAAGGGATCGTGACGGCGCAGCCGGGGTGAGGCTGGGGGGCGTCAGCGGACGCGCATCCGCATGACGACGTCACGGAGACCGACGAACCACCGCGTGTGATAGCCCGTCTGGCCACGCTGCAGTGCGCGCTCGATGCCGTCCAGGACGAAGTCGCGGCTCCAGTGACCGCGGCGGACGAGCTCGGGGATCACGTGACGATCCATCCGACGCGACTGCCACGCCATCGTCTGGTCGCACTGCGCCAGCGATGCGCCGGGAACGCCGTCGACGTCGAAGACCGCGGCCAGCGTCGTCCCGATCAAGGTGGGGCGTGCCTCGAGGTACGACAGGAGCCATCCGCCCCCACGGGCCGACGGCAACCACGCCCCCAGCAGGAGCACTGCCCCGTGGTCGAGCGGCGGCGGCACCAGGCCGTCGCGGACCCAGTCGAACATCGCCTCTATCCCGTTGAGACCGTCCCAGTCCTTCGGCGACCGGACGAGCCGCGCCGACCACTCGTGCACGAAGACGTGGAGGTCCTCGGGATGGAGTGCCGGTGGCAGGTCGATCCGGTCCCTCAGGTCGAGGGGCCAGTATCGAGCGGCACGCTCGGGTGACAGGCAGGCCAGCTGGGCTGCGGAGGACGCCGACCAGTGGGCCGGGGTCAGCCGGCCCCTCCACTCACCGTCGGGCGCCAGGCTGCCACCCGGCAGGGATGAGACCCGAGCGTCGTGCCGGCGGACGAACGGAGCGACGGAGCGTCTCTCGGACGGCGTCGCCGCCTGCATCAGCCTGACGACCCCGTCTCGGTCGCCCCGGCCCAGAGCGTCCGTGAGGGCCAGCCGGAGCGGGGGTCCACCGACGGAGTCCACGCGCGCAGGTTAGCGGCGTGCCGCCAGCGACCGACATGGCCGACGGCCCCGGCCCCTCCACGAGGAGGGACCGGGGCCGTCGGGGTGACGCGGGTGAGGCTCAGCTGCAGCCGCTGGTCGAGCCGCAGCCCTCGCAGACGTAGCACGAACCAGCCGGGCGCATCTTGGTGCCGCAGGTGAAGCAGAGCGGGCTGTCGACCGCCGTGCCCGTGATCTTCTCGAGCAGCTCCGCGGAGGTGTGGGCCTCCTTCGGGGCGGGCTTGGCGCCGGACTCGGCCGACGGAGCCTTCTCCTCCACCGCGACCTCGGGCAGCGGCGTGATCTCCACGGTCGGCGCCTCGAGCAGCTCGGCCGCCGAGCCCGTCTCCTCGACCGGCTCGTAGGAGCCCGTCTCGAGGTGACGCTGGCGCTCCTCGGCCGAGTAGATGCCGAGGCCCGCCCGCTCGTCGAACGGCAGGTAGTCCAGCGCCAGGCGACGGAAGATGTAGTCCATGATCGACTGGCTCATCCGGACGTCCGGGTCGTCGGTCAGACCGGCCGGCTCGAAGCGCAGGTTGGTGAACTTCGAGACGTAGGTCTCGAGCGGCACGCCGTACTGCAGACCGATCGACACCGCGATCGAGAACGCGTCCATCACGCCGGCCAGGGTCGAGCCCTGCTTTCCGAGCTTGAGGAAGATCTCGCCGAGCTCGCCGTCCTCGTGGGCGCCGGAGGTCATGTAGCCCTCCGCGCCGCCGACCGTGAACGACGTCGTGCGGGAAACACGCGACTTCGGGAGGCGCTTGCGGGTCGGAGCGTAGACGATCTTCTCGACGACCTTCTCCACGACCTCGGCCGCCTCGGCAGCCTCGGCGGCGTCGGCCGCGTCCTTCTTCGCCTTGCCGCCACCGTCGGAGAGGGGCTGGCCCACCTTGCAGTTGTCGCGGTAGATCGCCGTGGCCTTGAGGCCCAGCTTCCACGACTGCAGGTAGACGTCCTCGATCTCCTCGACCGTGGCCGACTCGGGCAGGTTGACCGTCTTGCTGATCGCGCCCGAGAGGAACGGCTGCGCCGCGGCCATCATGCGGACGTGGCCCATGGGCTTGAGCGAGCGGGCACCCATCGCGGTGTCGAACACCTCGTAGTGCTCCTGGCGCAGGCCGGGGGCGTCGATGACGTGGCCGTGCTCGGCGATGTAGTCGACGATGGCCTCGACCTGCTCCGGCTGGTAGCCCAGCTTCTTCAGCGCGCGCGGGATCGTCTGGTTGACGATCTGCATCGAGCCGCCGCCGACGAGCTTCTTGAACTTCACGAGCGAGAAGTCGGGCTCGATGCCGGTGGTGTCGCAGTCCATCATGAAGCCGATGGTGCCGGTGGGGGCGAGCACGGAGGCCTGCGCGTTGCGGAAGCCGTTGACCTTGCCCAGCTCGACGACCTTCGCCCACTCCTTGGTGGCGAGGCGGTGCACGGCCGTGTCGTTGCTGTGCATCGTGCGCACGGCGTCGTTGGCGGCCTGGTGCTTGCGCATGACGCGCTGGTGCGCCTCGGCGTTGCGGGCGTAGCCGTTGTAGGGGCCCACGATCGCGGCGAGCTCGGCCGAGCGGCGGTACGACGTGCCGGTCATCAGCGAGGTGATGGTGCCGGCCATGGCGCGGCCACCGTCGGAGTCGTAGCCGAGGCCCATGGCCATCAGCAGCGCGCCGAGGTTGGCGTAGCCGATGCCCAGCTGGCGGTAGTTGCGCGTCGTCTCGCCGATGGGCTCCGTCGGGAAGTCGGCGAAGCAGATCGAGATGTCCATCGCGGTGATGATGATCTCGACGGCCTTGGCGAACAGGTCGGCGTCGAACGTGTCGTCGTCCTTGAGGAACTTCAGCAGGTTGAGCGACGCCAGGTTGCAGGACGAGTTGTCGAGCGACATGTACTCCGAGCACGGGTTGGACGCAGTGATGCGACCCGTCTCGGGGTTGGTGTGCCAGTCGTTGATCGTGTCGTCGTACTGCAGGCCCGGGTCGGCGCACTCCCAGGCGGCCTTCGCGATCTTGTGGAAGAGCTCGCGGGCGTCGACCGTCTCGATGACCTCACCGGTCTGGCGGGCGCGGAGACCGAACTCCGTGCCGTCCTCGACGGCGCGCATGAACTCGTCGGAGACGCGGACCGAGTTGTTGGCGTTCTGGTACTGCACCGAGGTGATGTCGTCGCCGCCGAGGTCCATGTCGAAGCCGGCGTCTCGCAGCGCGCGGATCTTGTCCTCCTCGCGCGCCTTCGTCGCGACGAACTCCTCGATGTCCGGGTGGTCGACGTCGAGGACGACCATCTTGGCCGCACGACGCGTGGCGCCGCCCGACTTGATGGTGCCCGCCGATGCGTCGGCGCCGCGCATGAAGGAGACGGGACCGCTCGCGGTGCCGCCCGAGGAGAGCAGCTCCTTGCTGGAGCGGATGCGGGAGAGGTTCAGGCCGGCACCGGAGCCGCCCTTGAAGATGAAGCCCTCCTCCTTGTACCAGTTCAGGATCGAGTCCATCGAGTCGTCGACCGACAGGATGAAGCAGGCGGAGACCTGCTGGGGGCTCGACGTGCCCACGTTGAACCACACGGGCGAGTTGAACGAGAAGTACTGGTGGACCAGCAGCCAGGTGAGCTCGTGCTCGAAGACCTGGGCGGCCGCCTCGTCGGCGAAGTAGCCGTGCTCGACGCCGGCCGCGACGTACGTCTTCACGACGCGGTCGACGAGCTGCTTGAGGCTCCACTCGCGCGCGTCGGTGCCGAGCGCGCCGCGGAAGTACTTCGACGTGACGATGGTCGAGGCGTTGACGGACCAGAAGTCCGGGAACTCGACGCCGCGCTGCTCGAAGACGGTGGCACCCGTCTTCCAGTTCGTCTGGACGACGTCGCGACGCTCCCAGGTGATCTCGTCGTAGGGGTGCACACCCGGGGTGCTGAACACCGGGGTGAGGGTGAGGCCGGCCGAGCCCGAACGACCCTCAGCGCCTGCTGCGCCCGGGCCGCTCACCGTCTCCGTCATGAAATCTCCTCGATCGTCGCTGCTGGGTCACTACTGGCTGTCGTTCGGTCGTGCTGGTCGCGCACGAGGGCCGGGGACTCCCCCGTACAACGCTCTCGCGGCGACATGTATTGCTGGTCTGCGTGCTGTGGTGCGTGCGGATGTCGGCGCGAGGCCGACGGACGAATGGTGTGCCCGGCACGCCGCTTCCCCACGACGTGCCGGGCAGCTGGTGGTCAGCCGCTGGTGGCGGGCGCCGGGCGCTGTGCAGCGTTGCCGACGGCACTGACAGTTCTGGGATCCCCACCGGGACCGTCCCCGGGCTCACCGGCGGCGGCCGCCGCCTCGGCCCGGTCGAGCCGCAGCAGGCCGATCTCCGCCTCGAAGTCGGCGGCGGACTCGAACGAGCGGTAGACGCTCGCGAAGCGCAGGTAGGCCACCTCGTCGAGCTGCCGCAGCGGGCCGAGGATCGCGAGGCCGACGTCGTGCGCCTTGATCTCGGCCGAGCCGGAGGCACGCAGCGTGTCCTCGACGGCCTGGCCCAGGCAGGCCAGGTCGTCGTCGCTCACCGGTCGGCCCTTGCAGGCCTTCCGCACGCCGGCGATGGCCTTCGCGCGGTTGAACGGCTCGCTCGCGCCCGACCGCTTCAGCACCGAGAGCTGCATGAGCTCGACCGTCGTGAACCGCTGCTCGCACGCGAGGCACGAGCGCCGACGCCGGATGGAGGCGCCGTCCTCCGCGACCCGGGAGTCGAGGACCTTGGTGTCGCTGTTGCGGCAGAACGGGCAGTGCACGGCGCGACCTCTCCTCGGATCCGGGGTGTGGACGTAGATGTGGATGGAACGGCCCCGCCTGTGGAGGGACCCGCCGACTTCTGTGGATTCACAGAAGCCTTCTGGGGACTAGATGTGGATAACTACATCGGTGTAAGTACTAGATGTGGGGGTAACCGTACGCGCCACCCCCCAGCCGTGCAAGTGCTCCCGAGAACCCGCCGAACGCGCAGGTCAGAGCGCTTCGGCGGCGTGTCGCGCCCCCATCCGTCATGATGGGGCGGTGGCCGGGGGGAAGCGTGCAGGAGACCGATCGGGAGAGCCGAACCGCGCCCGAGGATCAGGCCGGGCCCTCGCCCTGCACGCCCTGGGCATCACGCTGACGGTCGTCGCGTGGGGCTACCTCGTCTGGATGGCGATCGACCTCGGGCGCGCGGCGCGCGACGACGGGAGCGGCGTCGCCTGGCTCCTGCTCGCGCTGGCCTGCCTCGGCGCCATCGCCTGCCTCTTCGTCGGACTGCTGCTCGGCGGGAGCGCCCTGCGCCTCCTCGGTGGAGCGGGCGGCACACCCGGTGACCAGCCACCGCGACCGACCGGCGGCAAGCGCGCCGCCCGCTGACCGGACGACGGGGACGACCCTCCGGGAACGGCACGAGGGGCGAGCCCGCCGTCGCAGGCCCGCCCCTCGCTCTCTTCCCCTGGTCCGGCAGGTCGGGGTCGAGTCGACCTGCCGGGATCGTGGGCGTCGCGGACCTGCCGCGACGCGGTGCGGCGTCAGCCGGCCGCGGGCACCTCGAGCTGGTCGCCGGCCATCAGCGCCCCGGAGCTCAGGTGGTTGATCGAGCGGATCTCGTCGATGACGTCCTGCACCGACTCGCCCGAACCGGCACGCGCCGCGGCGATGTCCCACAGCGTGTCGCCCGACTGGACGCGGATGGTCTCCGTCTGCCCGGCGGTCGACTCGTCGCTCGCGGCGGACACCGAGCCGAGGACGACGCCCAGGGCGAGCATGGCGACGAGACCGAGCACCAGCACCACCAGACGGCCGCGTCGCGTGAGGCGCAGCGAGCCCTGCGCCCGGGGAGCCGGGCGCGCCGGACGGACCGCGCGAACAGGACGGGCGGACCGGGTTGCCGGCAGCTGCGGGGCGAATGCGGTCGAGCTCATGGTGACCTCCTGGGGAAGTGTCGGGTCGTGACGAGCGATGTCTATCGACGGCCACCGACAGTTCTGGTCGGCGTCACCGCCGGACCCACCGTCGATCACACGTTCGATCGAACACCTGAGCGACACTAGAGCAGGTGTTCGATCGGATCAAGGGTGCGGTCGAACATTTCTTCGACGGCGTACCGACGGCGACACGGGACACGCCGGTCGAACAGATGTTTGAATCCGCACGGGTCCGACGACTAGCGTGCGGTCCGCGACGGTGTCCCGCCTGCAGCACGGCGCGGGGGCACCGAGCAGTCGACCGAGCGGCGAAGCGTCCGAGGGCGCGGAAAGAAGGACGGACATGGCGGCGACCAAGGACCCGGGCGACGACGCAGGGGTGACGGACGTGTCGGCGGTGCCGCAGCCCGGTGCGGGGCAGGCGCGCCTGACGCCGCGCCAGGCGCGCGTGCTCGCCGTCATCACGACCGCGCTCGACGAGCGGGGCTACCCGCCGAGCATGCGCGAGATCGGCGAGCAGGTCGGCCTCACCAGCTCGTCCTCGGTCGCCCACCAGCTCAAGGCGCTGGAGGAGAAGGGTTACCTCCGTCGCGACCCCAACCGCCCCCGGGCGATCCAGGTGGTCGGGCACGGCCTCGAGGTCGAGCGCGCGGCGCTCTCCAGCGCGGACGAGTCCGTCATCGACGAGACCGACATCGGCGAGGCGCGCCCCGCCGCGACGTACGTGCCGGTCGTCGGACGGATCGCGGCCGGCGGCCCGATCCTCGCGGAGCAGCGGGTCGAGGAGGTCTTCCCCCTCCCGCAGCAGCTCGTCGGGGACGGCACGCTCTACATGCTGGAGGTGTCCGGCGACTCGATGATCGACGCGGCGATCTGCGACGGCGACTACGTGGTGGTCCGCCAGCAGCCGACGGCCGAGAACGGCGAGATCGTCGCCGCGATGATCGACGGCGAGGCGACCGTGAAGACGTTCCAGCGCCGCAACGGGCAGGTCTGGCTCCTCCCCCACAACGAGGCGTACGACCCGATCGACGGCACCCACGCCACCATCCTCGGCAAGGTGACGGCGGTCCTCCGCCGCCTCTGATCCCGACTGCTCCGGGCCCGGTCGTCCCGGGCCCGGGGACGGCCGTAGGATCACGTCGAGGCCGTCCCCGAGGAGACCGCAATGCCGAGCGACACCCCGCGCTTCCCGGTGCTGGAGGCTGCCGACGGCTACCGGATCCGCGACGTGGACGCCCACGTCACCGCGCTGGTCGAGGAGATGCGTCGCGGCCGACGCACCGGCTTCCACCCCGGCCCCTTCGACCCCCGTCCGTTCCCGGCGGTGCACGACGCCCAGGTGTACGACGCGGGCGTCGTCGACGCCTGGATGGACCAGTGCTCCGCGGAGCTCGAGGCCCGGCGCCAGCACCCGTCCAACGGGGGCGGGTGGCAGGCCGGGGAGCCCTACGCGGGCGACCTCGACGACCCGCCGGAGCTCCGTGACACCGGCGTCCGGGACGACAGTACGCCCGACCACTTCGTCAGCAGCGTCCCGACCTGGGCCCGGGTCGTGGCCCTCGTGGTGATCGTCGCGCTCCTCGGCGCCTACGTGCTCTCCTTCTTCTGATCCGCGCGGGCCGCACGGATCAGGACGGCCCGCTCTCCGTCCCCACCCGTACAGCGCGGACCCGTCATCCCCAGGGCGACGGACCTGTGCCCGTCCGACGCCCCGGCGGGGTTGGATGGCCCCATGTCGCCCTTCCGCCTCCTCGTCGTCGTGGCCCTCGTGGTCGCCGGCTGCGCGCTGCCGCCGGCGGTCGGCGCTGCGCCCGGCGGTGCGGCGGGCACGGCGGGCCCGGCGGCTGCCGTGGCAGCCACCCCGGCGTCCGATCCCCTGGCCCTGTCGTCGCTCCCCGGTGCCCCGCGCACGGTCCTCCTCGACGTCGACGGCCACGAGGTGCGCGACACGGCGTGGAACACCGTGCACGGCCTCCCGGCGGGCGCCTACGCCGGCCTGCGCCCCGCCGCGGGGTGGGACCCGACGACCCTCGAGCTCGTCCGGCTCGTCTGGCTGCGGGTCGCCGACGACCTGGCGCCCTTCGCCGTCGACGTCACCACCGCCGACCCGGGCGCGGCCGCCCTCGAGCGCTCGTCGGCCGCGGACGGCGCCTACGGGATGCGGGTGCTGCTCACGACCGACACGTCCGCCGCGCCGACGCTGTGCGACGAGCCCTGCGGCGGCATCGCCTTCACCGACGCCTTCGACCGCGTCGGCTCGGCCGACCAGTCCCCCGCGTGGGTGTTCGTCGACCCGGCCGACCTCGCCGCGGTCCGCACCGACCCCGGACGGCTGCCCGCGCTCGCCGACACGCTCGCGGCGGCCGCCTCCCACGAGCTGGGCCACACCCTCGGCCTCGGGCACGACGGTGACGAGGAGTTCGAGTACCACCCGGGACACGGCAACTGGGCCCCCGTCATGGGCCGCAGCGAGGGTGTGCCCCTCGTGCAGTGGAGCAACGGGGAGTATCCCGGTGCCGTCCGGCGCGAGGACGACGTCGCCCTCATCGCCGCCAACGGTGCTCCGCTCCGCGACGACGACCACGGTGACACCCCCGCGACCGGCACCGTGGTCGCCACCGACGCCATGACCGAGGGCGCGACCGAGGGCGTGATCGGCACCAGGACGGATCGCGACGTCCTCCTCGTCGACACGACCTGCACCGGCACGATCCGGGCCCGTGTGGCCCCATCGCCGGGCGGCAACCTCGACGTCGGCCTGCGCCTCCTGCGCCCCGACGGCAGGGTCCAGGAGGTGGCGGGCACGGGCACGCACGGCGACGGGGCCGTGCTCGGCCTCGACGCCCAGCTCGTCAGCGGCCCCGTGCCGGCCGGTCGGTGGGCCGTCGAGATCGACGGGGTCCCCGTCACGACGGGGACGGTCGCGGACGGGAGCCCGACGTGGTCCGACTACGGGAGCCTGGGCGCCTGGTCCGCCCGCGTCAGCACCGCGTGCGCCGGGGCGGTGCCGCCACCGGTCACCGACGTGCGGGCGGCCCCGCCCGCCCCCGGGGTGCTGCAGGTCCGCTGGGGAACCGCGTCGGGGACGTCCCCGACGGCCTACGAGGTGCGGCTGTGGGACGGCGACCACCTCGTCCGCGGGCCGGAGACCGTCAGCGTCGGCACCAGCTCGGCAACGAGCGAGGCATCGGCCCGCGGTGGCCGCCACCAGCTGGGCGGGCTGCGGTCGGCCGCGACGTACCGGGTCGAGGTGCGCAGCGTCGCGGGCGGCGAGCGCGGCGCCTGGTCGAGCGCGACCGGGCGCACGCCGCCGGGTGCGGTGACCCGGCTCGTCGCGAGCGGCGCCCGCCCGACCTCCGTGACGCTCGGCTGGGCGCCGCCGACGGTGGGCGCCGGCGACGTCACGGGATACGTCGTGGCCGTGGACGGGCGCTCGCGGTGGGTCCCGGCCGACCAGCGCCACCTCACGCTCACCGGCCTGCGGGCCGGCAGCTCCCTGGCCGTCGAGGTGCGGCCCACGTCCGCCGTCGGCCACGGAGCCTCCGCGTCGCTCACCGTGCGGCTGCCGCGGGCGACGGTGCCGTCGGCTCCGACGGGGATCAGCGTCCGGCCCGGTCGGCCCGGGCGACCGACCACCGCGCATGTGCGGTGGGGCGCGGCGCACCCCAACGGAGCCGCCATCACGGCCTACTACGTGGTGGCCCGTCCCGCGAGCGGCAGCAGGACCACCAAGGTCTCCCGGGTGCTCGGCCCGGCCGCCCGGTCGCTCGACCTGCCTCTCCCCTCCGGCCGGTGGACCGTCGATGTCCACGCGGTCAACGACCGCGGTACGGGGCCCGGGAAGCGGTCCGTGCCGGTGCTCGCGCAGTAGCCACGTGAACGGACGGCGACGGTTCGCCGTCGGGACCGTGCTCACACCGCTGCACGCGGAACCCGCGGGTCCGGCCCTCGTTACCGGGGTGTGACCGAGACCTCGTCCTCCTGCGCGCCGCGGCCCGAGCTGCCGCCGGTCCGGCGCCGTACCGTGCTCGCCGGTTCCGCCGTGGCCGGCGCCGCTGTGGCCGGAGCCGCCGCGGTGGCGGACCCGTGGGGCTCCCCCGCCGCGCAGGCCGCCACCTCGCCGTACTTCCAGCACGGCGTCGCCTCCGGTGACCCGCTGCCCGACCGCGTCGTGCTGTGGACGCGGGTGACGCCCCAGCGCGACGCCACCCCCGGCTCGGGCCGCGGTGGCAACGTCACCGTCGAGTGGCAGGTCGCGACCGACACGCGCTTCCTCCACCTCGCCGCGCGCGGCACCTACCGCACCGGGCCGGCCGCCGACCACACCGTGAAGGTCGACGCGACGGGCCTCCGGCCCGGCACGCGGTACGTCTACCGCTTCCTCCTCAACGGCGTCCCCAGCCCCGTCGGCCGCACGCGGACGGCGCCCGCCGCCACCGCGGTGCCCGACCGCCTGCGTCTCGGCGTGGTCTCCTGCGCCAACCTGCAGGCCGGCTACTTCCACGCCTACCGGCACCTCGCGCAGCGCGACGACCTCGACGCGATCCTGCACCTCGGGGACTACCTGTACGAGTACGGACCGGGCGAGTACGGGCTCGGCAGGGACAACGTCGACGTGCGGCGGCACGTGCCGGCGCGGGAGATGGTCTCGCTCGCGGACCACCGGCAACGCCACGCGCAGTACAAGCAGGACCCCGACCTGCAGTGGCTGCACTCGAAGTACCCCTTCATCGTCACCTGGGACGACCACGAGACGACGAACGACGCCTGGCGCGGCGGCGCCGAGAACCACCAGCCCGCCACCGAGGGCGACTGGGCCACGCGGCGCGCGCGGGCCCACCGGGCCTACGACGAGTGGATGCCCGTGCGGATGAACGGCACCGCCGCGCTCGGCGACGGCACCCGCCTGTTCCGCAGCCTGCGCTTCGGCCGCCTGGCCCAGCTCTCGATGCTCGACCTGCGGACCTACCGCGACGAGCAGGTCGCCTATCCCGCCGTCGACGCCCGGGTCAGCGACCCCGCCCGCACCATCACCGGCCGGGCGCAGCTGGACTGGCTGAAGGACGCGCTCGGCACGACCCAGGTGCAGTGGAAGCTCGTCGGCAACCCCGTGATGATCGCCCCCGTCACCTTCGCCCAGCTCCCGACGGAGCTCCTCGACCCGGTCAACGACGTGACGCACCTGCTGCCGCGCGACGGCTCGCCCTACAACGTCGACCAGTGGGACGGCTACACCGACGACCGCCGCGAGCTGTTCACCCACATCCGCGACCGGGGCATCCGCGACACCGTCTTCGTCACCGGCGACATCCACTCCGGGTGGGCCGCCGACCTGCCGTACGACGTCGCGACCTACCCGCTCGGCCGCTCGGCCGGCGTCGAGTTCGTCGCGAGCTCGGTGACGTCCAACAACCTCAAGGACATCCTCGGCGTGCCGCCGCGCACCGGCAGCCTCGCCGTCGAGTCGGCCATCCGGCTGGCCAACCGCCACGTGCGCTACCTCGACTTCGACTCGCACGGCTACTCCGTGCTCGACGTGACGAGCGCCCGGGTGCAGATGGACTGGTACGTCACCGGCCCCCGGGACCAGCGCGGCGCCGGCAGCACCCACGCCGTCTCGTTCCAGACGCTCGCCGGCACGAACACCATCAGCCGGGCCGCCGGGCCCGTGGGAGGACGCTGACATGACCGACTGCGTGCACCGGGACGCCGCGACCCCCTCGCCGTTCCTCGACGGGGACCCCGAGCGGGAGCACCTGCGGCCCGCCGCCCAGCGCCGTACCTTCCTCAAGGTGGCCGGGGCCGGCGGCGCCGCGCTCACCTTCTCGGCCGCCCTCGGCGCGGAGCGGGCAGCGGCGACCAGCCGCCCTGCGCTGGGCAACCGGGCCTACGTGATCGTCGTCGACGGCTGCCGCCCCGACGAGATCGACTCGGGGCTGATGCCGAACCTGCAGGCGCTGCGCGCCGGGGGCCTGCACTTCCCGCAGGGTCGCTCGCTCCCGATCATGGAGACGATCCCCAACCACGTCATGATGATGACGGGCGTGCGGCCCGACCGGAACGGCGTGCCGGCGAACTCGGTCTACGACCGTGCCCTGGGCGCCGAGCGCACCCTGGAGCTGCCGACGGACCTCAAGGCCACCACGCTCATGACGCTCGCGCGCAAGCACGGCATGACGGCGGGCTCGGTGCTGAGCAAGGAGTACCTCTACGGCATCTTCGGGCGGAACGCGACGTACCGCTGGGAGCCGGGCCCGATCGTCCCCGTCAGCGGGCACGCCCCCGACCCGTTCACGATGGACGCGGCGCTCTCGATCGTCGAGGAGTTCGACCCGCACCTCGTCTTCGTCAACCTGGGCGACGTGGACCGCGTCGGCCACACCGACCTGACGGGCGGGCTGTCGCTGGAGCTGCTGCGGCGTACGGCGCTGGTGGCGACCGACCTGCAGGTGAAGCGCTTCGTCGACATGCTGAAGTCCACCGGCCGGTGGGCACGGTCGCTGGTCGTGGTGCTCGCCGACCACTCGATGGACTGGTCGCTGCCCCACAAGGTCGTCTCCCTGACCTCGCCCCTCGCCGCCGACCCGGTGCTGAAGGGCAAGGTCGCCATCGCCCAGAACGGCGGCGCGAACCTCGTCTACTGGACCGGCCCGGCGAGCCAGCGCCAGGCCGGTGTCGACCGCATCGTGGCGATCGCGAAGGTCCAGCCGGGCGTGCTCGGCGTCTACGACCGGGCCCGCGTGCCCCGCCTCCGCCTGGGGGCGAACGCCGGCGACGTGGTCGTCTACTGCCGCGCGGGCTGGCGGTTCTCCGACCCGCACGTGCTCGCCAACCCCATCCCCGGCAACCACGGGCACCCCACGACGGAGCCGATCCCGTTCTTCCTCGCCGGCGGCCACCCCGCCGTGCCACGGGGTCGCACCTCGCCCCTCGTGGCCACCACCGTCGACGTCACGCCGACGGTCGCCCGCTTCCTCGGCCTGCCCTTCCCCACCGGACGGTGGGCCTGGGACGGGCGGTCACTCCTCGGCTGAGGCCGACAGCCGCGCCAACGCCTTGACGACGACCTCCGGGTCCGTCGTCCGCCACATGGCGGGCAGGCTGGCCTCGAGGAAGCGCCCGTAGCGCGCTGTCGCCAGGCGGGGGTCGAGCATCGCCACCACCCCGCGGTCCTCGACCGTGCGGATCAGCCGCCCCGCGCCCTGCGCCAGCAGGAGCGCGGCGTGGGTGGCCGCGACCTGCATGAAGCCGTTGCCACCGGCGGCGTCCACGGCCCGCTGGCGGGCCGACATCAACGGGTCGTCGGGCCGCGGGAACGGGATCCGGTCGATGAGGACCAGCTGGCAGGTGTCCCCGGGCACGTCGAGGCCCTGCCAGAGCCCGAGCGTGCCGAAGAGGTTGGTGTGGGGGTCGCCGACGAACTGGCGCGTCAGCTCGGAGAGCTGCGCGTCGCCCTGGGCGAGGGTCGTCAGGTGGGGCAGGCGCTCCCGCACGGCCTCGGCCGCCGCCTCCGCGGCCCGGCGCGAGGAGAAGAGGCCGAGCGTGCGGCCCTCCGCGGCGTCGATGAGCCGCACGATCTCGTCGACCTGGGCCGCCCCGAGACCGTCGCGACCGGGCGGCGGGAGGTGGCGCGCCACGTAGAGGATCCCCTGCCGGCCGTAGTCGAACGGCGAGCCGACGTCGAGGCCGCGCCACGGCAGCACACCGGACGACGCTGCGGCGTCGCCGTCGACCTTCGCGGCCGCCGCCGCGTCGGAGGCGCCGATCCGGTCCGCACGCTCCGACGGCTTGAGCCCGACCGTGGAGGCCACCACGTCGAAGTCGCCGCCCAGCATGAGCGTCGCGGAGGTGAAGACCACCGTCGACTCCGTCAGCAACCGGTCCCGCATCTGGCCCCACACCTGCAGGGGCGCCACGCAGAGGCGGTCGGGAATCCGGTCGCGGCCCGAGCCGAAGGGCCGCGACAGCCACACGACGTCGTTGTCGCTGTTGGCGGCCAGGCGCTCGGCGGTCGTGAAGACCTCCTGCACCCCCGCCTTGGCCTGCGCCTTGCCGGCGTCGGGCTCACCGGGCGCGTCCTTCGGCCCTCGCGCGAACGCCGAGACGCACTCCCGCGCCGCGTCGCGGACGAGCTCGAGCGACTCCGCGACGAGGTCGGGCAGCCGGTCGAGGCGTCCCGCCTCCGTCTCGCTCATCGCCGCGCGCAGCGACTCGGCCGCGTCGGCCAGGTCGTCGGCGGGGTTGCTCGGCGCGTCCGCCTCCTCGACGTGGCGCCGGGCCCGGCGCGCCGCCCGGTCGACGTCGTTGGCGCTGAGCTCGTCGGTGGCTGCCTGCGTCACGCGCGCGACCAGCTCGTGGGCCTCGTCGACGACGACCGCGTCGTACTCCGGGATCATCGGGATGCCCTCGATCGCGTCGATCGCGAGCAGCGAGTGGTTGGTGATGACGAGCTGCGAGTCGGCGGCCTTCGCCTTGGCGCGCTCGGCGAAGCACTCCTCCCCGTAGGCGCAGCGCGTGGCGCCGAGGCACTCCCGCGCGCTGACGCTCACCTGGCGCCACGTGCGGTCGTTGTGGCGCGGCGCGTGGTCCTTGTCGCCGGGACCACCCGCCTCCGCCTGCTCCTCGGCCCACGAGCGCAGCGCGAGCACCTCGGCGCCCAGCGTGCCCTCCGGCACCTCCACCAGCACGCCCTGGTCGTCGGGGACGCCCTCGCGGATGCGGTGCAGGCACGCGTAGTTGGACCGGCCCTTCAGCACCGCGTAGGACGTGTCGACGCCCTTCTCGCCCTTCACCGCCTTGACCAGCCGCGGCAGGTCGCGCTCCACCAGCTGGTGCTGCAGCGCGAGCGTGGCCGTGGCGATGACGACGCGCTCCCCGTGGAGCATCGAGGGCACCAGGTAGGCCAGCGACTTGCCGGTGCCGGTGCCGGCCTGCACCAGCAGGTGCTCCTCGTCGGCGAGGGCCTCCGCGACGGCGTCCGCCATCTGCAGCTGCCCCGCCCGCTCGGCCCCGCCGAGGGCGGCGACCGCCGTGCCGAGCACCTCCCGCACCCGCGACGGACGCCCGGCGGAGGCCGTCACGGCAGGCTCGTCGGGGGCGTTCGCGGAGGGGGAGGACACCCGGGCAACCCTAGCCGCGGCGGCGCCGGTACGACGCGGCGCATCCACAGGCGACGCGTCAGCCCCGCAGCGACGCCGAACGGCCCGCCCCCGGCGAGGGGCGGGCCGTCGGTACGGCGAGGGAGCGCGTCGGTCAGACCACGGCGCCCGAGTCGTTCGGGTCGCGGGTCGCCCTCTCCTTCTTGTCGCGCGAGAACGGCGAGCGCTGGTTGAAGTACGTCAGCAGCGGTCCGGCGAGCAGCGTCGTGGACGCCGTGCCGAACAGCAGGCCGAGGAGCAGCGCGAGCGCGAAGTCCTGGAGCGAGTCGCCACCGAGGATGGTGAGCGCGGCCAGGATGAAGATCGAGCCGATACCGGTGTTGACCGTGCGCGGCAGCGTCTCGAGGACGGCCTGGTTGGTCACGTCG
Organism: Nocardioides zeae; assembly: GCF_030818655.1. NCBI lineage: Bacteria > Bacillati > Actinomycetota > Actinomycetes > Propionibacteriales > Nocardioidaceae > Nocardioides > Nocardioides zeae. The sequence continues at coordinate 4,487 of NZ_JAUTAN010000001.1, read as the reverse complement.
ACGAAGTTCGGGTCCTCCACCTCGGCGGCCTTCTTGGTCAGCACGGTGCCGCCCTCGGCCGCCTTCGCGTCGGCCTCCGCGGCCGCCGCCAGGCGGTCCTTGCGGGCCTGGCCCGTCGCCCACCACTTCTCACGCACGCGGTCGAAGACGACGATCGTGTCGTTGATGGAGAGACCGATGATCGTCAGCGCGGCGGCGAGGAAGACGCCGTCGATGGGCTTGCCGAGCCACGCGAAGATGCCGACGACGAGCACGACGTCGTTGGCCATCGCGAGCGCCGCGGCGACACCGAACGTCCACTTGAACCGGATCGCCAGGTAGATCATCTGGGCGAGCAGGGCCAGGACGAGCGCGATGATGGCGTTGCGGAAGAGCTCGCCACCGAGCGCCGCGCCCAGGCTGTCGTCGGAGACGACCTCGGAGACCCCGACCTCCTGGTCGAGCGCCTCGCGGATCTGGCCCTCCTCGGCGTCGCTGATGCGACCGGTGCGCACGGAGATGTCGCCCGCGTCGGCCGACTGCACGACGGCCTCAGGGAAGCCGGCGTCCGCGATGACCTCGCGGGCGCGGTCGGGCGTGATGCTCTGCTCCGTCGCGTAGATGACGTTGCGGCCACCGGTGAACTCCAGGCCGAGGTTGAGGCCCTGGGTGGCGATGCCGGCGACGGCGATGATGCAGGCGGTCAGCGAGCCGAGCACGAACACCTTGCGCCGCTGGATGAGGCGGGGGTTCTTCCGCTCGAGCCAGAGCCGCACGCGGCCCACGGACGCGAGGCCGGTGACCTTCGGGTTGCGGTTCACCCAGCGCGACGAGACGGCCGCGGTCGTCAGGATGCGGGCGATGACCAGCGCCGAGATCATCGACGCCACGGTGCCGATGATGAGGGTGACGCCGAAGCCCTGGACGGGTCCGGACGCGAGGAACACGAGCAGGATCGCCGCGAGGAGCGTCGTCACGTTGGAGTCGAGGATCGCGGTGAAGGCCTTGTTGAAGCCCACCTGGAGAGCGCGCCGGAGGCCCGCCGCCCGGTTCGCGGCGAACTCCTCCCGCGCTCTCTCGAAGACGAGCACGTTGGCGTCGATGGCGAGTCCGATGGCGAGCACGAATCCGGCGAGACCCGGCAGGGTCAGGGTCGCACCGAGGAAGACGAGCATCGCGTAGGAGATCAGCGCGTACGTCGCGAGCGCGAGCGTCGCCATGAGGCCGACGAGGCGGTAGACGAAGATGACGAAGAGGCCCGTCAGCGCGACACCGATGATGCCGGCCTCGGCGGACGACTTGATGGCCGAGTTGCCGAGCGTGGGGCCGATGGTGCGCACGTCGGGCGCGATGTCCTGGCCGTCGGCCTCGCCCGCGATGCGCAGGGGCAGCGAGCCGCCCTCGATGAGCACGGCGAGGTCGTCGGCCTCGGCCTGGCTGAAGCTGCCCGTGATCTGGGTCGAGCCCGTGATCGAGCCGCCACAGGGGATGGTGACCTCGGGCGAGGAGATGGGCTCGTCGTCGAGGAGGATCGCGATGCGGTTCGCGGGGTTCTGGGCGCAGGCGGCGGCCTTGCTGAGCTCGCCGAAGGCGTCGGAGCCGGCGCCCGAGAAGTCGACGGTCACGGCCCAGTCGACCTGGTTCTGCGGCTGCTCGGCCGCAGCGCCGGTGATGTCGTTGCCCTTGAGGGCGACCGGGCCGACCACGAGGGCCTGGCCCTGCTCGTCGGTGACGGCGCACTCCTGCGCCTCGGCGTCGGCGGACCCGTCCTCGCGGGCGGCCGCCGCGGCGTCCGCGCACTCGGGGACGGTGCCGGTGTCGGCCTGCGAGAAGGCCCGGACGACGGGCCGCACCTCGAGCTGCGCGGTCTGGCCGAGCACCTCGAGCGCCTCGTCGGGGTTCTCGACGCCGGGCAGCTCGATGATGATCCGGTTGGAGCCGGACCGCACGACGGTCGACTCGCTGACGCCGAGGCCGTCGACGCGCTGGCGGAGCACCTCGACCACCTGGTCGACCTCACCGGCGGTCGGGTCCTCCCCCGCCTGGTCGGAGAGCACGGTCAGCGTGATCTGGCTGCCGCCCTCGAGGTCGATGCCCAGTCGGGGCTCGATCTTCCACGCGGCGGCCGCACAGGCGGCGAGCAGCGCGACCACGAACAGCAGTCGGAGGATGATTCCGCGAGACATGCACTACCTGCTCTGACGAGGGCCGACGAGGACGCAAACGGATGAAAGGTTACAGACCCTCCGCCGCGCCGTGGCATCGGCAACGCCGTGCGGCCCCTCCCCCGGCACGCCGCCGGGGAGCGGGGCTCACCCCGCGGCGTACGGCGCGAGCTCGCCCGCGAGGGACGCGTTCGCGCGCCCGGAGACGCGCGTGCCGTCCCCGGTGTGCTCGAGCTGGTCGATCTCCGCGTGCTGGTGGATGCGGTTCATGAGGTCGCCCCGGGCGTAGGGCACCAGCACGTCGAACGGCTCGGCCGGGTGGGGCAGCTCGCCCTCGACGACGCGCAGCGCCTCGGCGATGCCCTCGCCGGTGCGGGCGCTGACGACCACGAGGTGCGGCTCGCGCTGCTTGAGGCGCGCGAGCGCGATCTCGTCGGCGATGTCGGCCTTGTTGACGATGAGCAGCTCGGGCACCTTGTCGGCGCCGATCTCGGCGAAGACCTCGCGCACGGCGGCGATCTGGCCCTCGGGGTCGGGGTGCGAGCCGTCGACGACGTGGAGGATGAGGTCGGAGTCGGCGACCTCCTCCAGCGTCGACCGGAACGCCTCGACGAGCTGGTGGGGCAGGTGCCGCACGAACCCGACGGTGTCGGACATCGTGTAGACCCGGCCGTCGGAGGTCGTCGTGCGGCGCGTCGTCGGGTCCAGGGTCGCGAACAGCGCGTTCTCGACGAGCACGCCCGCGTCGGTCAGGCGGTTGAGCAGCGAGGACTTGCCCGCGTTGGTGTAGCCCGCGATCGCGACGCTGGGGATCTGGTTGCGCCGGCGCTCCGAGCGCATCGTGTCGCGCGTGCCCTTCATCTGGGCGAGCTGACGGCGCAGCTTGGCGATCTTCGTGTTGATGCGACGACGGTCGGTCTCGATCTTCGTCTCACCGGGACCACGACCACCGATGCCCGCGCCGCCGGCGACCCGGCCACCGGCCTGGCGCGACAGGTTGCCGCCCCAGCCGCGCAGACGCTGCTTCATGTAGCTCAGCTGCGCCAGCTCGACCTGCGCCTGGCCCTCGCGGCTCTTCGCGTGCTGGGCGAAGATGTCGAGGATCAGCGCGGTGCGGTCGACGACCTTGACCTTGAGCCGGTCCTCCAGGTTGCGCAGCTGGCTGGGCGCCAGCTCACCGTCGCAGATGACGGTGTCGGCGCCGGTGGCCTGCACGATCTCGGCGATGCCCTCGACCTTGCCCCGACCGACGTACGTCGCGGGGTCGGGGCTCTGGCGGCGCTGGTAGAGCGCCTCGAGCACCTCGGAGCCCGCCGTCTCGGCGAGGAGGGCCAGCTCGGCCATGGAGTTCTCGGCGTCGGCGACGGAGCCCTCGGTCCAGACGCCGACGAGCACGACGCGCTCGAGGCGGAGCTGCCGGTACTCGACCTCGGTGATGTCCTCGAGCTCGGTGCGCAGGCTGGCCACGCGGCGCAACTGGTGGCGCTCGGCGAGGTCCATCGCGCCGGTCGTGAGGTCCTCGGGGTCGGGCCCGTCGGCGGGGACGACGTCCTCGACGAGGTCGTCGGGCTCGTCGGCGTACCCGGAGACGAAGTCGTCGTCGTCCCAGTCGGAGGTGGCCGCCAGCTCGGCGGAGAGGGAGAAGTCAGGTGCGTTGCTCATACGCCCACCAGAGTAGGCCGCCCACCCCGAGCGCGCGACGGGTTAAGCCGCAGGCGTAACGGGATCCGCCGGATCGAGGTCCACCGACCACAGCACGGTGCCCGCCGCGTCGCGGAGCTCGACCCGCAGCCGGCCGTCGGCGTCGATCTCGCCCCACCCGACGTAGGTCTGGTCGGGCCGGGGCGCGCGGCGGTGGTCGACGGTGTTGCCCTTGACGTAGAGCTGGGTCGCCCCGAACGTGCGGTCCGGCTCCTTCGTCCCGAACGCGCAGGCCGCCAGCGGCCCCGAGATGAACTCCCAGAAGGGGTCGAAGTCGGTGTACGCCGCGTCCGCGGGGTCGAAGCGGTGCGCGGCGGTGAAGTGCACGTCCGCGGTGATCCACACGACGTTGCGCACGCCGGCGGCCTTGAAGGCCGACAGGATCCGCGCCAGCTCGTGCTCGCGGCCGCGCGGCGCGCCGTGGTCGCCGTTGCCGTAGCCGTCGAGGTCCTGCTGGCGGCGCGGGGCCAGCCCGATGGGCTGGTCGGCGGAGATGACCTTCCACGTGGCGCGCGAGGCGATGACCTCGCGGATGAGCCACGCGGTCTGCTCCTCGCCGAGCAGCGCCGGCTCGCCCTCCGTCGTGCCGGCGTAGTTCGCGCCGCGGAAGGTGCGCTGGTCGAGGCAGAAGACGTCGAGGTG